>DATJVT010000411.1:0-9576 GCA_035501695.1 Terriglobia bacterium | reverse complement strand
GGTCGATGTAGTTGACAATTTCGGAGGCTTGCTGCTCGTTGTAGCCGAGCCGCAGGAGGGCCGTCGGCACCATGTTGTTGACGATCTTGATCAGCCCGCCGCCCACCAGTTTCTTGTACTTCACCAGGGCCAGGTCCGGTTCAATACCCGTGGTGTCGCAGTCCATCATGAATCCGATCGTGCCCGTGGGCGCCAGCACGGTGACTTGGGCGTTGCGGTAGCCGTATTTCATGCCGCTGGCCAGGCACTCGTCCCAGGTTTTCCTGGCCGCCTCCCACAGGTTTTCGGGAACGTTGCGCGCGTTGATGTGCTGGAGCGATTGCCGGTGCATGGAAATGACGCCCAGGAAAGAGTCGCGATTGACCGGGAAACCCGGGAAGGGCTCCAGTTCCCCCGCTATCCGGGAGGATTGAAGGTAAGCCTCCCCGTGCATCAGGGCGGTGATGGCCGCCGAGTAGTCGCGGCCGCCGTCCGAGTCATAGGGCAGGCCGTTGGCCATCAGCAAGGCGCCCAGGTTGGCGTAACCCAGACCCAGCGGGCGGAAATCGTGCGAGTTCCGCGCGATCCGGTCCGTGGGGTAGCTGGCATTGTCCACCAGGATTTCCTGCGCCGTAATCATGATGTCCACGACGTGCTTGAAGGACTCGACATCGAATTTGCCGTCGGGGGTGAGGAACTTCATCAGATTGATGGATGCCAGGTTGCACGCCGAGTCATCCAGGAACATGTATTCGCTGCAGGGGTTGGAGGCATGGATGGGCGCCGTGGCCTTGCAGGTGTGCCACTTGTTGACCGTGGAGTCGAACTGAATGCCCGGGTCGCCGCACTGCCACGCCGCGTCGGCGATCTTCTTCATCAGTTCGCGGGCGCGATAGGTCCTGGCCGTCTCGCCGGTGCTGATGTGTCGCGTGGTCCAGTCCTTGTCATCCACTACGGCCTTCATGAACTCGTCGCTGACGCGCACGCTGTTGTTGGCATTCTGGAAGAAGATGGAGCTGTAAGCCTCGCCGTCGATGGCCGGGTCGTACCCCGCGTCCACCAGCGCCCAGGCCTTGCGCTCCTCCTTGGCCTTGCACTCGATGAACTCCTCGATGTCGGGGTGGTCGATGTTCAGGATGACCATCTTGGCGGCGCGGCGCGTTTTGCCGCCGGACTTGATGACGCCGGCGAAGGCGTCGTAGCCCTTCATGAACGAAAGCGGGCCAGAGGCTACGCCGCCGCCCGACAGGGCCTCCACGGAGGATCGGAGGGGCGAAAGGTTCGTCCCCGTTCCCGATCCCCATTTGAAGAGCATCCCTTCCACCTTGGCCAGATTCAGGATGCTTTCCAGGTTGTCTTGCACCGAATTGATGAAGCAGGCCGAGCACTGCGGGTGGCGGTAGGCTTCGGACTCCTTTTTGACGTCGCTCGCTGCGGCATCCCAATACCACCCGCTGCCGTTGGAAGTGCGGTGATACTTGTGCCATAGGCCGCAATTGAACCAGACGGGGGAATTAAACACCGCCTTCTGCCGGACCAGAATGTGCGTCAACTCATCGTGGAAGTTCTTGGCATCTTCTTCCGTGCGGAAGTATCCGCCTTCCGCGCCCCAGTTGGCGATGGTGTCAGCCACCCGGCTGATGAGCTGCCGCACGCTCGTTTCGCGCTCCGGCGTTCCCAACTTGCCATGGAAGTACTTCGACGCGACAATGTTGGTAGCGGTCTGTGTCCAGTCCTTGGGGATTTCCACATTACGTTGCTCGAAGATGACCTTGCCCTTCTCGTTCTGGATGGAGGCCGTCCGCAGCTCCCACTCCAGCTCGTCGAAGGGGTGGCTGCCCGGCTTGGTGAAGAGTCGTTTCACCGGAATGCCACGCTTGGTCGATACTTCCGCGCCAGGGGTCCAGGTCTTGGTTTCAGTCGACACAGTGTCCCTCTCTGACATAACACTCCTCCAGAATAGTGGGGGTCACCCCTACGTGATTTGTCGCTGGTGCGGCCTGGTTACAGCGGATGGCTGAGCTGGATTATGCTCCCCGCTGCCGGTTATGCCCCCCTCCGGGCGGAATCCGGCACCGCAACGGCAGGGGCGAATCTAACTCTGGTGGGTGGGGTTTGTCAAGAGGGAAATACACAACCTATTGTGGTCGCCGTATCAGGACCGACAAAATCTTGTGGAAAACCTGTGGAGAACCATGTCGCATGGCATGGACTGCGGGATACGGGGTACGGAAAGTGGGATGGGGCTACAACGTGGGTTTAGAGTTCAGCCCGATATACCTACGCTTCTTTGAGCTGTGTGAGGTACAGACGAAACAATACAGGGTGATTTGTCAGAATGCACGGAGGGTTGCCACTGGTGAACCCATGTGCCGTACCTCGTCTGCCGTAAACCCGGCGCTTTAGCTGGGAAGCGGGGCTTTCAGGTTGACCTTCGAGAGGGATTTGACCAGTCCCGATTCAACCGCCTCTTTCGCCAACCCGCGCGCCACAGCAATCTCATCCACCAGTAGTTGCCAGGAGCGGTCCAGCATCTTCTTCTCGCGGAAGGACAGGGGCTTCGCCTGGTTGAGAATGATGAGAGTCTTCAATACCTCGGCCACTTCCATCAGGGAGCCATTCCGCATCTTCTCGGAGTTCTCCTTGAATCGGCCTTTCCAGTCCCCGGCGGACTTGCAATGGCCCTTCTGCAGGTATTCAAGGATGTTGCCGATCTCGCTGTTCTTGGTGACGCGGCGCAGGCCCACGTTGGCCACACTGCTCAAAGGCACCATCACACGCATGCTGGTTGAGCTAAGCTTAAGTAAATAAAACATTTCTGGCTGTCCGGTGAGATTGCGAGTAGAAATCTGCTCGACGATACCCACACCTTGATTAGGATAGACAACTTTGTCGCCTATCTGAAACTGCATAAGATTCATGGGACTCCTCGGAGGTTATGACTACAAATGGTCGGCCGACAAACACTCAATACTACTCTCAAAATTGCCAAAAGTCAAATAAATAGAATGAGGGTAGTGTCCTAATTTGAACGAAGCGCCGCCCTTGAGGGCGGCAAGTGCCGGGCCAAAAAGCCCGATGGTGCAAGGGCTAGCGCAGGTCTGAATCTCTCTAACTCCCGGTTACCCAATGGCGCCATCCGAGTCGGCCATTGATAAGCATGTGGCCCCCTACTCCCCATACCCAAGCTCCGCGAGCGGACGATTGGCGACATGCCGATTCTGTGGGATGATGCCTCAGGAGAATTCAATGGCGAAGCCGGAAAAGAGCGAGCGAGAGCCCCTCTATTGTCCTGACTGCGGATTGGAAGTGACCGAGCCTCTGGTTTGTGGCGATTGCGGTGCCGTCATCTGCCGGAAGTGCGGGACGCCATTGGAAAAGATTGACGATTTGGGGATCGGATGAACGGGACGGGATACGGGCTACGCGATACGGGGTAGGGGATTAGGTACCCGCTGGAGATCGAGATTTCCGGTGCTTAATCATGCCGTTTCCCTTGCCGCAAGTGGGCGCCCGCGGCCGGGTCCCGAATCCCCTAGCCCGTCTCCCGTACCCCGTGTTAGTACGCCACCAGCGCTCTTACCGCCTCAACCACGTCATGGGGTTGAGGCAGCACGACGTCTTCCTGCGCAGGGTGATAGGGGACAAAGCAATCCTTGCCCCCCAAGCGGCGGACCGGGGCGTCAAGAAAAGGAAAGAGCTCATCGCCAATGCGGGCGGCTATTTCCGCGCCGTACCCCCAGGAAAGGCAATCTTCGTGCAAGACCATCACGCGGTTGGTTTTCTTGACCGAAGCTGAAATCAGGTCCCAATCGTAGGGATTGAGCGAGCGCAAATCCAGAATCTCAGGCTGAAAGCCTTCCTTCTCCAGGACCTTCGCCGCCTGCACGGCGCGGATCACCAGTGAACCGTAGGTCACGATGGTAACGGACGTCCCCTCGCGCACCAATTTGGCTTTGCCGAAAGGGATCATGTAATCCGGTCCCGGGTAGGGCGCGCGATTATGGGTTTGACGATACAGGTGCTTGGGCTCAAGGAACAGCACCGGGTCGTCGCAGCGGATTGCCGTGCGCAGCAAGCCGTTGGCGTCAAGCCCCGTGGACGGCATGACCACGCGCAGCCCCGGCAGGTGGGTGAAAATCGACTCGCCCGACTGGCTGTGGTAGATGGCTCCCCCGGACAAGTAGCCACCAATCGGCACGCGGATGACGACGGGGCACGCGAAGGCATTGTTCGACCGCCAGCGAAGGTTGGACAGCTCATCCCGAATCTGCATCATGGCCGGCCAGATGTAATCGAAGAACTGGATTTCCACCACCGGCTTCAGGCCCCGGATCGCCATGCCCACGGCGCGGCCCACGATGCCCGCCTCGGCGAGCGTGGAGTTGTAGCAGCGCGCGCCACCAAACTGCCTCTGCAAGCCGTGCGTGACCTTGAACACCCCGCCCTTCCCTTTCACCTTCGCCAGATCGTCTTCATGGCTGCAGTCTGCCACGTCCTCACCGAACACCAAAACGCGCGGGTCGCGGGACATCTCATCCCGCAGGCACACGTTGATGAGGTCCACCATCGTCTTGGGCTCGCCGTGAAATTTGGGTGGATGATCGAACTGTTCGGAGGTGGGATCCACAGCAGGAGAGTAAACGTAATGCAGGACATCCTCAGGATGAGCAGTTTCAGCCTCCAATGCGAGGTCGGCGGCGTGACGAACCTGGTGGTCGATCGCTGCGGTAATCTCCTTGAACTCCTTTTCGGTGACTCCCTTTTCCCCTGCCAGAAGGCGGGCGAGGCGCGTCACAGGGTCGCGCGTGGCCTCCTCCTGCCGGACATCCTCCGGCTTATAGAGCCGTTCGTCGTCGGAGAGGGAATGGGAATACGGACGCACCACGTGGGCATGGATCAGCGCCGGGCCTCTTCGATCTCTGACGTATTCCACCGCCTTCGCCGCGCTCTCATAACTCTCGGGAAAATCCGTGCCATCGCATTCCAGCGTCAGCAGGTTGGGAAAGCTGCGCACCAGGCCGGAAATCCTGCCCCCGGCGGTTTGCACGTCAACCGGCACGGAGATGGCGTAGCCATTATCCTGCACCACGTAGAGGACGGGCAACTTGCGGCCGCAGGCCCAATTCAGGGACTCCCAGAATTCGCCCTCGCTGGAAGCGCCGTCGCCCAGCGAGATGTATGCAATCTCATCCTCGTGAAAACTGGAGGCGAGTTCCGCCGCCTCCCGCACGCGCGAGAAGTAGCGGGTGGCGTCGGCAGAGCCTACCGCGTGCAGGATGCGCGTGCCCGTTGGGCTGGATCCGGTGATGATGTGCAGCTTCTTCGACCCCCAGTGCGAAGGCATCTGCCGCCCGCCACATGCCGGGTCGTCCTTCGCTCCCACGGAAGCGAGCAGCATCTCATGGGGCGTTGTCCCGATTTGCAGACAGAAGGCACGGTCGCGATAATAGGGATAGAACCAGTCATAGCCCGCTCGCAGGTGAAGGGCCACGGCCACGCCAATACATTCGTGCCCCACCCCGTTGATCTGAAAATAGGCCCGATTCTGCCGCTTGAGCTGGATCTCTTTGTCATCTACACGCCGCGACGTGTACATCGTTCGGTAGGCACCCAGAAGCAACTCCTTCGAAAGCGTCGCCGCTCTCTGGATGTGATTTGTGGTGGTGGCCATAGATCCTCGCAGAAGGCTTGATGATGCCGCAATCTCTATGTCGCCAGGCAGACTTGCGCTCTTGCAGGGGGATTATCACATTATGAAAACACGTTGTCAATGGGCCACTCCTCCGCAATCTGTCTCCCGGATGCCATTACTCCAGGTCCTTCAGCACGCGCACCCGGACGTTCCGGTAAGACATGGTTCAGCGTTTTCATCGCATCTCCTCATAAGATTGAAAGGGCCCAAGTGAACGCCTCGCCCCCGCCATCTGGGAATCTGAACCTACAGAAACTCGGCTTATTCAGCCCAAAACCCCGTGCTTGAGGCGTAAAAACCCTGTGGAAAAGTCATTTTCGTGACTGACATTATGTCGCCATAACCTGTGTTTTCATGCACATAGTCGGTTCATCCTTCATTTTTAACATCTTTTTGGGGTGCGGGGGCTCTTTCTCCGAGTTCTAACTGGCTTTTTTTCAATCGCTTGAAACATAGCACGGGCGGGCTTATTGCCCGATTATTCCCATATCCACTTGTCTTTTCATTAATATAGTCGGATCTCGCCACCTGCTTGCGCTCCCCGCTGTGCTTGGTATCGAAGTGCTTAATCGTCATGAACATATCGGTGATCTCTGCGTCCGGACTCAGTGGCCCCGGTGAGAAATGCTTTCCGCGCTCCCTCGGGTCGGGCGACTCCGGGCCAGCGCATGGCCGCCAGCCCCCTGCCGTCCCTGCACCCGCCCTTTCACCCCTCCAGACTAGCGTAGAGCCCAGATATCTTGTCAAGCGAATTCTTGCCCGTTTTCCTACCGGTAGGAAAAGATTTTACAAATTCCGGTCCAAATTTCCTGCGGGTAGGAAATGGGTTTTTCAAGCACGCCGCCGCAGGCGACAAAGTGTCAACCGAATCCCTGCGCGCAACGCTTTGGAGTTCGGCCGCGGAGCCGCGTGCCGAGAGGCGCTTGGCGGAGCTGCCGCTTTGCCTTCCGCCAGTTCGCTGGCGGCCAACGCCGGGCTGATAATGCGAAAAGTAATCACTACGCCCTCAGAACGGACGCTGGTAAAATAATTGGAGCACAGGGCTGAAGCAATCGGGTTCGAGACTCGCACTGGACGGAGCGCAGGGCAAGCCTTTACTGGAGGAGAGCCACGAGGCCGAGCCTGCTTTTCGTTGCCGGTGGGCGAACTGTCGCCAGGCATTAAGCATGATCAGAAAACTCAAAGCGCGCCCGGAGTGGAAGTTCTTTGGCGTACTACCGAAGGCCAACCGCGCGCTCGCTTTGGCATGGTGGGGGGTGCTCCTCCTGCGGGGACTGCTGCCCGCCTGCTTCGCGGTTGCCATGGGCTTGCTGGTGGGCGCCATAACGCGAAGCTCCTCCCTTGCCACGCCTCTGGCCCTGGTCGGCATCCTGTTCTTCTTGCTCCAGGTGCTGGCGCCGTTGCATCAGGTGATCAGCATGAACCTGGGCAGTCAAACCTCCGGCTGGCTCTATGACCAGCTCACCACTGCATGCGTCCGTCCTCCCGGCATAGGCCACCTGGAGGATCCCCGCCTCACGACCGACCTGGCCATGGCGCGCGATTTCGATCTCGCCATCACCGGGCCGCCGCTCTCCATCTCCATGGACTTCATCGCATCGGGCGTGGTGGAGTTGGTAGGCGGACTGGCCGCGACCGCGATTCTGGCGGGCTACTCCTGGTGGGCGCCGTTGGTGCTGGGCGCAGCGTGGTTGAGCACCCACTGGCTGCTGCGCGAGAGCGCGATCTGGAAGGATCGCAACACGGAGGAAGTGCGCGCGGCGCAGCGCCAGGCGGATTATGCCTATCGCCTCGCGGTGGACCCTCCGGCGGCGAAGGAAGTGCGGCTGTTCGGCCTGGCGGGTTGGGTGGTCAACCGGTTCAGCTCCGCCCGCCGGCGCGTGCTTGATCTTCAGTGGGAAGCCACCCGCCTGCGCGAGCGCCCGGTCCTGTGGAGTCTGCTGATCGTGCTCGGGGGCAACGTTCTGGTGTTCTGGATGATGGCGCAGGACCTCGTGGCCGGGCGGCTGGACCTGGGGCGCGTGGTCACCTTTGCCACCGCCGCGCTGAGTGCCAGCACCATTGCCTTCGGCGGCTTGTCGTGGGCGCTCGACGGTGCCGCGGCGCCGGTGGGCGCAGTGCTGCGTCTGGGAACCGCCATGGGGCCGGAAGGAGCCCTTGTCCGCGGTTCACACGGGGCCGCCGGAATGCCGGCGCGGCAAATCCGCTTTCATCACGTCCGCTTTTCTTATCCTTCCACCTCCCAGCCGGTGCTCGATGACTTTGACTTGACGATTCCCGCCGGGTCATCCCTCGCTATCGTGGGGCAGAATGGCGCAGGCAAAACCACTCTCGCGAAGCTGTTATGCCGGCTGTACGATCCTCAGGAAGGGTTCATTGAAGTCGACGGTGTGGACCTCCGTCAGCTTGATCTGGAGGGCTGGCGGGAGCGCCTCGCGGCGGTGTTCCAGGACTTCACTCGCTTCGAATTACCGTTGCGGGACAATGTTGCGCTGTCCGGGGCTCCCGACCCCGTGATTCTGGCCGCGCTCGCCGAAGCCGGCGCGGAGCATCTGGCCGGCTTGGATACGGTGCTTTCCCGCGCTTATGAAGGCGGTACGGATCTTTCGGGAGGTCAGTGGCAACGGGTTGCCCTGGCGCGCGCGCTTTGCGCGGTCAAGCGGGGCGCCGGGCTCGTCCTGCTGGACGAACCGACGGCCCAACTCGATGTGCGAGGGGAAGCGGAAATATTCGAGCGCATCCTGACAGCCACGCGGCGAGCCACCACAATCCTCATTTCGCACCGGTTTTCGACGGTGCGCCATGCCGACCGAATTTGCGTTATCGAGCACGGCCGGGTTGTCGAGCTGGGAACGCACGACGAGTTGATGGCAGCCGGCGGTCGCTACCGCACCATGTTCGACCTCCAGGCTTCACGCTTCGGTGGTGAGGAAGAGGAGGGAGTCGAACTCGATGCCCTCGCCTGACCGCCTGCCCCCCGGCCTTCCCTCCATGTGGCGAGCGCTCCGGCGCGCGCATCAGGCGGAGCCGCGCTTGCTGGGAGTTTCTTTCGCCCTGGCCCTGCTGGCGGCATTGCCCGATGCGCTGTTGGCCCTGTGGATGAAGCTGCTGGCGGATGGCGTGGTCCAGCATAGAACGCATCTGGTGCAGGGGGCCGCCCTCGGCCTCGGCGTTTCCGTGGTGGCGACCTGGTTTCTCCGGGTGATGAGCGATCGCACCCAGCGACGCTTTCGCGACCGGGTGGCGGTGGCGCTGGAATCGCACGTGGCCCGGCTCCAGGCTTCCGTCGCGGTTATCGCCCACCACGAACGCCCGGAGTACCTGGATCGGCTGGCCATGCTGCGCGACCAGGTTTTCGTGCTCGACCACATGTACATGTCGATGTTCTCGACGTGCGGATGGGTCCTGCGGCTGGGCGTGACTCTGGCCTTGCTGGTCTCGGTTCACCCCGCTTTGGCGCTGCTGGCGTTCTTTGCGTTACCCACGGTGCTGACCTCCACGTGGCGTCCGGGAGTTGAGCAGGCCATCGAAGAGAGCGTCGCCTCCGCCAACCGCCTGGCACGGCACCTGTTCATGACGGCCACCACCGCGGCGCCGGGCAAAGAGGTGCGCGTCGCGCGCATTGGCGATCTCCTGGTGGGACTGCGGCGCGAGACGTGGCAAAAGTGGTATGGGCCGGTGGCGTCCGGACGCTGGGGCACCGCCTTGTGGCGCTCAGTGGCATGGGCCGTCTTCGGAGCGGCTTACGTGGCCGCCGTGATATTCGTCGCCTCCCGCCCGCACGCGGGAGCCGGCCAAATCGTCCTGGTGCTGGCCGCGGGGGCGCGGCTTTCCGCCTACATGGCCGGCGCCGTGGGCGAGATTGGATTTCTGCGCGGCTTCTGGCTGGAGGGCTCGCGACG
>DATJVT010000410.1:0-2213 GCA_035501695.1 Terriglobia bacterium | reverse complement strand
CTTTTCTGCGTGGCGCCACGCAGCAGGAATCGCCATCTGCCCGCATCGGCATCTCCACCTGGAGCTTCCACAATTTCTTCAGCACCACACGCGATGACAATGCTCCGCCGCTCGCGGGAAAGCCGTGGGACGCCCGGGATTTCCCGGACATGATTGCGGATCACTACCACGTCCACCAGATGGAGATCGTGGCGCCGCATATTTCGCCCGAGGCTTCCTATATCCGCGACCTGAAGGCGCGGCTCGAGCGCGCGCACTCGCACCTGGTGAATATACCAGTGGACATTCCGGAATTGGACCAGGGCGGCGGCCTCTCCGATCCTGACGCCAAGCTGCGGGAAAAGATTATTTCCGCGTGCCGGAAGTGGATCGATATCGGTCACGAGCTGGGCGCGCGCTCGGTGCGTTGCGATCCCGGCAAAATCAACCCGGCGGATCTCGCACCCACAGTGGCGTCATACAAGGCGCTGGCGGCTTATGGGGCGCCGAAGGACATTTTCGTGATTATCGAGAATCACGGCGGCGTTGGGTCGGAGCACCCGGAAGAGCTGGTGGAGCTGTTCAAAGCGGTGGGCAAGAATTGCGGCGCGCTGCCCGACTTCGGCAATTTCCCCGATGAAGCCACGCGGCAGAAGGGGCTCAAGATGCTGTTTCCGTTCAGCCGCACGGTGTGCCACGCCAAAGGCCTGAAGTTCGACGATAAGGGGAACGAAACGGCATTCGATTTCCCTCAGTGCGTGAAGACGTCGAAGGCCGCCGGGTTCAAAGGAGTGTACTCCATCGAGTACGAAGGCGAGGGCGATCCGCATCAGGGAGTGCAGTACGTGGTGAATGAGTTGCTGCGGTACCTGTAAGAGTGCGGCGCGCGCACCTGCGCCCACTTATCGAGCCGCGACCGTGAGGGAGCGGTTGCCCGGCACGGTATTTCCATATACTCCTAGCCTCCAGGCGCTACGGGTTCGTTAGGCTCTATCTGGTCCTCTGCGGCCGCGCCGGTGCGAATGAGCATCATGGCGCCTCGGCGAAGCGCTCCGGGATTGCGCAACTCGCGCCACAGCATGTAAGCAATGCCCCCAAAGAGTGAAAGGACAAACAGGTAGGGCGTCAGGTTGTAGGGCCAGGCGGGCTCCGGGTAAACGGTGACAAACAGCACCGGCACCAGAGCCAAGGTCGCGATCCAGGGAACGACCACGTGTTGCCAAACCGAGCATTTGGCTCGTTGTTCCCGGCGCATATAAAGCGTCAGGGCCAGGTTCGCCATCGCGTAAAGGATAATGACGGCGAGGGTAGCAATGGTTTCCAGGAAACCGAAGATGGTATCGGGTTGCAAGAGGAAGCCCACCAGCAGAATGGACGCAATACCAGATGCCTGGACAAAGGCGATGGCAAATGTAGGCGTCCGGTGGCTGGGATGGATACGCCCGAAACTCGCGGGAAGCGTGCCCGCCCGCCCCATGGTGTACATCACGCGCGACGCCGCGTTGGTGCAGGAGAGACCGACGCCAACCGCGCTGTTGATGATGGCGAGCACCACAAACCACCAGCCCGCACCCCAAAGCGTATGGCCAAGCACGTAGTACGGATTGGAATTGGAGGCGAACGCGGCCATGTTGCCCGTGCCCCAGCCGATGGCGCTGGCATAGGAAGTGAAGATGTAGAAGATGCCGATACTCCCCAGCGAGAGCATGATGGCCTGGCCGATGAACTTGCCGGGAAGACGGGCTTCCTGGGCGAGCGGCGCCGGAGCCTCGAAGCCACTCAGTGCCAGGATGGAGAACACCATTCCCGCCAAAATACCGCCGAAGTGATGGGGGGATGAAGAAGGATTGAGCGGCGCAAGGTATGTGGAACCCGGCCCTGGATGGATCAGAAAGGCGATCGCCAGCACCAGCATAATCAGCATTTCGAGACCGCCCAGCAGCGCTGTGATCCGCGCCGAAATCTGCACGCCGCGGTGAGTGAGCACCCAGACGAGAGCGGATGTCGCCAACGCCAGAGACCACCAGGGGACGTTCACATGGAACGGCGCTTTTAACATGTCCGAGATCAGATAACCCAAGAAGCCCGTGCAGCCGGCCGCTCCGAGGATCTCATAGACCAGGTAGCTCCAGGTCGCCATAAAGCCGTTGCGGCTTCCGAGCCCCCGAGTGGCGAACGAATAGTAGCCGCCGCTCGACGGCATGTACCGCGAGAACTGGGAGACGGTGTTCCCG
>DATJVT010000409.1:0-7408 GCA_035501695.1 Terriglobia bacterium | reverse complement strand
CTTGAAGTAAACGGAGCCCTCGCTGAGGTAGGCAAAGCCCTTATCCACCAGCGCCTGGATGAGTTTCACCATTTCCGGAATGCAATCGGTGGCACGCACCAGATATTCCGGTTCCTCCAGGCTCAGGAGTTGGCGGTCAATCAGGAAGGCCTCGATGTACTTGTCGGTGTAGGCCCGCAGTGGGATCCCCGCGGCCCGGGAATTCTGGATGGTGTTGTCGTCAACATCTGTAAGGTTCACAACATGCTGAAGGCCGTATCCGGTGTACTTGAGATAGCGCCGAAGGATGTCTTGAAAAAGGAACGTGCGGTAGTTTCCAATGTGCGCGAAGGCATACACCGTGGGGCCGCAGGCGTACATGCGTACCGTGTTGCCGTCGAGAGGCCGGAAGTCCTCCACTTGACGAGTCAGCGTGTTGTAAAGGCGAAGGGGCATCAGTTGCGTGTGTTGCAAGTGAGATCGACCCCAATTCTAGGGGTTGCCCCGACGCCAAGTCAAGAAAAGAGCAGCGACGGTATAAGTCTCCAAGATGCAGCGGCGTGAAGATCATCCCAATGGAGGGATTCGCTAGTTACCCAGACATCAAACGACATCAGTCCAGACAGGGGTCGGCACATTAATCGTATGCTTGCCACGCACTTATGGCACTAGGGGCCGGAACTGCCGACGCACCGCGTCAAGGAATGCGTAGCCGTATACGGCATCGGGAAGCAGGCAATGGTCTTCCGTCCACTCGTTCCAGGCGGAAAGAAAGATAACTGGCGGCTTGGTTTGCTGCCCGGCCACGAAGTACTTGGCAGCTAGCATTTGTAACTCAAACTGGTCGGGCGTGCGATGCGCGAACATGTGGGCTTTTCGGCCATAGCGGGGGCTGTTGTCCCAGCCCACCGGGCAATCGGGAAAGTAGGGAAGGTTCACCTTGGGGGCTGTGGTTTTCCAGAGGTTGACGCTCTTTTCCATCGCCTCCGCGTATTCCGTGGTCTTACCCGGCGGGCCACCCGCGAAGGTATGGTAATGCGTGACGCTGTCAAACCCGGCCTCCTTGAGCGGCGTCGTTCCGGCCTTGTACACATGGCTCGCCTGGATGTGGAGGCCCTTAAGCCCTGCTTTGGCGACGCGGTTGCGCATCCGGTCAAGAAGGGCCCGGAGCTTTTCCACCCCGAACTCCGAAAGGATTCCACCCTTGCCTTCGATATTGAAAATGGCGAAAACCGGCTGGTCGTTGATGCGCCAGTAGTTGGGCTCGTGCAGATAATGCTCCAGCAGGTAGTCGGTAATCCGATCCATGTCCGCTTCGCTGTAGGTCTGAGGATAGAGGATCGCCTCCTGCCCTTGAAGAGGAGCCGGGTAGAGATTGGACCAGTGATGGTTTGCCCACATCAGAGCGAACTTGAGTCTCTGGCGGTTGGGGGCACGAAGGAATCCCTGCTCCAATTGTTCGTGGTAGAACATCATGCCTTCATGCCAGTACCAGTCCACCATGAAGCCGGTTATGCCGGAGTCCGCGGCCAGATCAATTTCTCGCGCCGCCCAGACGGGGTCGGCCTCATTAAAGGAGTTGGGGTCGGAGGGATCGTACATCCCCCACAACGGCTGCTTGGGCTGAATCTCGCCCTCGAACCACGTCTGGGCATGTCGAGCCAATTCGAACTCCGTCCAACCCCGGCCAAAGGTCTTTTCCATGACGGGACTGGGATGCCAACTGGGGAAGTTGTAGACCATGACTTGAAAGGGAATGCCCTCTATGGGCAGGGTTGTATTGACCAAGCTGTCAACCTTTTCCCGGGTAAAGTAAGGCACGCCAGGGGGAACGATCGGCCAGCCATTTGGCTTATCCGCTGTGCGGGGGAGCGGGTTGGCGTGCGCCGCTTCGGAAAGATGGAGCGCTGCCGCGGATAGCGGGACCGCTCCCATGAAGGTCCTGCGGTCCATTTGATCCTCCTTCAGTAGATCGGATTCGCGCGGAATCTTACCCTAATGTCTTCGAATTCGCGAATTCTAAAGTCATGGGGAAGCCAAAGGCCTGTGGATTGCGGTGAAAGCGTGCTCACGCAAGGCTCCCGAGACATTTCGCAGATTGGGGCGGCAGGCGTGAACCTTTACCACGCTCCGGTTCATCAAAGAATTTACGGAGGTGCAAACATGTACGCGATTGTCGGAGCGAGTGGGAACACCGGGAGTACCATTGCCGGAAAGCTATTGGCCAGCGGGAAGAAAGTTCGGGTGATTGGGCGCGATCCGGCCCGGCTGGAAGGCCTGGTGCAGAAAGGTGCGGAGGCGTTTGTCGCCAACGCGGACAATGCGGCGGCACTCACGCAGGCTTTTGCCGGAACCAAAGCGGTTTACCTTATGATTCCACCCAGCCCGGCGCATCCCGACGTACGCGGAGAGCAGGAGCGGGTGAGCGATGCCGCGCTGGCAGCGGTGGAAGACGCGGGCGTGGAGTATGCCGTAGTTCTGAGCAGCATCGGGGCCGACAAGCCGGACAAAACAGGACCGGTGGTGGGCCTTCATAATCTGGAGCAGAAACTGAACGGCGCACGTGCGTTGAAGGCGGTATATCTCCGTGCCGGTTACTTCATGGAGAATCTGCTGCCGCAGGCAGGGATCATCAAGAGTTTCGGGGTGATGGGAGGTCCATTGCGGGGCGATCTGAAAGTGGGGATGATTGCGACGCAGGACATTGGCGCATGGGCTGCCGAGGCACTGCTGAAACTGGATTTCACCGGAAAGCAGGCGCGCGAGTTGCTGGGCCAGCGTGACTTGGATTACCGGGAGGCGGCGGCAGTGATAGGCAATGCCGTTGGCAAACCCGGCCTCAGTTATGTGCAGTTCCCACCGGCGCAGCTCAAACCGGCCTTGCAGCAGATCGGCATGTCCGCGAATATGGCGGACCTGCTACTGGAGATGTCCGACGCGCTTAATTCCGGCTACATGGCACCTCTTGAAACTCGCTCGGCAAAGAACACCACACCCACGTCGCTGGAGACTTTCGTGGCCCAGGCATTTGTGCCTCGATTCACGGGCAAGAACGGGAGCGCATAGGAGGGCGGCCGGCGAGGGGAGTTCTGGCGCCCTGCGTTCGGCTGATATTCCATCCGCGGTTTGAAATCGCGAGCCCGGTCGAGCGATTGAAGTATCTCCCCTGCCGCTAAAGAACGCGCTCGCAGCGCATGACTTTCTCCTGGTTATCGATTTCCCGCAAGCGCACTTCAATGACTTCCAGGTCCGAGGTCTGTATGACGCGCCCCACGTAATTGGCTTGAATAGGCAGCTCGCGATGGCCGCGGTCGATCAGCACGCACAGGTCCACACGCTGAGGCCGGCCGTGGTCGAGCAATGCATCCAGCGCCGCCCGCGTGGTGCGGCCGGTGTAAAGGACATCGTCTACCAGAATCGCCGTCTGTCCCTCCACGGTAAATGTGGAGGGGACCTCGTGGACCACCGGCTTCTGCGCGACCGTGGAAAGATCGTCACGGTAGAAGGTGATGTCAAGGGTCTCCACTGGCGGGGAGGACTTCTCGATTTCGGCCATCTTCCGGGCCAACCGTTCAGCCAAGGGAACACCCCGCCGCTGGATGCCCACCAGAACTACTCCGGCAAGTCCATTGTTGCGCTCAAGAATTTCATTGGCCAACCGCACCAATGTGCGGTCGATTTCGGACGCCGACATTAATTGCGACTTCTCTCGAACTTCCGCAACCTTGGGCTTAGGATCGGTGTTTTCCATGGCACGCTCCGAAAGCTACGTTGGGAGTGAGCACTCAATCACAGGCAGTAAAGTGTAAACGGTTCTTGATCAAGGGTAAACGGCAAATCACAGGCGATCGCTGCCCACTATGCTGGTGTAGCACAGGGGTAGCGCGGCGTAAAACATGGCGGCTTCCACCAGGTGGCGAATAGGCACGCGCTCCAGCACAGTGTGCGCCACTTCCTCTTCACCCGGCCCGAAGCCGATGGTGGGCACGCCCATCAGCCCCATGGTGCCGACGCCGTTGGTGCTAAAGGCCCACTTGCCGATCGCGGGCGGCTTTCCGAACAACGCCGCGAAAGCACTTACGCCCGTCTTCACAAGGGGATGATCTTCGTCCAATACCCAGGTTGGATAATACTTCTCCATAGGATAGACGAGCCCGGTGTAGCTAGGCACCTCGTAGCGGAGGGTCTCCACTTCAGCGCCCTGCGCGCCCGGCAACGCTCTTATCTGCGCCATGGCGCTTTCCAGGGATTCGCCCCGCGTCAGCCGCCGGTCCAGGTGAACCGTGCAGGCGCCCGGGACTGCGCATAGAGACGGCGACACCGCCCGAATATCCGTCACCGTGACCGTCCCTTTGCCAAGGAACTCATCTGTGGGAAGGCACGCGTTCAGTGTTTCGATCTCGCGCACCAGCGGCATCATTCGGTAGATGGGGTTGTCGCCGCGTTCGGGGGCACTGGCATGGCAGGACCGGCCGCGGAAATGCACCTCCATCTCCATACGCCCGCGGTGGCCGCGGCAAATGCGCAGGTTGGTGGGCTCGGTCAGCACCACGCAATCCGCCGTGATGCCATCCTCTTTCAGGATATAAAGCCAGGCAAGGCCCTCACAGTCCTCCTCATGCACTGAACCCACGACATAGAGGGTGTAGTCGCCTTCCAGGCGAAGCTGCTTGATGATCTTCCCCGCATAGACGAGGCTGGCCATCCCGCCGCGCTGGTCCCCGGAAGCGCGCCCGTACACGAAGCCATCTTCGACTTTACCCTTATAGGGATCCCAGGCCCATTCTTTCGGGTCTCCCACGCCCACCGCGTCGGTGTGGGCGTCCATCATGATGATCTTTTTCCCTCCTCCGATGCGCCCCAATAGGTTCCCCATGGGGTCGGTGCTAATCTCGTCGAACCCCACCTTTTCCATTTCTTGTCGGATTCGCTGGATGACCGCCCCTTCCTGGCCACTCCCCGCCGGGATAGCTACGAGGTCGCGCAGAAAGGCAACCATGTCCGCCTCGAGCGCCTGGGCAAGAGCCGCAATGCGGTCGCGATTGGAAAGAATGGCTTCGGGTGCGTTGAACATCACCAATGAATCCCTTGGCCTGGGTGATCAGCTCCGGGGCGGAGGTGGTAATGGTGTGGGCTTGCCCCTCTTGTGGCTAACCACCCGGTTGTCGATCAGTGTTTGCCAACCATCGCCTGCACGTCTTTGCGCAAGCCAGCTTGGCTTTCCGGCCGGCTATAGAACATGTGGCCGCCGGGATATTCACGTACCGCGACACGGGCGGGATCGCCCATCACTGGCATCTGGTCCACCGTCAAAATCGAGCCCATGAAGGGGCAGGAAAGGTCATTCCAACCGTGGGCGATGATGACGCGCAATTTAGGGTCAGCCGCTACCGCCTTCCGGAGGTCGGGAACCGCGCCGGCGTGCAGGGAGCGGCTTTCGAAATCCCATTGGTGTTCCAAATCGAAGTTCAGCGCGTGGTAGCGTGCGTCGGTCTTCCAGCCGACCACGCGGGTCACAAAGTCCACCATCGCCGTGGTGGTCGGCGCAATGATGCTCTCGAGCATCGGATCGTTGGTGCGCTGTTCGGGAGCAAAGGGGAACGGGTCATACCCCGTCACATTCGAGTCGTACACGCTTCCGATTTTTCCACTCTCGCGGAAGACCTCGCGCAAATAAGCTTCGGTCTCCAATCGGCCCCCCGACCGCCGCACGAACTCCTCTTCCAAGCCGGTCATTTTCGTCACATTCTTCACGATCCGCGGGGTCGCCTCAGGGTCCGAACGGCCCTTCAGCAGGTCGGTGGCATACTCCCCGCGCGTGTAGGCAATCACCGGCGCCATCGCCTCCGGCGTCAGCTTGTGCTCGCGCTCCAGGTGCGCCGCCGTAATCGAAGGCAGCGTCAGCAACCAGGGAATCGGAGATACGTCGCCGTTATGATCCAGGTCGGGGTTCAGGTAGGGTGAGACCAGGACTAAACCGTTCATCGCCACGCCCAGTTGCGTTTGGAGATAGTGGGTGATGCGGGGGCCGCGATAACCTCCGTAGCTCTCTCCCACCAGGTATTTCCGCGAGGCCATTCGGCCATTCAAAGACAGCCAGTCGTAAATGGCGCGCGAAAGGTAATGAATGTCGGCATCGGTACTGTAAAACTGTTTCTTGGCTTCGTCGGGGGGAACCAGGGATCGACTGTAGCCGGTGCTGATCGGGTCGAGGAACACCAGGTCCGTGAAATCCAGCCACGTACCCGGATTGTCCGTCATCTTTGTGGGGTCCGAGGGACTCTCCCCTTCCATCCCGAATTCGAGATGCTTGGGACCGATGGCGCCGAAATTCAGATAGACGGAAGCCGCGCCCGGTCCGCCATTCAGGGCGAAGGTCACGGGCCGGTCAGGCCCCTCCATGGTGTAGGCAGTAAACACCACCTCCCCGATCTTCTTCCCGTTGTCGATAACCGCGAGCTTGCCGACGGTGGCCGTGTAGTGGAGGGTCTTGCCTTCGAGTTGCATGCTCTGCGCCACGTGCGCATCCGCCGGCAGGGGAGCTTCCTTTTCGGCGGCCTTATCCTTCTCTTTGTCCTTATCTTTGGCGTCGGCCGCAGATGTCGTGGGAGTGGGAGCGGCCTCCTGTGACAAAGTTGCGGGAGCACCCACCACCAACGCCAGCAAGGTGAGCAGGCACACAGAGGCGATTTTCTGGCTTGAACAGACTGAATTGGATGTCATAGGGCTAAAATAGCACGAACCCGCCATCCCGATACAGGCCGAGGCATGGGGAAAGGTCGTCTCGCCAGCCCCGACCCCTTTCAAAGCGACCCACGATCAAACGGACGAGGGAAGATTTCCGCGAGCCGCAGGGCCTTTCGGTGGCCTTGCGTATTCGCGAGGATCACCCCGATATCACCGCAGAACTCCCAGAGGACCTGACGGCATGCGCCACAAGGTGACGCCGGGGGATTGCTGGAAGTCACGACCGCAATGTGCGTGAAGGTCCTTTCACCTTCCGAGAGGGCCTTCCAAAGGGCCACGCGCTCGGCGCACACCGTCAGGCCGTACGTGGAGTTTTCAACGTTGCACCCCGTGTAGGCCTTTCCGCTCGAGGCCAGCAATGCTGCCCCCACCTTGTAATGGGAGTAATCAGCGCAGGCGTTCTCCCGAACTCCCGTGGCGCGAGCGATCAGATCATCCGTATTCATAGCTGCCCCCTTCTGTCAGGCCGTGGCTCGATCTCAGCTTGCGGGAAGCGCCTTGGAGTGCGGTAGCAGCAGCTACCGCCTTTCCTCCCTGCTCCCGCATCGATCTGCGGGATGAACTGGAGTTGGAAGGCGGTAGCTGCTGCTACCGCACTGGAGTTTCTACATTTTTCAGGCGTCGGCAGCGCGGGTGAGGGCGCGGTCGGCGAGTTGGAAGCCCAAGGATGGGGGGTTTTCGG
>DATJVT010000408.1:0-6135 GCA_035501695.1 Terriglobia bacterium | reverse complement strand
GTCCAGCCGTTCTCGTCGCGCAGCAAGGACTTGGCATCGTCGCTGGCCAGCCAGGCAGCGGTAGCTCTCGAAAACAACCTGCTCTACCGCGACATCGAACAGTTGTTCGAAGGCTTCGTGCGCGCCTCGGTAACGGCTATTGAATCGCGCGACCCCACGACCTCCGGCCACTCGGAGCGCGTCGCCAAACTCACCGTGGCCCTGGCGGAGACGGTGGACCGGCTGGACTCCGGGCCGTATAAAGACATCCGCTTCACCCGCGAGGACATTCGCGAGATTCGCTACGCCTCCATCCTGCACGACTTCGGGAAGGTCGGCGTGCGGGAAGAGGTGCTGGTCAAGGCCAAGAAGCTCTACCCCCACCAACTCGAACTTATCAAGAAGCGATTTCAGTATGTCCGCAAGGCGCTGGAGCTGGAGGCCTGCCGCACGAAGCTCGACCACGTGCTGCGCAACGGGAACCAGGGGTTTGAGGAGTACTTTGCGCGGCTGGACGGCGACCACGATCGCGAGCTCCAGAACCTGGACCAGTTCCTGGAGCACATCATCCAGGCCAATGAGCCCACCGTGTTGCCGAATGAAGCCTCGGAAGAGCTCGTCCAGATTGCCGGTTGGACTTTTGACGACCCCGCCGGCCCTGCCGAGCCGCTTCTGGCCCCTGAGGAACTGGAACTGCTTTCCATCAAAAAAGGCAGCCTGGACCCCAATGAGTGGATGCAGATGCAATCACACGTCATTCACAGCTTCCGCTTCCTGAGCCTGATTCCCTGGACCAAGGAATTGAGGCGCGTGCCGGAAATTGCCAAAGCCCACCACGAGAAGCTGGATGGCTCGGGGTACCCCTACAACATGCCCCTGAATGGCGAGGTGATCCCTTTCCAGTCGAAGATGATGACGATTGCCGATATGTTCGACGCGCTCACCGCCAGCGACCGGCCTTATAAAAAGGCGGTGCCCGTCGAGCGGGCCCTCAATATCATCGGCGACGATGTAAAGTCGGAGCTTCTCGACCCCGTGTTGTTCAATCTCTTCGTGGATGCCAAGATCTACCAACTCACCGCCAAAGAGTAGAACAGGGATCAGGGATTAGGGGTTCGGGATTCGGGATCCGCGCTTCCGCCTTCTGCTTTGCACTAATAGGGGTGCCACGACGTCACGGACTCGTAGACGATCATGCCGTGGCCGGTGGCGCGATCTTCCAAGCTGAGGCAATAAACGCGTCCGGCCTCGAAGGAGGCTTCGAGTTGGTGGTTAGTGCCGATCCACGTCAGGTGTTGACCGCCTCGGAAGTCGAACGTGGTGGCGTCAGGAGGTCCGAGCGCGGATGTGGCCTCCCGCGGAGAGAACACCGTGCGCAGCCGCCAGGGATGCCGCTTCACAATGGCGCCCTCGAGGGGAACGGAGATCTCGCGCTTGGGTTCTTCCAACACCGCGTCCTGAAAGAAGGCCGTGATCTTCGCTTCGCGGACGGCCGCCGCCTGCGCCGCCTTTTCCCGGGCGTGATACGGGACGTACCACCGATAGAGGGCGATGAGCCCCAGGACGACGACGAGTTGAAGAAGGAAAAGGGATAGGCGGCGACCCCAGATGGATATCAACATGGTGCGCATTGTAACCCCGCCGCCGGTTGATGGGTAGCGGAACTGCCGAGAAGCGATTTCGGGTTATTCAATCTCAAGCCTGCGCTGACACGCCCACCTTCGCTCGGGCCAGGAGCATCGAAATCGAAAGCAATGTCAGGATCAAGAACCGGGGAGCTACCGGGCGGCAGCTTGAGGAGCCGGCCCCCTCAGGTACTGAGGGTCGAAACGTTGGAACTTCAGGCCGCAGAAAGGGCAGGCGATCAACCCTAAACTCGGCTGTAGAGCACTCAACCGTTTAATCTCCATTCGGAATGCCTTCTTACAGGCAGGACAACGAGAAAGCGGATAATCGCTTTGCATAAATAGACTCTCCATTGGAACCAAAGCAGAGGGGAATGCTATCACCGGGAGGTCGTAAATGCAATCACCTAACCCAGGGCCATCAACTCAAAATATTGAAAATAAATGAGTTGCAAGCTAAATTCCTTTAGACGAAGCTCGTCTTGTCCTGTCCCCCGCCATGAGGGCTGCCGGCCCCTGTCTCGCCAATCCGAGATATCCCCCGGACGTGAATTGAAGACCTACGCGCCGTGGTGATAGACCTCCCACCCCTTGTAGTTGGCGAGTGCCTCGGCGACGCCGCGGCCGAAATGGCTCCGGTTGACGGCCACGTGATGCTCGTAGCCGTTCTTGCAGACGTGTTGTAGAAGGGTCTGCAAACCGGAGATTCTCACCACCCCATAGCCGCCGAAGCTCTGGATCTTGTCCGCGGTGATTTCACCCTCGCCGCAATAGGCGCGCAGTTTGCCGTTCAAATCGTCGGTGGAGACGCGGCAGTAGGTGAGCGGGCCGGCCTTCAGCTTACCCACCACCGTCCCAAAAGTGTTGTCCTTCCCCACGGACCCCGCGATGATTTCCTGGTAATCCATCTTGAAGTCCTCAAAGAAGTGCTTGGGCAGGTTCGAGCAGTGGAAGATGACCGCCTTGTCGGGATCCTCGCCGAAGTTATTGTTCCAATCCACGATGGCGCTGGGTTCTCCGGCGGCAAGTTGCAAGACGTACATGCCGATCATGCCGATCATGTCGGTTTCACAGGCGCTGGGCATCAGGCTGTTTGACATCATGCTCATCAGCGCGCAGGGAACGACGCCGAAGAATTCCTGCATGGCGGTCCAGCATTGCACGGAGGACCCCGCCAGGGCGTTGTCCTTCATCCAGTCGTCCACCACCACGCCGAACTTGGCCATTTTCACCTGGGGAGCCGGGGGGACGCCGTCCGTCGCTACGTAGTTGTGCAGGCTCTCCAGCTTGGCTTTGACTTTCGGATCGTCGTCGGCAAGGCGGCCGATGCGGCCGAAGACTTCCGAAAGGTCGAGGGTCTCCACCGAAATGCCGTGGCGTTCCATCAGTTTCTCGCTGAAGCGCACGGTGTTGAAGGCGGCGGGACGCGCCCCCAGCACGCCGACGCGCAGGTTCTTCAGCCCCTTCACAATCCGGCAGGTAGCGCCAAACGCTTTCAGGTCAGACAGGAAGGACGCCGAGGCGGGCGCCTGCGTGTGCTGCGAGGTCAGCGTGTATTTGATCCCGTACTGCCACAAGTTGTTACACACGGAAATTTTCCCGCAGAAGCTGTCGCGGCGCGTGGCGATAAGCATCTTGTGCGTTTCATCGGGAAAAGCCTGAACGAGAACGGGGACGTCCAACCCCGCCATGCGCAGCGAATTCGCCACGCCACGCTCGTCGCCGAAATTGGGCAGACTGACCACCACGCCGTCAATTTCATCGCGGTGTTGGCGGAACAGTTCGGCGCACTTGCCGGCGTCGTGCAACGTTTCCACCGAGCCGAACTTGGTATCCTGCGGGCTCAAGCAGACGCTGCGGTAACCTTCCTTCTCCAGA
This sequence comes from Terriglobia bacterium, assembly GCA_035501695.1. Taxonomy (GTDB): domain Bacteria; phylum Acidobacteriota; class Terriglobia; order UBA7540; family UBA7540; genus Bog-366. The sequence continues at coordinate 2,653 of DATJVT010000408.1, read as the reverse complement.
ACGCGCAGGATTTCTTCGCGGCCATCCCGCGCCAGGACATCAGGAAAAAAACCGCGATTGCCAACAATGACTCCGAATGTAGTGGGCTTCGACATATCAACCGTCCTCCTAAAGAATATGCGGGCGAACCCCCGTCAGCCAACCAGGGTGAAGGGGAATTTTAGCACGCCTCCGGAACCGTGATGCGGCAGCTTTAATAAGAAGAGCACGTGCCCTATGGTTTTCATGAATAATCCGGGCTAACGTGCGGCAACCGGCATAAATACCACATTGGACTCCATGGCCTCTCCTCTTGCTGCATACCCATGGGAGCAGATGCGCGCTCCTCATTGCGCCTGGATACCCATCAGGGAAATTCCCGCGGCCTACTATACACTTCGGCGGGCCGCTGTCAAATGGCGTAATGCCCCGGAAGGCGAGCGCCCTAGCCGGAAGGAGCGAGAAACAGAGGGAGAAGGCAGGGCTCGGTTTTTCCTGTCGGCAGGAAAAGATCTTACAAATTCGCCCGCAAACTTCCTTCCGGAGGAAAGCCGGTTTCCAGATTGCCGGCCAGCAAAACAAGAGGCCCCGCTGGGGCCGACACATGAGGGTGGATATGACGCTTTCACAGCCCGAAGCTCGCTTCCGGTAATTGTGGCACGACCATCCAGGCCGTGTCCCTTCACGGGTAGGATGCCCGTGCCACGGTGCGTGTGGCATGGCCATCTTGGCCATGCAGGAGCGCGGGCAGACATGCCCGTGGCAGGATTTTCTATGGCCCAACAGGCCATTGCCCCTTCACGGGCAGGATGCCCGTGCCACGCCGCGTGTGGCATGGCCATCCTGGCCATGTCTGCGGCAGGGGCGGGGACGCCCCCGGCACGGATTGTACTGGCGGCTTTTGGCCGCCGTCGGGGGCCAGCAAGCTGGCGAAGGGCAAAGCGGCAGCTTCGCCACGCGTCCCATGGGGGCGCGGCTGCGCCGCCACACTCCAAAGCGCTGCACGCAGGAATTTGGTTGCGATGGTGTGGAGACTGCCAACCCGTGCCGGGGCATGGACAGGATGGCCACGGCAGATGACGAGTCGGCGTCTGGGGGTCCCCGCCGCAGCGCGCTCCCCGGTGGCAACCCCCGTGGTCAATTAGCGGCCACGTGATCCGTGTGGGTGGCCGGCTGAATGGTGACATCTCCCGAGGCCGTGCGGACCTCGACGGGAACGCCCCCGCCGTGCACCTTCAAGCTGGCCGCGTGCTCATCGTCGAACCTGGCGCTACCCGCGAAGGTGGGGCTTAGGTTGATGTCGCCGGAGGCCGTGCGCACGGACAGGTCGAAGGAGGCCTTCTCCGGCAGTTGCAGATTGACGTCACCCGAGGTGGTTTCAATCTTGATGCCCCGGGTTTCGGTCTGTTGCAGCTTGATGTCTCCGCTGGTCGTCTGGATCTGGATGGCCCCGGCCACCGAGTTCAGGCGGATGTCACCGGACTGGGTCTCAACGCTGACCGGCCCGCGGATCCCCTCCGCCCACAAATCGCCGGATTGTGACTCGAAATTGAGGCGGGTTGTGGCGGGGACGGTCAGTTCATAGTCAACGGATGCGCCCTTCGGCGCCGCGTCATCGGCGGAATTGCCCAGGACAATGCGATTTCCTTCCTGCTTAAAAGGCGGATTCGATTCGACGCTGCTGAACAGGGCCTCGAAGTTCTCCGGAACATGGTTTCCATTGTGGGACGATTGGACGATGAACCGAATGCGCACCGTTCCGTCAGCGCCGGCGACCACCTTCAAGTCGCTGGAGGCCGCCTCCAGGCTCACTTCCACCGGGCCGGTTACCTTCAGATCGCGTTCGAAGGACCGCTTGGGGCCATCGGCGCGCGCAGCTCCGATGCTGGCAGCAACGACGATAAGAGCCGGAATAAGATGGGACAAACGGCGGCAAATGCGCATGGTTTTCTCCTTAGGCTGCGAGGGCGATAGGTGTTGGAGTGGCCGCCCCCTGAGAGTATGACTCCTCTCCCGTTATTTGGTGAGCAGATTCCCGGCTAGGCAGGCTGGCGGATGCGGTCGAGGAGTTGGAAGATGATGAGCCCCAGCGCTACATTGATCAGGACGGCGCTGGCGGCGGCGAATGGCTGATAGGGCCAGGGGGTCTCCAGCAGGATGCGCTGGAGGGCGGCCAGGCACAGGTTATGGACCAGGATGAAGACTCCCGTCAATACCGTACGCGCCACCAGGGATTCCAACTCAAAGCGCGTGCTGGCGGAGGCCGCGAGGTAAGCCACAATCGCCTTGGCAATCCCGTAGATGCCGATGTAGCCGTGCGAGAGGGCGTCCTGGAGCAGGCCCAGCCCCGCGCCCAGGGCGATGGCAAACACCTTGTCGCGCCGCATCAGGGCGAAATAAATGACGATGAGCAGCGGCAAATCAATCAGGCGCGCCAGGGGAACCCTAAGCGGCAAAAAGGTTTGCAGAAGCAGCGATGCCAGCACCGTGAGGGCAATGATGGCGGGGTGCACCTGATAGACTGCTACCGGGCGATGGGTGGAAGAGCGCATGGTTTTATCAGACGGGATACGGGGTACGGGACACGGGATACGGGATGCGAGTGTGGAATTCGTAACTCGCTATGACGGCCGCGGAGTCCCCGACACAGCAACCGGAAATGCTTTGGTGAAAA
>DATJVT010000407.1:0-28777 GCA_035501695.1 Terriglobia bacterium | reverse complement strand
ATGAATGGCTGACCGTGTACGAGCGGCCGCCCGTGCGCACCATGCGGATTCGCCTGGAAGGTATTGCCGACGTCAACCCCAAGCACGGCCGGCACGGCTCGATCGAGGTGGCCATCGAAAACGACTGGCAGACGCTCGACGACTCCGACGAACCCACCGCGCAGGTCTTCGAACGCCTGCTGCGCACCCACGACCCGGATGTGCTGGTGACCGAATGGGGCGATGACGTCCTGCTGCCGGGATTGCTGCGGCAGGCGCAGCGCTTGCGCCTCCGCCTGTCCCTGAACCGCGATGTCCTGCCGGTGCAGAGGACCCGCGCGCGCAGTTACATGAGCTACGGGCGCATCCTGTTCAAGGAGAGCACCACCACCCTGTTCGGGCGGCTGCATATCGACACGCAGAATTCCTTTGCCACCGGCACGGAAGAAATCGGCGTGAGCTGGCGAAAAAGCGAAAATCAAAATTCGAAGATCGAAACTCGCGAGGCAGATGTCGAGTTTCGATCTTCTCCAGCCCCCAGCCCCCAGCCCTCAGCCTCCGGCTTCGAAGGCCTGTGGGAACTGGTGCGGGTGACGAAACTGCCGGTGCAGTACGCCTGCCGTACCACGCCGGGCACGGGGATTTCCTATATGCAGATGGAAACGGCTTGGCGCGACGGCGTGCTGATTCCCGCGCAAAAGGCCGAGCCGGAAGGACTGAAGCACCCGGACGAACTGCTGCGGGCGGATCGCGGCGGATTGGTTTTTCCTCCCCGCCTCGGCTTCTTCGAAAATGTTGCCGAACTGGATTTCATCAGCGAGTTTCCCAGCATCATGGCGAAGTTCAATATTTCGCCGGAAACCGTCAACTGCGCGTGCTGCCCTGAAGCGCCGCGCTTGCCGGAACTCGGCTACCGCGTCTGCCAGCGGCATCGCGGCATCACCAGCCGCGTGGTGGAGCGCCTCATCGCCAAGCGGCGGCAGTATAAAGAACTCGGGACTCGGGGTTCGGGACTCGCGATTCGGGATTCGGGACAGGCAGAGGGTGAGGTAAGCAGATGGGCAGATGGGCAGATGGGAAATAATTCCCTACCTGCCTACTGCCTACCTGCCCACCTGCCTGCCCTGCATCCCGAGTCGCGAGTCGCGAATCCCGAATCCCGAACCCCGATTCCCGACTCCCGCGCCTGCAAGCAGCGGCGCGACGTGTTGAAGTGGCTTTTGGTTTGCTGCTTCGGCTACACCGGCTATAAGAACGCCCGCTTCGGCAAAATCGAGGCGCACGAGGCCATCAACGCCATGGCGAGGGAGAAGCTGCTGGTGGCAAAAGAGGCGGCGGAGGCGCGCGGCTTCCGCGTGCTGCACGCACTGGTGGACTCGATTTACATCCAGGAGTCAGGAGGCAGTAGTCAGGAGTCAGGAGCCGCGCAATTGTCGATTGACGATGGTCGATTGCCGATTGGTAAAAAGGACGAAAACCGAAATTCGAAATTCGAAACTCGCGAGGCGCCGACCGAACTTCGAGTTTCGAGTTTCCAGTTTCGCCCTGCAATCAAAAATCGACAATCGACAATCGACAATTTCAAGCTCCTGGCGCAGGAAATCGAACAACTCACCGGCCTGCCACTGGCGCTGGAAGCCGTCTATCGCTTCGCCGTCTTTCTGCCTTCCCAGCAATGCGCGGAGATCCCCGTGCCCAACCGCTTTTTCTGCGTGTCGGAGGAAGGCGAGCTCAAGGTGCGCGGCCTCGAGTGCCGCCGGCACGACACCCCTCCCTACGTCACCCGCATGCAGCGCGAGGTGCTGGCGATTCTGGCCGAGGCGCGGGACTTCTCCACCTACTGCGAGAAACTCCGCGACGCGCGCGAAGTTTACGAGCGCTACCAGGAGCGCCTGCGCGACGGCACCGTGCCGGCGGAGGAACTGGTGATTCGCAAGCGCCTGACCAAGGCTCCCGCCAATTACCAGAAGAACAGCGTAACCGCCATCGCCGCGCGTCAACTGGACCGCGTCGGCGTGAAGCTACGCCCGGGCGAGAACATCGAGTTCATCATCACGGACGCGGACTCTTCGCTGGTGGACGACCGAGTGCGTGCCTGGACCCTGTGGGAAGGCTGGCGGGGTTACGACGTGAAAGCCTACGCCAAAGCCCTGGAGAAAGCTTTCGAACCCGCCGCGCACTTTGGAAAAACAGTAGGCATCCGTGATAACACGCTTCAGGTATAATGGACTAATTGTCACTGTCTAATCCGCTCGGGCTGGAAAAGGGGATTTATGGCATACACCCGCAAGAACGTCTGGGAACTCGGGGGCGATTGGGCCGATCCGATCCTGTGGTATGCGCGTGGCGTCGCGGCGATGCAGGCGCGGCCCCTTGCCGACCCTACTAGCTGGCGCTTCTACGCCGCAATCCACGGCATGGACCAGCAACTCTGGCAACAACTCGGCTATCTGAGTTCGTCCGAACCGATGCCGGACAACACCGCCGTTCAGCGTTTCTGGACGCAGTGCCAGCACGGCAGTTGGTATTTCCTGCCGTGGCATCGGGGCTATCTCTTGGCCTTTGAGGCAAACATCCGCGCCGCCGTCACCAAGCTGGGCGGACCGGCGGACTGGGCGCTGCCCTATTGGAACTACTTCAAACCCAACGAATCTAATTTGCCGCCTGCCTTCGCGTCGCCCAACTGGCCCGACGGACAGGGCAACAATCCACTGTTTGTCCAGCAACGTTATGGACCGAATAACGACGGCAACGTGTATGTGCCCCTCGACCAGGTATCCCTGGACGCGATGACCGATCCCGACTTCACCGGGGTGGCGAGCGGCGGCGACACGGGATTCGGAGGAGTCGACACCGGATTTGAGCACGGCGGGCAGACCCATGGCCGCGTGGAAACGCAGCCCCATGATTGGGTACACGGCCTGGTAGGAGGTGGCAATCCGCAAAACCAGCAGCTTCCAGGCCTCATGTCCGACCCCGACACGGCGGGACTCGATCCGATCTTCTGGTTGCACCATGCCAACATCGACCGGCTGTGGCAGGTGTGGCGGCAAAACCCTCCGGCCGGCGTCAACCCGACCGACCCCAACTGGGTCCAGGGCCCGGGTAGCGTCGGCGAGCGCATCTATTCGATGCCCATGCCGGACGGCACGGCCTGGGACTATACGCCGGGCAGCATGACGGATCTGGGGCAGCTCGGCTATAGCTATGACGATCTAACGCCCGCTGTGGCCCCGGCGCCGCTGAGCCAAAGGCTGCTGACGTTGGGAGCAAGCGCGGCGGGGGTCAGCGCGATGAAAGGAGTTCCTGCCGTGACAAGCGGGAAGAATGTTGAACTCGTCGGTGCCAATCAAGGGTCTCTGTCCATTCAGGGCAGTGAAGCTCGCACCTCCGTGCAGCTCGATGCCGGCGTGCGCCGCAGAGTCGCCCGGAGCCTTGCCATGGCTGCCGAAACCACCGCGCCCGACCGCGTGTTTTTGAACCTTGAAAACGTCCGCGGGCTGGCGGACTCGACCGCATTTCGGGTTTATATCAACCTGCCCGAAGGCGCCAATCCCGCCGACCATCCCGAGCGGCTGGCTGGCAGCGTGGCGCTCTTCGGGGTTCGCAAGGCGAGCCGCCCCGACGGCGAACACGCCGCTCAAGGCCTGACCTTCGTGCTGGAAATCACCAAGATCGTTGACGCCCTGCACCTTACCAACACCCTCGATGTCGACGCGCTCGACGTGCGCATTGTGCCCGTGAAGCCCGTTCCCGAAGCGGCGCAGATCAGCATCGGGCGGATCAGTATCTTCCGCCAGGGCCAATGACGGAAGGATTTTCGTGACTCTCGCTTCTCGCCAACGCGCGCAGGTTCGGACACCCGTCCTCTTCCTCAGTGCAGCCGCGTGGATACTGCTGATGGCCGCGCCGGGCAGTTTGGGGCTGTCCGGCCACTGCACGGTCACGGGACTGGGGGCGATGCTTTCTCTGAAGTCGCTCCGCCATCTGATGGCGCTCAATCCGCCCGGTTCCGTCGCGGTGGGCTGGACGCTGATGCTGATCGCCATGATGGCGCCGGTGGTCATCGCGCCGGTGCGGCATATTCGCGATCGCAGCTTCGCGCGGCGGCGGGTGCGCGCCATCATACTGTTCGTGGGAGGCTATGCGGCGATTTGGATGGCCGCGGGGGTCCTCCTGCTCGCCATTGTCCTTGTGGTACGCCTGGCTGCCCCGGAATCACTTTTGCCTGTGGCGCTGGTGGCTATCGTCGCGCTGGTCTGGCAATTCTCACCCGTCAAACAACAGTGCCTCAATCGTTGCCACGCCCACCCGGAGCTGGCAGCCTTCAGCCCGGCGGCGGATCTCGGCGCGCTTAGGTTTGGGTTGACGCATGGGATTTGGTGTGTTGGCTCGTGTTGGGCGTTAATGCTGCTCCCCTTGCTGGTTTCGCGGGGGCACCTGGCTGTGATGGTTCTGGTATCGCTCTGCCTTTTCGCGGAACGGCTCGACCGGCCAGTTCCGCCGCGGTGGAGTTGGCGCGCCCCGAATAAGGCTATACGGATCGCAATCGCACAAGCGCGGATGCGGCTGGCGCGCGGTTGAAGAATTTCATCGTGTGCCCCTGAGACTCATCAAGGCCGGTGCCCATGCTATAATTCAGTTGCGTATCGATAGATTCCGAGGGCTTCCTATCGGCAGGGTGAGGGGAACGGGTGGCGCCGGTATTTTGGCGGAGCCCCGTTGATATAGCTTACTTTCTTCGCATTCCACGATCTCATTGCACATAGGCTGAGGGTTGCGACCAAAAAGTGTCTACCAATGATTCAGTCGCAGTAGTTCTGTTCCAACTCGGCGGGCCGGACTCGATGGATGCCGTTGAGCCCTTTCTTTACAATCTCTTCTCCGACCCCGATATTATCGAATTCCCGTTCGCGCGACTGTCGCGGCCGATCCTGGCGCGATTGGTGGCATCGCGGCGAGCCGATAAAGTCCGCAAGCATTACGGTCACCTAGGCGGGAAGTCGCCGATTCGCGAGCTTACCGAGCTGCAGGCCGGCGCACTGGAGCGCGAGCTGCGCCGTTCTCTTGACGCGTCTGTCTTCGTCGCCATGCGGTATTGGCACCCCTTTACCGAGGAAGCTTTGCAAGCGGTTCTGGCGCGGGAGTTTCGTGAGGTCATCCTGCTGCCGCTCTACCCTCAGTATTCCAAGACCACTACCGGAAGCAGTCTCAACGAGTGGCGCCGGAAAGTGGCTGGTTTGCGGAACCACTTGCCCTGCACAGTCATTCGAGAGTTTTATGCCGATCCGCTCTATTTGGAGGCTGTCGTACAGCGAGTCAATCAGGGAATCGCGAAATTTCAAAAGCCCTCCGATTCCTCTGATCACGGTGGCACCGCCGATTTGCAGAAGGTCTGCCTGGTATTCAGCGCTCACGGCTTGCCCGTCAGCATTGTGGAAGCCGGCGACCCCTATCCAACCCAGGTGGAGGCTACGGTCAAGCGGGTCATGGAAATGGGAGGGTGGCCTAACCCGCATACGCTTTGCTATCAGAGCAGAGTTTCGCCGGGCCGGTGGCTGCAGCCGTCGCTCCACTCGACTCTCGACCGCCTGGCAGCGGAAGGAACAGAGGACATCCTGGTAATTCCCATTTCCTTCGTCACCGATCACGTCGAGACCCTGCACGAAATAGACGTCGAAGCGCGGGAACACGCAATGAGCGCTGGCATCAGGCAGTTCGAACTGATGCCGGCGTTGAACGATTCGGCAACTTTTATCCGCAGCCTCGCTGGCCTGGTGCGCCGCGAGGTCGGATTGCGCAACGCCGTTGCGGCCCCCGCGGTTAGTTAGTCGAGGCCTCTCGCCGTAATTTGGCCAGGCCCGCGTGCCGCCAAATTCGGGGCAAAGATTGACTTCGAGCAGGCCGCTTGGGATAATATTCTCAACCTCAGGGAGGGGTAACAGCATGCCCGTCTACTACATTCCGAGTGGCGAAGTGTGCAAAAGTGAGCCCAAGTCCCAAGGGATCGATACCCCGCGCAAGAAGAAACCCAAGGAACTCGCCGTCATCACCGAGTGTTGCACGGGCTGTGCCGGATCGCCGGCTTGTGTTCCTTATTGCCCGGTTGAGGACTGCATGTATTGGGTGCCGGACGAGGACCACCCGCCCTTTGGCCGCATCGAGGTCGACCCGCAGACTTGTATTGGCTGCAAGAAATGCACCAGCAAGGGACCCGACGGTTGCTTCCTGGATGGCTGCCCGTGGGACGCCATCGAGATGGTCGCCATCGAACAAGTGGAAACCAGCCGGGGCGCTAAGTTCCAATATTAGACTTATCTCGTGGCAGGTCCCGGGGCGTCCGCTGCCAGCGCCGGCGGTTGGAGGGGCCTTCGGGTTCGCATCGCCTGCGCAGTGATCTGCGCCTGCTGCTTCACGCGATCCGGTAATTGCGGCGTATTGCGAACGAAGGCTTCAATCTCTCCTACATCTTCCGCCTTCCCAACAAAATAGAGTCCCCGCAGGCTTTCCCACGCCTGTTGCATGCCCGGTGAGAGAACCACCAGAGCAGCACCGCGATTCACCGATGCTCCATCCGGCAGCATCAAGTCCTTGATCTCGCCGACGAAGGGCGCGCTGACATCCTCGGATACTCCTGATGCTGATTTAATGCGGGCTACCACACTGCTGGGGCTGACTGCATCACCCTTCTTCATGAGGAACTTCACCGTGCCCGCCTGGGTGGCCCGAAGAGTGTAAGGCTGTAACGCCTGTCGCAACTCGGGTTCGCCCGTCGCATCCGCAAAGCGAACGAGCGCCAAAGCAGCATTTAGACGAACTGCCGGTTCGGGATCCTTCAACAACTCGCGCAGCGCAGCACAGAAACCTGCGGAGCGGTTGTCCTGACCCATCACCCACGCGGCGGTGAGCCGGAACTGGGGTTGTGGGCTCCGCGCCAGGGCGAGCAGTTGCGGATACCACTGTTTGGCGGATTCATCGCCACGCGTTATGCGGTCGGCCATCTGGGCCAGAGCGTGTTGGGTCTTGTGCGGGACGGAGGTGTCAGCCAGGTATTCTGCCATCTCCTGGTTGGACAGACGGCCGCCAAACCATGTCTGATACCAGAAAAGAAAGGTGATGGCCATCAGCACGACAGGAACGATGATGATCGCCAGGTTCGGACGGGAACGCTTATGGGCCATCGCCTGCGGGGTTGAGATGGGGGACTGCTTAGAGGGGCCGATTGCCATTGGATGTTTCCCTAGGTTTCCTCAACAATTCCTTCAGAACCATTTGCGCCTCACCCGTGTGGAGCGACCAAGCCACGTTGCCGCCGAATGCCAGGGCAAAAATCAGGCACGCCGCAACCAGCAACAAACCGTCGAGGGTCAGGATAAGTCCGCGAACCATCGCCCAAATGACGACCCCAAGCGTCCCGAGGGCAAGAATCAAACAGAGAAAGAGGAGTGTGGCAGCCTCCCAGACTGTCTTTCCCCCATCGCTCATGAATGTTTACCATCTCCCCCAGTGGCTGTATTGTGAAGGAACTGCCACAGTTGCCCCAATGCACGATGCGGCTTTCAGGCTCCCGGCCTCTGCTGCTCCGCCAGTTTCTTTTCCAAATCGGCAATCGTCGTGTCCAGCCAATCCATCAGAACTTGCTCGGCACGATCCCTTTCGGCAGCATCCTCCAACGTGGTAATAGAATCCCCATGCTGGTTGAGGGGAATGGAGTGGCAGGGGATATCATCGTCCCGATGTTCCTCTGGCACATAGTCCCAAAGCAGGCATTCGCTACAGGGGTGCTTCTTCACGACTTCGTCAAAATTCAGGCAAGTCAGAGAATCTCGAAAAAGTTCCATCGATTTCCAGGGAGTTCGTACCGAACGCCCGTATCCGCCGCCCTTAAGAATGTTGCGTTGAAGCTTTAGTTGCTCAATGATTTCTTTTATGTCGGGCATGATTGTTTATGGCCTCCTTCCCGGGAAAAGTGCTGATTGGCGAGCGAAGAGCAATGCTGCCTTGAGAACCCACCGCTCGTCGCTTGCCACCTATCACCGCCTTTTAAGTCTTATCCAGAACCATCAAGGTCCAGACCAAAGGCAAATAAATCACTGAGGCTAATACCAGCCGCCGCGCCAGAGAGTTAGACCTATCGAGAGCGAGACGCGTCCCATAGAACAGGAAGCCAAGCCCCAGCAACAAAGTACCAAGGAAATACACGTTCCCCTCAAAACCGAGGAAGGTGGGCACCAGGCTGACGATGAGCAGGGCCAGCGAGAAGAGCACCACCTGCCAGGCCATGGAACTACCTCGATGGGCACCAGATGGCAACATCTGGTAGCCCGCGCGATCGTAATCTTCACGGTACATCCAAGCGATGGAGAGGAAGTGAGGAAACTGCCAAAGAAAGAGGATGGCGTAGAGAACCCAGGCTTCCGTGCCAAGCCTGCCTCGAGCTCCGGCCCAGCCGATCAGGGGAGGCATGGCGCCAGGGAACGCACCAATCAGCGTACACAAGGGGGTCTTCCTCTTTAACGGGGTATAGAGCAGGAGGTAAGTGAGCAAGGTGAAGCAGGCCAGGGCGCTGGCGAGCCAATTCACGGCCAGAGCCAGGTAAGCGCCTCCCGCCAGCGAAAGCAGAATCCCGAACCAGAGGGCCCGACCCGGAGCCAAGCGGCCTGCTGGCAAGGGGCGGCAAGCGGTGCGGCGCATGCGGGCGTCGTAAAGGCGCTCCATGTACTGATTCAAGGTCGCTGTCCCACTGGCCACCAGCAATGTGCCCAGGATTGTGTGGACAAGAAGGAGAAGACGAAACCCACCGGCAGGCGAACCCAAATAGAAACCCGCCATCGAAGTCACCACGATCAGGAAGTTGACCTCAGGCTTGGTAAGCGTCCAGTAGTCCCCCAACGCCGCAGACCGAATGGCATGTCTGCGGACGGGGATGGCTCCTGAAGGACCCTGCGGCTCCTCAAATGCGTGCGTCATGGCCGTAATCGCATTCGTCGTTAAAGCGGTTTCTACCGCGAATGGTGAAAAAGCTGACAACCCCAAAGATGATGACGGGAGGAATCATGAGAATAAGGATGCCGTTCCTGAGGGCGGCAATGCCTCTTGCCCCGGCCGCCGAGGCAGTGTTGTAACACAAAGGACAACCCTGAGCCAAAATGGGATGCGGGAGGGCCAGGCACGCCAATGCAAGCGCAAGTCCGAGCACCCATAACGCGACCTGAATGCCGAGGCATCGCCGCCGGCTCTTGGATTCACGCTGAGAATTCATGGGTCTGAGAACGGAAACCCGTGACGCGAAGGCCTTCGCTTGCCGAATTCGGAAATTCAATATTTGAATGCGTTGCATCACTTCAATCCCACCAATCTCAGGTCTATTTGGGCCGCATGAGGTAAAGCCGCACGCTGTCCGGGAAAACAACGAACATCATCAAAATCACAAAAACGAGGGCCGGCATGAGAGTCCAAGCCAGGCTGTGACGGTCGTAGCGGAGGTGCATAAAGAAGGCGATGATGAGCGCCGCTTTGATAATGGAGAGCGTCATCAGCATGACCAGCATTGTTTTCAGTTCGAATTGCTGGTAGGCCAGGATGACTTCTACGGCCGTAAAGGCGAGGAGGAACCCCCACACAATCATGAACGGCTTAATGGGTTCTACGTGTCCATGCCCGGGGGTGCTCACGGTCGCCATAATCCACTCCTGCCATCGACATTCGAGATGCGAAAACTAGGCCATCTTCGCCGACATCAAGTAAATAAGCGGGAACAAAAACATCCAGACCAAGTCGACGAAATGCCAGTAGAGCCCGCTCACTTCCACATCGTCTGCATTGAATTTCCTCTTGGCGAAGCCCCAGGCGATGACGCCCAGGTAGACCACGCCGATGGTAACGTGAGTCATGTGGAGGCCGGTGAGGGTGAAGAATGAGGCGCCAAACATGGGAGCTCCCCACGGGTTGCGGGTAAGCCGGACCCCCTCCTCAATCAGGCCCAGCCACTCACGGATGTGCAGCACGTCAAAGAGGATGCCGCCGGCCATGGTTGCCATCAGCCATTTTGCCGCTGCGCCGCGCGCGTCCATTTTGGCGGCTCGGACCGCCATCACCACCGTGATACTGCTGGTGAGCAGGATAAGCGTCATCACCGTGGCATTGACGATGCTGGGGGAAAACGCGAAGGGCCTCGGCCAGTCCGGACTGGCGACCCGCACGTAGGCGTAAGCGACAATCAGCGCCGAAAAAGTAATCGCGTCGGAGACAATGAAAAGCCACATCCCCAATTTCTTGGGCACCACTGCATAGGGGGAGACGCCGCCGCTCCAAACGTCCTGCCCGGCAGCCGATTGCAGGTTTTCCATCGTGCCTTCAGTAGCCATCCTATAACCTCACCAGAAGCAGAATCACAAGATAGATCCAGAGGGCATCCATAAAGTGCCAGTAGATGGCGGTGACCTCGACGGCCACGCGCTTCTTCGGCACGGCAACGATCATCTGAGTTCGTAAAGCAAGCGTCAGGAGGGCCACGATTCCCCCCAACAGGTGGATGCCATGCGCCGCCGTAAGCAGATAAAAAAAGGAGCTGCTGGGATTACTCGACAGGTACACTCCGCGGGAAGCGAGTTCCTTCCAGGCCGCCAGTTGCCCCGCCACGAAAAGCAATCCCAGGGCGACCGTAAGGTACAGCCAGCGGGCAAAGGCCGCGTCGCGGCGGGTGCGCAGCGACCGGCGGGAGAGTTCCAGCGTCAGGCTGCTGAGCCCCAGGACAGCGGTATTGAGAAACAGGATTCTGGGAATCGCCGTGGTTACCCAGTCGGTGGAAAGTCCCTGCCGCACCACAAGGGCGCTGGTGAAAGCCGCGAAAATCATCACAATGCCGGCGATCCCCATCCACATTCCGGTGTGATAGGCGCGAGCCGGGACAGACCAGGGCGTAACATCCCAGTTGCCGCCACCGTCGTTGGAACCGCCGAAGCCGTTGCCGCCGCCGGGGCGGCCACCCGCCGTCTTGGGCGGACCTGTAAGTTCCGGGGGAGCTATGATTGTTGCCATAAAAGCCACTCGATATTTCCGTGGGGCCACCGCCATGCCGTCCGGTCAGGCCCCGGGGTCACGACCCCGCCGCTGCGGCCTCCGCAGAATCCTGCGTGATGAAGTCCTCAGCCGCATCGGGAACGCCGTACTCATAAGGCCCGTGCCGCACCACTGGATGCCTGCCGCCAAAATTGTCGAAGGGAGGCGGCGACGGAATAGTCCACTCCAGCGAGGTGGCTTCCCAGGGATTCTCAGTTGCTTTCTTGCCCCTGAACATGCTCCAAAACAGATTAAACAGAAAGATGAGCTGCGCCGCGCCGGTAATGAAAGCCGCAATCGACATAAACTCGTGCACGTTGAGGATGTGCGGTGAGTTCAGAAACGCAACCTCCGTGAACCGGGAATAGCGTCGGATGTTCCCCGCGATGCCCAGGAAGTGCATCGGCATGAAGATGCAGTAAACTCCAGTGAACGTTATCCAGAAGTGGATTTTGCCAAGGGTCTCATTCATCATTCGACCGAACATCTTGGGGAACCAGAAGAAGGTGCCGGCAATCATCCCGAATATTGCCGCCACGCCCATCACCATGTGGAAGTGCCCCACCACGAAGTATCCGGCATGTAGATTGACGTCCACGGGCGGTTGGGCAAGGAACAAGCCGCTGAGGCCTCCGGTCACGAACAGCGAGACGAATCCAATCGAAAAGAGCATGGCGGTGGTGAGGCGAAGCCTGCCGCCCCAGAGCGTCCCCAGCCAGTTGAAGGTCTTGATGGCTGAGGGAACCCCAATAGCCATGGTCATGATCGAAAACGCAAAGCCGGTGTAAGGGCTCATGCCGCTCACAAACATGTGGTGGCCCCACACGCAGAAGCTGAGGAAGCCAATCGCCATCATGGAATAAGCCATGGCCTTGTAACCAAAGATCGGCTTACGCGCGAAGCAGGACAAGATGTGGGAGGTAATGCCCATTCCGGGGAGAATGGCGATGTACACTTCCGGGTGGCCAAAGAACCAGAAGAGATGTTGCCAAAGCAGCGGAGAGCCACCTTGATGGCCGGGAATCATCCGGTCGCTGACGACCAGGCCCGCGGGAATGAAGAAACTCGTCCCCCCCAGGCGATCCAATAGCAGCAAGACGCCGGCGCTGAAGAGGACGGCGAAAGAAAGCAGCGCGAGGACTGCCGTGATGAACCAGGCCCAGCAGGTGAGCGGCAGGCGCATCAGCTTCATGCCCCGGGTGCGAAGTTCCAGCAGCGTGGCGATGAAGTTCAGCGCCCCCAGCAACGAACCCACGCAGAACAGGGCGATCGAAACAATCCATAAGTCCTGGCCCAGCGCTTCTCCGGGACCCGTGACGGACCCCAAACCGCTGAGCGGCGGGTAGGCAGTCCAGCCGGAAAGCGGCGGGCCGTCGGCGACGAAGAAGGTGGCGATCAGCACCATGAGCGCCACAAAGGTGGTCCAGAATGAAAGCATATTGAGCGTTGGAAAGGCCATGTCTTCCGCGCCGATCTGGATGGGGAGGAAGTAATTGCCGAAGCCACTCTGCGGCGCCGTGGTGAGGACAAAGAACACCATCAGCGTCGCGTGCATGGTCATCACAGAGAGATAGTACTCGGGGGTCATCTGGTCGTTGGGAGCGCCCGTCGCCGAGAGCCAGTGTAGTAGGGGAATGTGGGCGTCGGGCCACACCAGGTGCCATCGCATCAGGATTGACAAGAACAATCCTACGAAGACCGAAAACAGGGCAAGAAAGTAATATTGCTTGCCGATCACTTTGTGGTCGAGGCTGAAAACATACTTCCGGATCCACCCCGTGGGCGCGTGGTGCACGTGAACCGCTTCCGCCTGCACGTCAGCCATCAATCCCTCCGATGAGGAGTCAGAAGTCAGGAGACAGAAGTCAGAGTCAAGGCGAGGAGCAGTCCGCTAGCTTTGACCTGGCTGTCTTTCTCTGTCTCCAGACTTCCGCTTACCGACTCCTGTCTTCTGACTCCTGTCTCCTGACTACCGTCCTCACTGCATGGCCGCCTGCTGTTGCAGCCACTTTTCAAAGTCTTCTTCCTTCAGGACCTGAAGGAACGCCCGCATTTTGTAGTGCCCCAGGCCGCAGAGTTGCGTGCAAACGATTTCGTACCTGCCCGTGTTTCCTCCCTCGCCGTTCTTCAGCGCTTCTTCGGTGGTGTTGAAATGCACTGGAATTTCCATCCCCGGGACAACATCCTGGTGGACCCGAAGTTCGCGACAATAGAAGGAGTGGTTGACGTCTTTGGAGCGCAGGATCAACTCCACCTCGCGTTCCGCCGGAATAGCCAAAGTGGCGGTAACAATGTCATCTTTGGCGGCCTGATCATGGACTTTATCGAGACCCAGGTAATTCCCTGTCCCGTCATTCATTTTTTCAGGATGGACGGGACCAAACTGGCCATCGGGCCCGGGATAACGGAAATACCATTGAAACTGCTCGCCCCAGACCTCAATTCGCAAGGCGCCTGGAGATGCCCCTGCGAACCGGGTTTGGGCCCATACATGGTATCCGAGCAGGTTAAGGCCAACAAAAATAACGGCGGCGGCAGCGGTCCAGGTTAGCTCCAGGGCATTGTTGCCATGCGAGTAGATGGCTTTGCGTCCGTCGCCGCGCTCGCGATATTTCCAAACACACCAGGCGAGCCCAAGCTGCGCGCCAACAAACACGACGCCGCAGATTATCAGCGTCAACTTGAACTGGTGGTCCATGACGGCACCGTGAGTGGAGATATCAACCGGGAACCACCAGTAGTGCCCCCAGAAAATGACAACGGAAACCACGGTGATCACAGCCAGCAAGATCGCCCAAGCCAATGCTGCCATAGGCACTTTGCTCCCAATTTGGTTTCTCGGTGGCCCCCCTGCGAGGCCAATAACGACAATCAAGCCGGCGAAAGGACCGCAACCCGTGAGTCGACGCGTCCTTGGCCGCCGGTCATGCGGTCGGTTTGAACGTGAAGGTGGCGGTCGCCGTGCCCTTGGCCGGCACCGTCACTTTCTGCTCCTGCTCTCCGAAAGTCGCCGTCCATGCCCCGATGGTGTAATCGCCGGGCGGCAACCCCTTGAGTGTGAAGGTTCCGTCCGACCCCGTAACCGCAAAGAACGGGTTCTTCACCACGCCGATATACGCCCGCATCCACGGATGCTGGTTGCACTTCACCGGAACCATGATTTCCGGGCGCGCGAACTTCTGGTCGATGGGCGCCGCGCCTGGCGCTTGCGACATGTTCCACTCCCGGTTGTTCATGGGCATGGGGTGGATATTGTGCGTGGTGGGGTCGCTCGAAACCACGTGAAAGTCCTGCCCGACCATAATTCCCAGAACATGCGGCTTGTACATGCAGCCATCCTGATCGAGAGTTACGGGATCGGTGGGGGTGGGGAAGCTGTATTTGTCCGCGCCGTCCTTTACGTAGACAAACACGTTGGGAAGCGTGCCGTCGGAGTTGACCTCGCCGTCCTCGGCATAGACAGTGCCGCTGTGCTTCTTCACGCAAACCGGATCCTGATCCATCATGATCGCCTTCGGCTTGGGTTTCTCCCCTTCAAACTTCACGGTGCCGGTCACCTGGCCTACCGTCGAAGGGTCGATGGGCGTAGTCTGCCCCGTGGTGGGAGTCGTTTCCTCAGTGGTGGTCTCGGTCTTCTTTTCCCCGCAGGAGATCAGCAGACCGAGTGCGAGCACCACGACAACAAGTACAAGCCATCTTTTGGCAGTCATAAACCAGCCTTTCCGCGCCCCGGATTATTCGGGGGCGCCTGCGTTAAACTCAGTTGTTGCGCGCCTCTCCGCAGCACTGCGGACCGAGGCTCTGCGCTACCGCCCTCGGGTGTGGCGGCAGCGCGGCCGGTCTCTTCGCCGGCCCTGGCGCGGCAGCATCGTTATCGCGGCGCAATTCAGTAGTGGACTGCTTCGCCGGAGCCGCGTTCAAGTTCCCCCCGCTCATCTGGATGAGCCTTTGCTGCTCCGCCGGCGTAAGTTGAAGTAAATAGCGCGCCAGGAGTTCCGAGTGGTCGCCGTGGTATCCCTCGAAAATGGCCGGAGTCGGCCCGGCAAACACCCAGCGCCCATCCACCTGCTTGAAGAGCCCGGAAGGCATGGCCGTTCCTGGATCAATCTTGGCGGGATCGAGAATCCAGTGCCTCACCCAGTCCCACTTCAAACGCTCGCTCGCGAGGAGGAAGTTGGGTGCCGTGGCATATTTGTCGTGAGACGGCGAACCGATGGCGTGGCATTTCAAGCAAGGCGCGCCCTGGCTTGTGAACAGGGCGCGCGCCATCGCAGTTTCCTCGGCCGTCAACTCTTCCTGCTTTTGAGGAATGTAGGGCAGCGGTTGCTGGGAAAGCGCCTGGAAGAACCTGACGAGGAGGCGCACTTCAATCGGCGAGAGGTTGAATGTCGGCATCCGCAGCTTCAGGTAGCTCCGAACTCCGTCCCGATCCGTGTCCGTCTCACTCAAAGCGGGGTTCGCCAGGAACTTCACCAGCCAGTCGGGACTGACCCGCGCCCCCTCGGTAAGGAGGCGAGGAGGGAGTTGCCCTTTGCCGTCGGGAGTCTGGTATTGCGGCAGGGTCTGCAACACCGATTGCTGCCCGAGTGTGAACTGGTGGCACCCCATACAGTTGTATTTCTTTACCACCCACCAGCCCGCCTGGATATCCTTGGCGGGGCCGCCCGGCTCATAGAAATATCGATCGGGATACTGCGAGTCGACGGCGCCCATCAAAAAGGTTGTAAGCTGATTGATCTGGAGCCGATCCTTGGCATCCAGGTCGGGCAGGCCGTTGCGGACCTTCTTGCCCACGGGCTCGAAGAAATCGGGCATCTTCAGCTCTTCACCTTCGGCCTTGATCATGCCGTCGTCGTATATTTCCGGGCGGGAAAGCTTGTGTTCGAAGAAGCCCTTGTGGTTCCACCAGCCTTCGTCCTTTGCCTGCCGGACGTACAGCGCAAAATCCATCTGTTCGATAGGCTTGCTGCCCTCTTTGGTCAGCTCCGTGCCAATCCTGCCATCGTCTTCCATGCCTGCAATCTCATGACAACCCGCGCAGCCGTACCGGCGCACAATCGTCGCCCCCGCGGCCTTCAGCTTCGGGTCATTAAGATTGGGAGCGGCCGAATAGGAGGACGGATCCTTCTCCTTCAGGGTCATCAGGTAACTCGCAATGTCGCGCGACTCCTCCCAGGAGAGGCGCAGATTGGGCATAGGAGTCATCTGCTCCACTTGCAGTTCGTGTCCGTCGTTGGGACACTTCGAATGATTGATGTCGAAAACGAACGGCAGGCCGTGCTTCTTGTAATCATCTGGAGTCAGGTCGCGTTTCTCAACCGGGCAGTATGGAGCGAGGCGCTCCCGCGGGTTATGGATCCAGCGGACGAGGTAATCGTAGTTAACCTTCTCCCCCACGCGACTGAGGTTGGCGGCCCACCACCCGCCTGCCGCGTTTGATCCTTCACCCACCGAGTGGCAGGCCATGCACCCGCGCGTTTGGAAACCCTCCTTGCCCTTGAC
Source organism: Terriglobia bacterium (assembly GCA_035501695.1). Lineage (GTDB taxonomy): Bacteria > Acidobacteriota > Terriglobia > UBA7540 > UBA7540 > Bog-366. Next base: position 12,235 of record DATJVT010000407.1, on the reverse strand, counting down.
GGGGTCGCCGGCCTGCTGCGGAGCAACCTGAGCCGTAATCCCGCTTTGCCAGATGAAGGCGGCGACAGCAGACAATTCATCATCGTCCAACCTGAACCGCGGCATCCGTGTGCCGGGCCGGAAAGCGTGGGGATTCGTCAGCCATACGGGAATCCACGCGGGGCGCAGCTTGGCACGCACCTCTTTGAGATCGGGTCCCACCTTCTTACGATCCATCATCAAGTATTTAGTCTGCCGTTCCAACTGGTCCGCGTGCATATCGATCTTGCTTATAGAGACCTGTAATTCATTGGCCTTGAGGTAAAAGGCCTGTGCGGCGGTATTGTCCGCGGCACTGTCGCCGGCCGCGTTATCTTTCTGAATGTCCAATTGATTCTGGGCGCGTTGCGCCTCGAGTTGCTGAATACTACGTTCCGTGGCGGCGAGCTCCTCCGGTTCCGAATCGTATCCCTCGAAGCGGTGGCAACCCACGCAGCCGCGCCACTGGAAAAGGTCCTTACCTTCGGTGAGGGTGTTGGCGTGCTCCAAGACCATGTCCCGCGAGTGGCATTGCTGGCAACCGGCTTCGACATTTGCTTTGGGGTGGACCGGCCACAGCCAGTGCTCGTCGTGGCCATGAGCCTTCTCGACTCGCACAATGTCCATGCCGTTGCCACCGTGGCAGGGCGAGCATCCGAACTTGTCCGGATCGTGCAGTTGGAGAAGCTCAGGTTCAAGGTGACTGGTAAACGCTCCCGACATTTCATCAGGAACCAGCTTGTCGCCGCGCTTGACGCCCATATCGGCGCGGGTCAATACCGCCGGCTCGCGGATGCCAACGTGGCAGGTCTCGCACCGGTCCACCACACCCATATCGGGATTATTAATCTGCTTGATCTCAACGTTGAAGGTCTCCATCTTTGCCTGGAGTCCCTTCAGCGCGTCAACGGTGAGGCCGTTGAGGTGGTCCTTGACATAAGAACCAAGCTTGGCTTGGAGCTCTGAGCGTGGCTTCAGCAGGGCCGCTTTCTGGAGCAGGAGCTTGCCCTTTTCCTGCTGGAGGAGGTTAAACTGGTCTTCGAGTTGGTCGAAGGTCATGCTCAGAGGTTCGTCCTGGCCCTCCACCCCTCCCGGCAGCGTCAACCGGAAAGGCCCTTTCTTGTAGTCGGCTAATTCGACCAATCGCGCCTGCTTGCGCTTAGAACTGGAGGTGTGCTCGATGACATAAACTTCAGAGCCGACGTAAGCACGAGCGGTGGTCAATACATTCAGCACGGCATTGGTGCGTTCTTCGACCAGCGCTGACTGGTCGTCGATCTTCTTGATCTGCGGTTGAACCGACTTTTCGAAATCCGCCAATTGCCGGACCAGACCCTGGTACTCGGGCGAATTTTCCAAGGCTCTCTCAGCTGCCCGTTGCTTGGGAATCTGCCGTGCCAGATAGCTGCGATAGCGCGCAACAAAGGTATGCTGATAGGTCTTCCAGGGGCGCAAGCCAAAGAATTCATCATACAAGGCCCATCCCAGGCACAAAACCATCAACCCGGCCGCGACCAGTAGATAGAGTGCGAGAGATTGATTTATGACAGGATCCGTCTCGGGAGTCTCAGCCAATCCGCATCCTCCGCATCATTGCTGCTAGACGTTAAACCAAGGCGTAAGCCAGATGTATTTGATCCGGAAGAGGTGCCGGATCAGAATCTTGATGGGCAACAGCAGCATGATGACTAAGAATATCTGTAAGGTAAGATACTGAAGGATGCTCATTCGTTCGAAGATTTTCCGGTTAAAACCACGCCAGGTAATGAGCTTGTGAAACCCGTATCCCGCCACGGCGGCATAGAACCCCATTACGAAAAAACCGAAGATGGTCTTGCCGGTCAGACTGGTAATCCCAAACAGGTCGGGTAAGTCACGGTTTACTTCAAAAACCACGCGGCTCGGGTCCCACGTCTGTCCTGGCCAGAACCACATCCATCCCGGTCCGCGAATGAACGTGCCGATTACCACCATGAGAAGCCACAGTACCATGAAGCCGAAACAGAACGTGGCGATGGCCCACTTTCTCTGCTTCAACGTGTAATATCCCGCCCCGAGAGGATTGGAATCGATATAGGGGATCACCATCAATCCCACGATTATTAACGATGGCATGACGACGCCGGCCATCCAGGGATCGAAATAAACCAGCATCTCCTGGAGGCCGAGAAAGTACCAAGGCGCTTTGGCCGGGTTCATCGTCAGGTTGGGGTTTGAAAGCTCTTCCAGGGGAGCGTTAAGCGTCAGGGACCATACGGTCAGGATGACCGTGACGATAATGGCAGCCAGCAATTCCACTCGCATCAGGTACGGCCAGGTGTGGACTTCTTTCAACCACCCGCTCTGCCAGGGGTAAGTCTTGCGGTGATGGGTTTTCGCCAGCTGCGGATCGGCCTCCAGTTGCTCGATCAACCGGTCGTTGGCCCGCGCCTGGCGATAGGCGTACCAGCTATAGAAGGGGACGAGAAAGATCAGGGCGACAATGGGAACATTGTCGGGCGCAGAGATGATCTCCCACAATTGGTGCCAGTCAAATCCACCCATGGGTCAATACCTCCCAGAGGCCGGACCAGTTCTCGCCATCAGATCTTCCGGATGGGCTTGATCTCCGATTCCAACGCCACAGGAGCAGGGCCGGATATTCCTCCGTCTTTCCGGACCCGCCAAAAATGGACGCCCATAAAAACGGCGGCAATGATCGGAATCGCCAGGCAGTGCCAGATATAGGCGCGCAGCAGGGCGTTGGCGTCTACGATCGATCCCCCCAGCAAAGCAAATCGTACGTCATTGTAGGGTGTCATGCCGAGCTGTGGGCCGAACGGGCCCTCGTGCCCCAGGAGCGGTGTGGCGCGGGCCATGTTGGTTCCCACCGTGACCGCCCAGAAACCCAACTGGTCGTCGGGCAGCAGATAACCCGTGAACGAAAGCAGCAGGGTGAACACCAGCAGGATCACTCCCACGCACCAGTTGAACTCCCTCGGCTTCTTATAGGACCCGGTCAGGAAGACCCGGAACATATGCAGCCACACGGCGATCACCATCAGGTGCGCTGCCCACCGGTGCATGTTCCGAAGCAGCCGGCCAAACGGCACGTCGTTCATCAGGTAAATAACATCCCGATAAGCCTGACCTTTGGAGGGATGATAGTAGAACATCAACAGGACGCCCGTGAAGGTCAGCACGATGAACAGGTAAAACGTGATCCCGCCCATGCCCCACGTGTAGTTGTAACGCGTTGCGTCGCGATTGATCTTGGCCGGGTGAAGGTGGAAGAATACGTTGGTGAGGACGCTGAGCGCACGCCCGCGCTCCGAGTCATCGTGTTTGACTCGGAAGATCGACTTGTAAAGCTGGGTCTTTTCGGGCTTCTTCAGGTTCTCGACTTCTTCTTTTACTTTATCCTGGAGAACCTTGGTTCGCTCCTGCAGCTCCTCGACCAGAACCGTGAGGCCTTTCTTCCCGTTTTGTTCGTCCCCCATGGATCGCCCCGCCTTTCCTTTCCTTGGCGCAATGCCCTGTGCTCAGATCCGAACAACCCGCTCCTTAAACGTTGATGGATGCCCCCGGATCCTCGAAGTGGTCCGGGGCGCCCTGCGCCTTGAACCATGAGTAAAGCCGGCTGGTGTCCACGATGATTTCGCCCTGGGCGTTGAGTTCCACGTGGGCTCGATCCATGGGGCGTGGGGCCGGGCCTTCGAAGTTGATCCCCTCCGGCGTATATCCGCTGCCGTGACACGGGCACTTGAACTTGTTCTCGGCCGGCTTCCAGTCCGGGGTGCAACCCAGGTGCGTGCACTTGGCAAAAATGCAAAATAATCGCGGCGGCTCTTTGACCACCCAAATGCGGTAGGCCTGCTTGAACTTCTCGTCCACCCCGATCTGGAAGTCGGATGGGTAGCCTAGATTGTGAACGGTATCGGGCTCAAACAGGGCGCGGGGGAAAAAGAACCGCAGAAACATGAAGAAATTGACGGTAAGGTATCCCCAAATGGCCGTCCAGATCAGCCGCCGGCGCAGCGGATTGGGGCCGGCCGCGGACGGCTTTGCTGCTCCCTCGCTCGCGGGTGCCTGGCTGGATTTGTTGACGGGGGTCTTTCCTGCGACCACGGCGGCATCGCCTTTTTTAGCCGCCGCCTTACCAGGTTCGGCCGTGGTTTGCCCCTCTTCAGCTTTGGGGAATGCAGTGGCACCGCCCATCCTGTCGGACATGCTCGAAACCCCCTTCGACACCAGACGCAGGTGGCGTACTCTGAATTCCTAATTGTTTAAGCCCCGCTATACAGTAGACAAAGTGTCACTGTGCTGTCAACAAGTTTTCATCTGATTCCTTCTGGGTGTCAAGGCAAAGTAGAAAGTTCCTGATTCCTTCTGGGTTGACACCGGCATTCACCCGTGGAACAGTTTGAAGCCACTTCCAAACCACTGGCAGCCCGTTGAAACGAGCTGCGCTAACATGACGATTGGCAGGTTGCACAGGGAAGGGTGGCAAGCGTCCCTTAAGCAATATTGGAGGAATGATCCGATGATGCTCCATCGTTATTTTCCGGCATTGGGCGCCGCGCTCGCCTGTTTCGCTCTTTCACTTGCACCCGCCGCCGCACAGGGCGCGAAGGCGTCAGACGCCCCGCCCGCGGAACCCGGGCCAATCGTAGAAGCCCCCGCCGGCAAGATCGAGGGGGAGCTTGACGGCAAGCTGCGCGTCTTCAAGGGCATCCCGTATGCATCGCCGCCCGTAGGAGAAGCGCGCTGGAAGGCGCCCATTCCCGCCCCGCGATGGGCTGGGACGCGCAAGGCGGTGGAATTCGGGCCGGCGTGCTATCAACCGGCCATCAAGGTCAAGACGGTCTACTCGCGCGACCCGCTGCCGATGAGCGAGGATTGCTTGACGCTGAATATCTGGGCGCCCGCCAGCACTCGCAATGCCCCCGTCTTCTTCTGGATTTACGGCGGCGCGCTGACGGCGGGCGCGAGTCGCGAGGGGATCTACGACGGTGCGCGGCTTGCCGCGCAAGGCATTGTCGTGGTGTCGATCAATTACCGCCTCGGAGTACTGGGCTGGCTCGCGCATCCTGAACTCAGCGCCGAGTCGCCGAACGGAGTGTCGGGTAATTACGGACTACTCGATCAGATCGAAGCGTTGCGATGGGTCGGGCGGAATATTCGCGCCTTCGGAGGGGACGCGTCGAATGTGACCATCGCGGGCGAATCGGCGGGCGCGCTGAGCGTTATGTACCTGATGGCTGCGCCGGCCGCGCGCGGTCTGTTCTCAAAGGCCATTGCCGAGAGCGCGTACATGATTTCGACGCCCGAGTTGAAGCAGCCCCGTTTTGGCTCCGAGGCGGCGGAAGAGAGCGGCACGCGCCTGGCCGCGGCGCTGCATGCGCCGAACCTGGCCGCTCTGCGCGCCATGGATGCACAGGCGCTGACGGAAGCCGCGCCGGCGGCAGGGTATGCGCCCTGGGGGACGATCGACGGGAAAACTCTGCCCCGCCAGTTAGTGGATGTCTTCGACCGGGGCGAACAAGCGCCGGTGCCGTTGCTCGCCGGCTTCAATAGCGGCGAGATCCGTTCTCTCATGGTGCTCGCTCCCAAGCCTCCTGCGAATGCCGCCGAGTATGAGCGGATTATTCGCGAACGTTATCTCGACCTCGCCGACGATTTCCTGAAGCACTATCCCAGCACCAGCATAGCGGAGAGCATACTGGCGACAACGCGCGATGGCTTGTACGGATGGACCGCAGAGCGACTGGTTCGGAAGCAGGTCGCGCTGGGCGTGCCGTCGTTCCTCTACTATTTCGATCACGGCTATCCCGCCGCCGATTCGGCAGGCCTGCATGCGTTCCATGCCAGCGAGTTGCCCTACGTCTTTGGTACGTTTGATGCCACCACGCCGAACTGGCCGAAGATCCCGGCCACTCCACAAGAGACGAGTCTGAGCGAAGCGATGATTGGATATTGGACGAGTTTCGCCCGCTCGGGCCGGCCCCAGGCTGCCAATCAACCGGATTGGCCGGCCTACGGATCGGCCCACTCCTACATGGCGTTCACGGACGCACCTCATCCGTCGGACCACCTGTTGCCGGGCATGTATGAATTCAATGAGGCCGTGGTTTCCAGACGGCGGGAGAGCGGTGACGTTGCCTGGGGCTGGAACGTCGGCATCGCTTCGCCCAAGCTTCCTGATCCGAAGGCGCCATCCCGATAGTCCGCGTTACGGAACCGCGCGCCATCCTACTCTCTTGCGAGCGTCAGTGGGGCGTCATGGAGAGGGCGCGTGGAAGCAGGCGGTGTTCGAAGGCCTGGCGCTCCAATTCCTCGCGAAAATCGGGGTGCGCCAGCGAGATCATGGCGCGCGCCCGTTCCGGCACTGACTTCCCCTTCAGATTGACCATCCCGTACTCGGTGACGACATACATGATATCGGTGCGCGGGGTGGTGACGATGTTCCCGGGTGTGAGGTCAAGGACAATGCGGCTCCGTCGCATGCCTTTCTTCTCGTAGAGCGACGAGAGGCACATGAATGACTTGCCGCCCTTCGAGGCATAGGCCCCGCGGGCGAATTGAAGCTGGCCGCCCGTTCCGGAGAGGTGACGGTGCCCGTCGGATTCCGACGCCGCCTGACCCTGAAGATCCATCTGCGTCGTGTTGTTGATGGCCAGGACGTTGTCGTTTTGCATGATTATGTGCGGCAGGTTGGTGTAGTCCGTGCCGCAGCACAAGACGTCAGGGTTGCCATCAATGGCGTCGTACATCGATTGCGATCCCCACGCGAACGTGAACACCATCTTGCCGGGATCGAGCTGCTTGCGCGCGCCGGTGACCACTCCGGCGTGGTACAGCTCAATCAGGCTATCGATCAGCATTTCGGTATGGACGCCGAGGTCTTTGGCGCCCGACTCGCGTAGCAGCGAACAGACGGCATTCGGCATGCCGCCGATGCCCACCTGCAAACAGGCGCCGTCTTCCACTTCCGCGGCGATGCGGCGAGCGACGGCGCGGTCAACGTCGGTGGCCGGCGGGCACTTGAGCTCCGAGAGCGGCGCGTTGTCGCCCTCGATGATGTAATCAACCTCGCCGATGTGGACGCCATTATCGATTCCGCAGACTTTCGGAACCGCCTTCGACGTCTCCACGATCAATACTCTGGCGCGCTCGACCACCGCTCGATGCCAGGTGTTCGTGGGGCCGAAGTTGAAGAAGCCATTCGCGTCGGCCGGCCGAACTTTCAAGACCGCGACGTCGATGGGATCGATGAAGCGGCGGTAGTAGTCCTGGATCTCCCCCAGGTTGGGAGGGAGGTAATGGCAGATACCGGCATCGGATTTCGTCCGCTCATACGCGGTGAAGTGCCAACTGAGCCAGTGGAAATGGGTTCCTTCGGGGTCGCACTCCAGCACGGCGCGCGGCTTCGACGCGAGGCTGGAACGGATCCCCACATTGGTAAGTTCCCGGGCACGCGCCGCGAGCGCCTGGTCAAACACATCGGGCTGCCCGAGACAGGCGCCATAGTCCAACCAGTCTCCCGACTTCACCAAAGCGGCGGCTTCCGCGGCGGTGATCTTCCTGGCGGGGGCGGATGCTGTTCGCATGGACATGGGGGCTGTGATTCTCAGCGTAAGCGTGACGGGTGGGGGCGCTCGCCGCGGAAGCAATAACGGCCTGGCGCGCCACGTTACGTGCCTTTCTTGGGCGGTGGAATGTACCCTGCCTTGCTCAACTCCTGCTCGCTCTGGGCGAAACCATATTCCGGGATCATTTCACCGCGCCGGTCAACCACTTCCGCCCATCTCGCCACCAACTCCTCCGGCGACGGCGGATCGCCCGCGACATGAATCCCCCAGGTCAGCGTGATGTTGGCGGCTTCGAAACTGCCCGCCCCGGCGCAGAGAATGGTGCGCGTCGGCGCGCTTTCCGCCACCAGCGCCAGCAGGCCCGGGGCCACCAGTTCAGGCCGCAGCAGGCTTAACTGATCGACAGGCAGGATGCCCTGGGTCATCTGGGTGGCGGCCGTGGGGGCGATGCAGTTTACCCGGATGCCGTATTTGGCCCCTTCAATCGCCAGGGTCTGCATAAGCCCGACCAGCGCCATCTTGGCCGCGCCGTAGTTCGATTGACCAAAGTTACCGTACAGGCCCGACGACGATGTGGTCATGACGATGCGGCCGTATTTCTGCTCCCGCATCGTTTCCCAAACCGCCTTGGTGCAGTGGACGGCTCCCATCAGGTGAACCTCCACCACCCGTCGGAAATCGTCGACGCTCATCTTGGCGAACGATTTGTCACGCAGGATGCCCGCATTGTTGACGAGGATGTCCACCCGGCCCCAGTCCGCGCGAGTCCTTTGGACCATTTCCGCGACCGCCGCGGCATCGGTGACCGAGCAAGCTTCGGCCCGCGCCCGCCCTCCGGTCGCAACGATCTCTTGCGCCACTGTCTCGGCGCCATGGCCGAGATCATTCACGACGACCCGCGCACCGCGTTCGGCCAGAAGCCGCGCATAACACCGTCCCAAACCGCCGCCCGCGCCCGTGACGATGGCCACTCGACCTGTCAGATCAACCATTTACGACCCGCCATCCGCATGCTGCGACGCTCGTGTGGCGCCCCTATCCCGCGCCCGGCTCAAACGCCCGGCGCCATGATAACATTCACTTTATGAATAGTGAATGTAAATAGCTACCCACGCCTCCCCCTTCGGCCATTCGACTGATCTGCAGCCTTCACAAACACATTCGGTTCCGCTGGGAACTCCGGTGCTTGAAAACCCGGCAGCGCGATTGCATGCACTCAGGCGTGTGATTCCAGCCGGGCTGGAGTCCGCAATGGGAATTCCGGACAGGTAAAGGCCCAACTCGCAGGCCTGGGGCATGGTGGCGACAGCCGGGACGCCGCTGCCCACAGAGCCGTGGTAAGAAGGAGAACAATCTGCACAAGTATCGAGCCAACCTGCTCATTCTAGTCGCAATCCTGGCAGCCCTCTCCATCCCGGCTGAGCGCGGGATGGCACAAAGCCAGGGCGCAGCCGTCCCGGTAGCGTCGCACGAGGCCCTCGTCGTGGTTGACTACCCCGGGGAGGGCTCGATCTTCCCTCCTGAAATCACTCCGCCCACCTTCATCTGGCATGACGCTGCGGAAAATGCCACACGCTGGCGGATTGACATCACCTTTGCCGACGGATCGCCCGCCCTGCATTTCCAATCCGCCGGCAAGCCACCGGCGATCGGCGAGATTGACCCGCGCTGCATCGCCACGAACAACGAGTTGCCCAAACTGACCCCGGAGATGGCCACCTCACACTCCTGGATTCCCGAGGTGGGAGCCTGGGAGGCCATCAAGAAGCACTCGGTGGCGGGACCCGCGGCGGTGGCGATCCGGGGGTACACCGCGCAGGACGCTAAGGACGACGTGTCGAGCGGCCAAGTGAGCATCCAGACGTCACGGGACCCCGTTGGAGCCCCCATCTTCTATCGCGATGTTCCACTGATGCCCTCCGAGACGGAAAAAGGGATCATCAAACCCCTGGCTCCCACTGCCCTGCACCTGGTCCAGTGGCGGGTGCGCGACCTTGCCAAGCCCGAGGGCCGCATCGTCCTGAAGGAGATGCCTACCTGCGGCAATTGCCATTCCTTCTCGCTGGACGGCAAGACCATGGGGATGGACCTCGACGGGCCCGGCAACGACAAAGGCTTGTACGCCATCGTTCCCGTTAAGCCCGAGATGTCCATTCGCACTCAGGACATGATCTCGTGGAGTTCGCTTACGGACGAGACGGCTCCCACTTCCCGCATCGGTTTCATGTCGCAGGTCTCGCCCGACGGCAAGTATGTCTTGACCAATTACCGGGGCCAGACCAAAGAGCTTTCCACCGGCTACTTCACGGTGAACTATAACGACTACCGCTTCCTCCAGGTGTTCTATCCCACGCGGAGTATCGTGGCGTGGTACGACCGCGCCACGGGCCAGAAGCACCCTTTGCCCGGAGCCGACGATCCTCGCTACGTGCAGACCAACGCCGTCTGGAGCCCGGACAGCAAATACGTGGTCTTCGCCCGCGCGGAAGCCATGGACCCCTACCCCCCGGGCAACAAGATGCCCCGACATGCCAACGATCCGGAGGAGCCGCAGATCAAGTACGATCTCTACCGCATCCCCTTCAACGGCGGCAAAGGCGGGGAAGCGGTGCCCATCGCGGGCGCTTCGCACAACGGCATGAGCAACAGCTTCCCCAAGGTTTCGCCCGATGGCCGTTGGATCGTCTGGGTCGAGTGCCGCAACGCCCAGTTGATGCGGCCCGACAGCCAGCTCTACATCGTGCCGGCGGCCGGAGGCGAAGCGCGGCGCTTGCGCTGCAATGGCTCCCTGATGAACTCCTGGCACAGCTTCTCGCCCAACGGGCGTTGGCTGGTCTTTTCCTCCAAGCGCCGTTCGCCCTATACGCAGATGTATCTCACCCACCTCGACGAAGAGGGAAACGACAGCCCGGCCATCCTGATCGACAATGCCACCGCCGCAAACCGCGCGGTGAATATTCCGGAGTTTGTGAACACCGCGCCCGGTGGAATCATGGCCATCAGCACGCCCGCCGTCGATATCTACAAGAAGTTCGACCGCGCGGCGGATTTGATCAAAACTGGTCAGTACGATGCCGCAATCGGCGCGTGGAAGGAACTCCTTGCCGAAATTCCGGACGATCCCCGAATTCACAATAACCTCGCCACGGCTTTAGGGCAGACGGGCCACTATGCGGAAGCGATCCCCGAGTTTGAGAAGGCGCTCGAGATAAAGCCCCAGTACCGCGCCGCCTATGAGAACCTCGGCGTCGCCCTGTTGAAGGTGGGACGCCCCGACGACGCGATCCGCATCTTCCAGCAAGGGCTGCAGTACTATCCCGACTCTGCCGAACTCCACACGCACCTGGCCCTGGTTCTTGAAAGCCAGGGCCGCACCGACGACGCCATCGCAGAGTTTGAGAATTCTCTGCAGAGCAATCCCAACGATGCAAATGTTCACTTCGCCTTGGGCTGGGCGCTCGCATCCAAAGGCGACCGGGATCAAGCGATCTCGGAGTACAAAGAAGCCCTGCGTTTGAATCCCCAGGACGAATTGGCGCATGTCAACCTTGGCTTGATGCTTGGGAGCAAGGGTGATTGGGACCGCGCCATCGAGGAGGAACGCGCCGCACTGCTCCTGGACCCGAAGGACGCGTCAGCTCACGTGTACCTCGGAGGCTTGCTCGAGCAACAAGGCAATGATGATGGCGCCATCGCGGAGTACCGCGCCGGCCTCAGCTTGAATCCCAATGACGAGATTGCGCACCTGAACCTCGGATTGCTGCTCGGGAGTAAGGATGACCTGGATAGCGCCATCTCCGAGGAACGCGCCGCGCTGCGCCTGGACCCGAAGGACGGTACCGCTCACCTCTACCTCGGCACCATGCTCGGAAAGAAAGGCGATTATGACGGCGCCACGGCGGAGTACCGCGAAGCCCTCCGTTTGAACCCCGGCAACCACCAGGCGCACTACAACCTCGGCGTGGCCCTGGAGAAGACCGGCGACCGCCCGGGCGCCCTGCGGGAATACCGCGCCGCCCAAGAACTCAATCCCGGTGTGGCGGACTACCGGCAAGCGTACGAGCGCTTGTCGCATCAGCAGGACAAGCCGTAGATAGCTAGCCTCACGGTCCTGTCCCCCCCAGCGTGGCAAACCCCTCGGGTAGCTTTGCCGCCCCCGCCGGCGCGCGTGGGTCGACCCTTGGAGTCCGTAGCACGGGCCACCGCCGTTGCGGCCCGCGGCACTTCAGTTGCTCCCCAATGAATGCGCCACCCGCGGATCTCCCCCGCGGAGGGGCGCGGAAGTGACCCCTCATCCGCCTGCGGGCCGAAGTCGACACAGTCTATCGCCACGTGCACCCTTCGGCGGACGTAGGTCCGGCCCGCGACGGCTGGTGAGAGCGCCTGTCGTGGTTCCCCCAGGAGAACGTGGGGCCCCCTCCTTCTCCCCCGGGAGATGGACCGCAACGGCGTCGGTCCGCGCGACTGCCTCCCAACGCGCTAGGCTCCTGCTTCCCCGTTCCAACCTACGTTGCCTAATCGGCTAGCTGATTTTTCTTGACAAGCGGCTGTACCATGTGGACAATAACTGGTTGTTAATAGCCGGGGCCTCGTCTCCCGGGCGTGAACCCACGATGTTCGCAATCGGCAATCGCCAATCGAAAATC
>DATJVT010000406.1:0-4293 GCA_035501695.1 Terriglobia bacterium | reverse complement strand
AAAGCCCCTTTTGACGGTGGATGATTACTCCCCAGTGACAACCGCCTGTCGCAGATCCTCCGCCGCGCGTTCCGGTCGCAGGGAGTTGTAGAACACCTCCTTCAGGCTGTACGAAATCGACTTGGGTACGCTGGTGGGGAGAATCTCGAAGTGCCAGTGGAAGTCTTCGTCCAGAGTCTCCCAGTGGCCGTTCCGGTCTAATTTGGCATTCACGTTGGGCGTTGTATGCAGCACAAAGTGAAACGAAGGCTCCACCGACTCCATGCGTCGCAGGATGGATTTCAGGAAGCGCGCAAACTGTAGCTGACGGTCCCACGTCGTGAGGTCCTCTTCAAACGTGCTGTGGTGAGTGACGGGAAGGATCCAGGTCTCGTACGGCGTCCGCGATGCAAATGGACAGAAGGCAATGAACTGGCCGTCGTATTCGACGGTGCGAACCTCGTCCGCGATCTCCTGCGCGACGACATCACAGAGAATGCACCGCTCTTTGACCCCGTAATGGTGCTGATAGGATCGCAGTTCGTAAACGACGCGACGCGGGATGAACGGCGTGGCTGTGATCTGCGAATGGGGATGTTCCATGTCCTGGCCGGCGGAGACCCCTTGATCGCGGAAAACCGTAACGTATCGGAATCGCAGATCTTTCTTAAGGTCGGAAATCCTGGAAACGTAGGCGCGCAGCACCTGGGCGACGTTCTCATCTTTCAATTGGGAGAGCCGCGCTTGGTGGGCGGGATTTTCAATGACCACTTCGTGCGCGCCCAGGCCCCGCATCTTGTCGTACATCCCTTCCGCCCGCCGCTGTGGCTCGCCCTCAATCCGGTAAAGGGGGCGCAAGTGCGGCGTCACGCGGACTTGCCAACTTCCGTTTCCATTGACATGCGAATAGATCGTCAGGGGAGATAACGGCTCATTACCGGGGCAGAACGGGCATTTGCCGTTGACCGGCCACAGGCCGTCATCCTCTTCCTGGATTACCCAGTTTCCCGAAATAGGATCCCTGCGCAGTTCCATTTTCCCTCCAACCGTGTGACGCCTGGGCATAGCGCGTTGACTGATTTTGCGATATAAACACGGCTGAATACTCAGCCTATTGTCGCGAGAGATTGGGAAAAGGACAATGTGACATTCGTGCTAGGCTGATAGTCCTTTAGTGCCTTGTCCAGAAGGGGAATCATGACGAAGATGAGCGCATCCGAATCAAAGTCCCAGCTGATGAACGCGAAGTTCAGCCCTGCGCGAAGAGAATTTGGGAAGAAGGTCGTGGCCGGGGCGCTCGGTGGTGCGGCTCTCCTCGCCTATCGGGGTACAAGCGGGGCCGCCATCCACCCGAACGCTCCGGGAATCAAGATTTCTGTCCAATCCTCCGCGCTGCCTACCGACGATGAGCTGCTATTTCTCAAGCAGTTGGGCGCGGAATACGTCAGTGTAGGGTCGCCGCCCGAACTGCGTACAGCTGAGGGTTTTCTCCAAATCAAGAATCGTTACGCCTCCGCCGGAATCGCCGTGTGGAATATCGGAAATATGAGCGTCCATAACATGCAGGAGGTTACGCTTAACCTCCCTGGGCGGGACGCCAAGATCGAGGAGTACAAGACATATCTTCGTAACCTGGGCAAGGCCGGCATCTATTACACGACATACGCCCACATGGGCAATGGCATTTGGAGCAGCGGACGGGCGCTGTGCCGGGGCGCTTCGGCGAGGGAGTTCGATATGGCGAGCCCCAACAAGGTCGGAGTCTGGGGCGACGCCAAGTTCTACGAGCCGCTTTCCCATGGGCGGCGATTCAGTAAGGAGGAGATCTGGGACAACTACACCTATTTCATCCGCCAGGTTGCTCCTGTGGCCGAAAATGAAGGAATCCGCATCGGCATCCATCCCGATGACCCCCCAGTCCCGGTGCTCGCCGGCGTTCCCCGGTGCATTTTCGGCAACTTTGAAGGCTACAAACTCGCTCTGGAAATAGCCAACAGTCCGAACGTGGGGATCTGCCTCTGCTGCGGCACGTGGCTCGAAGGCGGGCCGCTCATGGGCAAAGATGTCGTCGAAACGCTGCGTTATTTCGGCGCCCAGGGGAAGGTCTGGAAAATTCACTTCCGCAACGTCAGCGCCCCGCTCCCGCATTTTGTGGAGACCTTTATGGACAACGGTTACATGGACATGGACAAGATTATGCGTGCCCTGGTGGACGTCAAATTTGACGGCATCGTGATCCTGGACCACTCGCCGGATATGCTGGGCGGCCACTACGCCCAAACGGCCTATGGGGTTGCCTACATGAAAGCGTCTTTGAAGCGGGCCAGGGAAGAAGCTGCAGGTTAGTCACTGTCCCCACCGCTCCAAGAAGGAGTTACAACATGCTCACTCTGCCCGATCAGAAACGGTCCACTCTTAATTCCTCATCCTTCATTCTCGTGCTGTTCTTCATTGCCACGGTTCTGCTCTCCGCCCGTCCCGCTGGTGCCGTCGCGTGGTCCACGCTTTTCACCGCGCAGGATGTGCGCGATCACCTCGCCAGCGAGCAAGGCCGGCAGGAGGCCTTGGCCTTCTGCCGAAAGATGGGTGTGACCAAGGTTTACCTTGAGACCTTTCGCAGCGGCTACCAGGCGGACGAAGCCACGCTGAAGGCAGCGCGTGACTTCTTCCGCCAGGCCGGGCTGGAAGTCTCCGGTTGCGTCACCACCGTGGGGGTCCATAAGCCTACTGCCGGGCAATTCGTATGGGCATGTTTCACCAATCGCCAGACGCAGGAGCGCCTGGAAGCGATCTTCCGATTCACCGCCGCCCTCTTTGACGAAATCATGATCGACGATTTCTTCTGTACGGACTGCCAGTGTTCGGAGTGCGCGGCGGCACGGGGATCGCTGAGTTGGGACCAGTATCATGAGAAGCTGATGCTACAAGTCAGCCGCGACCGAGTGCTCGGCCCCGCGCACGCCGTAAATCCCCGCGCCAAGGTCATCATCAAATTTCCCCAATGGTATGACCACTTCCAGGACCGTGGCTATGTGCCGGACAAGGAGGCGGCGATCTTCGACCGCATTTGGGTGGGCACCGAGCTTCGCGATCCTGCCTCCAACGAGTGGGGGCACAAGCAACAATACGAAGCCTACTTCATCTATCGCTGGCTCACCGACGTAGGCGGAGCCAAAACCGGCGGTGGGTGGTTCGATCCCTACGGCACCACGCCCACGCTCTATCTCGATCAGCCCCTGACGACCATCCTGGGCGGAGCTCCCGAGGTTTTCCTTTTTCATTACGGGGAGCTGAACTCAGCGGAATTCCGGGCGCAGGCGGAGGCCCTGGCGTCGCGCCGAGCGCAGTATGAAAAGCTCGCCACCTTCGTTTCCGACTGGTCGGGCGTCGCAACTTACAAGCCCGTTTCGAGCGATCCCGGCGAGGAAGATTACATCCTCGACGAAATCGGCATGCTGGGAATTCCCGAGGCCCCAACCGCGCATTTCCCCGAAGGCGTGCGTGCCGCCATCTTCACAACGCAGGCGCTGGGAGACGGAGAACTGGTGCCCAAGCTGTTGCGCTTATTGGCCGCCGGCGGAACCGCCTTCATCAGCCAACCGCTCGCCCACCGTCTTAATGGCGACCCCCGCCTGGCCGTTCCCGCCCCGCTCGACCTCGATAAGGATCAGTATCTTAAAACTCTGGAAGCAGGCGGCGGGAAACTGGTGGTGTTTTCGGACGCCTTGCCCCACACGACTCATGTGGATAGCCAAAATCGGGTCGAACAACTCACTCCGGAGCTCCGGTCCGCGCTGGAGGAGTTGCGGCGCAAAGTGTCGGAGTTCACGGTCACCTCGCCCGATGCACCTCCGCGGGTGGCGATCTATCCACTGGGTGGGCGCGTTGCCGTGGTGAACTATACGGAGTTGCCGGTTGACTGCCACCTGGTCGGACTTGCCGGCATGGCCCATAGACTTACTCAACTCTACGCCCTCGATGGCGCGAGGCTTGGACCCGACGGCGCAATGCTCCGCCTGCCGCCCCATGCAGTAATCATAGTGGAGTAGACCTGTTGGTGCATCGGACCTGGGGTCTATGTGCGCCGCCCTGTTGTGTCCATTGTGCATTCATAATCGCGGGAGGCATTCATGACAAAAATGACGCGGCGGGATTTTCTGGAAGTCACCGGCGTGGGCGCGGGCAGCTTGGTGATGAAAGATGCTTCCATGCCCCCCACCCAATCGGCGGAACTCACTGGCCAGGTGGGGGCCCTTTACCAGAAGTTCCTCGACCCTGACCGGAAATACAGCATCCGGCCGTTCTGGTTCTGGA
>DATJVT010000405.1:0-6835 GCA_035501695.1 Terriglobia bacterium | reverse complement strand
TCCCGCGGGACCATACCCGTGCCTGGCGAGCAAATCTTCCGTGGCGTGCAAGGTCTCTTCCACCAGCGGCTGGCAGCGCGCGTAAAAATCGGCAATGGGCAGCGAAACCTGCGGCCAGCCGTCCCGCGCCACGCCCAGATCCACTGAGACGTGGCGCGTATTCGGGTGCAGGCTTTCTTTCTTGGCGCGGCACTCTTCGTGCAGCCGGAACATCTCCGCCTGCGTCAGGCTGTCGCGTTCGCTCGCCCCGATCCCCGCCGCATCCAGGGCCAGCTCCGCCAGGACTTCGTCAAAATCGTCGCCGCCCAGCGAGCCGATGCCTTCCGAGGCGATCACGCCCTGCTCGCTCTCCTCCAGTTCCACCAGCGAGGCGTCAAAAGTTCCCCCTCCCAGGTCGTACACCAGGATCTGGCTTTTGGCCTTCTTCTGGCGCGAGGCGTGGTCGCGATGGCCGAACTCGATGCTGGCGGCGGAAGGTTCGTTCAGAAGGCCGAGAACCTGGAAACCGGCGTGGCGAAAAGCCTCCGACGTGAGGAATCGCTGATTGCTGTTGGCGTTCGCAGGGACACCCAGCATCGCCTCGAGCGGACCTGAACCGGCGCCGGGCAGGTTGGAATGCTCGAGCAAGGCGGCGCGCAAGGCCGAAAACAACTCGCCCAGCAATTGCAGCATGGGGACGGTCTGGTTCGCAATCTGCACCAGCGTTTCGGGGCCTGCTCCCTCCAGGGCGCGCTTGAGTGATCGGACCACCGTCCAACCCGGTTCTTCTTGCGCCGCCCAGGCCTCCCAGCCGTAAACGCGCTTCTGGTTTTGCACCGCCACCAGGGGAGGGAACCAGTCGCGCGCGGCGCCGTCGGGAGCGTCGAAGGACACTACCGGGTAGTTGCCGCGGTCCGCGCTCGCCACGATGATCCGAGTTGTACCGAAGTCTATTCCCAGCTTCATACGTTCTCTCGCGTTGAAACGCCCATCAATTATAACAGCAAGATGCGCCGCACGTGGGGGATCGCCTGGCGTTGCCGGTGCGATTGGTGCTTTGCGGTGGGTTGTTCATCTTCATGAAGATCAAGGGGGTTGAAGGGATGCAACATGGGCGGCGGTCGCAGTGAAACGAAAAAAATCGAAAGAAGTCAGAGATTTCCTTGACAACCTCCAGCACATCGCATAAAAAGCCAAAGGGCGGAAGCTCCCTTGTTTCCTAGAGTCTAGCGGATCCGGGGGGAAGCCGCGCATCCCCTGCGCCTATCAGTGGGCAGGCGCTACCCAAGACTGGGAGGGGCGGCCTTGCCTCAACCGTCGGGGGCTGGAGTTGTCGGACAAGATGTCGCAATGAGCAGGACTAACAACGGTCACGCGGGTATGGCGGGCGCGTTCGAGAGGCTGAGACTGCCGCCCCAAGCTCCCTGCGAAATCCCCATGAGCGTCCGCCTCCAAAAGGAGGGAGTCAAATTACACCCGCGCTGAAGTGGAAGGACCCTCATGAGTGATCAGGTCGGCGACGCAACTCTTGAAGCACTCGGCTATAAACCCGAATTCAAGCGCGTACTGTCGCTGCGCGATCTCATTCTCTACGGCCTCGTTATCCTGACGCCCACGGCGCCCTATCCCGTCTATGGGATTGTCCAAAAGCTCTCCCACGGCCACGCCGCGCTGGCTTACCTTGTGGCGATGGTGGCGATGTTATTTACGGCAGCGAGCTACGGAAAGATGGCCGGAGCCTTTCCTGCCGCCGGTTCCACCTACACCTACGCGCAGCGCTCGCTGAATGACCACGTGGGATTTCTGGCGGGCTGGGCGATGATCCTGGATTACTTTCTGATCCCCCTGCTCAGTGTGGTTTATGCCGGCCTCACTGCCGCCCGGCTGCTCCCGGTGGTGCCTTACTCGGTATGGGCCATCCTTTTCACGGTTGCGATTACGGTGATAAACATACGCGGCATCCAGATGACCGCGCGCGCCAGCCGCCTGATGATGTTCATCATGACTTTCTCCGCGGTGCTGTTCGTGCTGCTGGCGGCGATTTACGTGGTGCATCAGCACGGCTGGGGTGGATTATTTGTGGGCACGGCCATCTTCAACCGCGGCACCTTCGTCCTGCGCCCGCTGATGCTGGGAGCGGGGGTGGCGGCGCTCTCTTACATCGGCTTTGACGCGGTTTCCACGCTGGCGGAGGACACGCAAAATCCGGAGAAAAACATCGCCATCGCCACGGTAGCGGTCTGCATCATCCAGACGGTTTTCTGTTTCGCCACCGTCTACCTTGCGGCGCTGGTCTGGCCGGACTTCAGGTCTTTCCCCCAGGAAGAGACTGCCATTCTTGATATCAGCCGCCTTTTGGGCGGCGCCGCGATGTTCGGCTTCATTACCTTCGTATTGCTAGTGGCGGGCCTGGCCAGTGCGCTGACGGGGCAGGCCGGAGCCTCGCGTCTTTTGTTTGGAATGGGGCGCGATGGAGTGATCTCGCGCTCCATTTTTGCCTACGTCAGCCCGCGTTACTCCACTCCCACGCGCGCCATTTATCTGATGGCCACGATCACGCTGATCGGCTCGCTGGTGATGCGGTTTGAACTTGCGGTGGAACTGTTGAACTTCGGCGCGTTTGTGGGATTCATCCTGGTTAATCTGAGCGTAATCCGCCACTATTATATCCGCCGTCGCCTGCGGAGCGGCCTGGCTATTCTCACGAACCTCATC
Organism: Terriglobia bacterium; assembly: GCA_035501695.1. Taxonomy (GTDB): domain Bacteria; phylum Acidobacteriota; class Terriglobia; order UBA7540; family UBA7540; genus Bog-366. Next base: position 4,141 of record DATJVT010000405.1, on the reverse strand, counting down.
TTCCCCCTGCTGGGGACCGTCACCTGCGTGTACTTGTGGATAAACCTCTCTTACAAAGCGAGAATAGTAGGGTTCATCTGGCTGGGGCTGGGAGTGATTTACCTTGCCGGCCTCACGCGCGGATTTCGGAATCCACCGCGCGCGATGAAGATCTGATTTAATCATTCGGGGTTGAGGATAGTTCGTAACTTGGCTTCGTGCTGGCCTGACGTCAGCGTATCCGGAGAAACTCATCATGGCACTCGATGCATCGCTCGCCGGCAAGCTTGGCTCCTATGTGGATGAGCATCGCGACCGTCTGGTGGAGATCATTCGCGACCTCGTGCGTATTCCTTCGGAGAACACTCCTCCGTTGGGAAGCGAAGAGGCCTGTCAGCATTACGTGGCAGATTTCCTGCGCCAGCAGGGGCTCGCTCCGACTCTCTACGCGCTGGACGTGGTCCCCGGGTTGCGCGCGCATCCCCTTTATGGTGCGGGACGTAACTACGACCGGCGGCCTAATGTGGGCGCGCGCCGGAAAGGCCGCGGCGGCGGCCGCTCCCTGGTGCTCTCGGGGCACATCGATACCGTGCCGCGCGGCTCGCAACCCTGGACTCACGATCCCTTTGGCGGCGAGGTAGACGGCGACCGCCTATACGGCCGGGGTTCGAACGACATGAAGGGCGGCGTGGGTACCAACCTCTTCGTTGTGGAAGCGCTCCGGGCGCTGGGCCTCAACCTGCGCGGCGATCTGGTTTTTGAAACCATCGTCGATGAAGAGTTCGGCGGGGTGAACGGGACGCTGGCGGGCCGCCTCATGGGTTTTAACGCCGACGCTGCGATAATCTCCGAGCCATCGTTTCTGCGCATCTGCCCCGCGCAACGTGGCGGGCGAACCGTGCACATCAAACTGAGCGCCGCAGGCGGAGTTCTTACCGAAGGCAAATTCCCTGCCGGGGTTATCGACCAATTGCGCCACCTGCTGGTGAAGGTCAAGGAGTTCGCCGAGCACCGCCGCGCGAAAGCCGTGGTGCACGAACTTTACGCTGGCGCCGCCGACCCGGTCCCCGTTTCGATCACCAAGGTTTTCACCAGCCCCTGGGGAACGAAAGAGCCCATCACCGTCCCTGAGACCTGTCAGGTCGAAATGTTCTGGCAATTGATGCCGGGCGAGGATCGCGACGAGGTGGACCGTGAGTTCCACGCGTGGTTTGACGCCGCGCTCGCGTGCGCCCCAGGACTTTTCCCCTCGCGGCCGCAAGTGGAGTTCCCCATCCGCTGGTTGCCCGGCTCTTCCATTCTCAAGACGGAGCCCCTGGTGCGCGACCTCGCTGCCTGCGCCACGGAGGTGCTGGGAAAGGAACCCCTCATCCAGGGGATCGAAGGTCCCTGCGACATGTACGTCTTTCACCAGGGGTTCGGGATTCCCGCCGTGTTGTGGGGAGCGCGCGGCGGCAACACCCACGCGGCCGACGAGTACCTGGAGATCGATTCCGTGGTGCAGGCCGCCAAGGTGCTGCTGACGTTTGTGTGCGAGTGGTGCGGGGTGTGAGGAAATGCGGATATAAAGGGAGCACATCGATGACCCACGACACAGCCCTGCGTCAACATCTTTTGAAACTGCTCAAGGGGGATAACGCTCACACGGATTTCGAATCAAACTTCAGGTCTACCGATCTGTTCGCCAGCATTCCCCATGGTGAGGGTCAAACCATCCTGCGAGAGGCTTTGGTCGCTGCTGACCACAACGCCTACCACTTCGGCGAAGCCGTGTTGCTCCGGCGTCTGCTCGGCACATGGCGGTAGATGACCGTGCCCACAATCGGTGAGGATTGAATCTATGCGACGAATTCAAACGGAAGCCCTCTTCCTTCTTTTTTTGCTTTTCCCGGGATCCTGCCTGGCGGCGGCCAGCCTGGAGGCTTGGCCGGAATTCTTGCGGCCCGATCCCTTCGGGGCAATCGTGGCGGCCGACCAAGGCGGGGCGCAACTGCGCTCCAGCTTGTATGACGCGCACCATCGCGTGGCGCTGAAGGGTTGGCGGGGCGGGTACGCTTCCTTTCAACTGCTGGTCAAATCGACGGCGCCGACGGCGTACTCGCTTACTGTTGTAGTGACTGATCCGGGGCACAAGATTCAGACGGACCTGTTTCGGGAGTGGTTCCACTTCACCACGGCGGATAAACGCTACTATCCTGACGCCCTGATTCCGGTTCGCGGACCTTACAGTTCGCGTCTGCCGGAGCCCGACAACAAGGTTCCCCAACAGACCGCGCAGGCGTTCTGGGTGGACGTTTACATTCCTTCGGAAGCCAAGTCCGGCGTGTTCGCAGGCAAGGCCGAGCTCAATTGCGGCTCGCGCCGTGTCACGCTCCCGATTGAGCTCCGCGTGCTCGAGCAGGCCGTTCCTCCGGAAGACGTGGTGACCATCGATCATAATTCCTACGGAAGTTCGTTCCTTGCCGAGCAGTATGAGACGGCATACCGAAAGTATTCCGGCAACTGGTACGAAAGCGATCAGTTCTTCCACCTGATCCACGCCTATCATCAGATCTTCTACGAACATCGCGGGATCATGCACCAGCTCGGATACGGGCACTCCGGCAAGGTCGGTCCCGAGTTCGCGCCGGTCCTGACGGGAACGGGCCGCACGCGTCACGTGGCGGACTGGACCCTGTTCGACCGGCATTACGGGGCGCTCCTGGACGGCACGGCGTTTGCCACCAGCCGCCGCGGCCCCCGGCCGATTCCCTTTGCTTATCTGCCGATCAATCCGGAGTGGCCGGCGGATTACGAGTTCTGGGGCCAACCGGGTTATGAAGCGGAGTTCGTAAACGTTCTGCGCGACATGGAGCGGCACTTCCGTGAGAAGGGTTGGACCCGCACCGATTTTGAGGTCTTTTTCAATCAGAAGAAGCGCTACATGGGTTTTCCCTGGGACGGTGACGAAGTACGCTTTCCCAAGGACCTCAACTATTTCCTTGCGTACGGCCGCATGATGAAGGAGGCCCTGCCGCCCGACAGTCCGGTGCACTTCCGCATGCGCGCAGACGCCAGTTGGGACATGGAACAGGAATTCAAACTGCTGAAAGGCGTGGTAACCCTCTGGTGTTGCGGGGGCGGAGAACTGAGCTTCTACCGCTACGCGCCCCAGATGCTCCGCGAGCGCGGCGACGTGGTGTGGTACTACGGCGGGCCGCCTACCGTGACGGAGAATGCCGCCGCCATCACGGAATTCCCGTTGCGCGCGTGGCTGTGGGGCGTGAACGGCTTCGTGCATTGGCTGACCGTGGCCCCGGGCGAGGACCCCTGGTTCCACTTTGACGGTGGGGGCACGGTGCTGGTTTACTCCGGCGAGCGCTTCGGCCTCACCGAGCCGATCCCCAGCATCCGGCTGAAGATTCAACGCAACTGCCTTCAGGATATTGCCGTGCTGGATAGTTTTAAAGGGCAAAAACCGCTCGAATTGCTGCGCAACGAGGCGGCGCACCGGTTCAACAATTCCACCCTGGACGATTGGTGGAATCCCCGCCCCGCGCTGGCGGATGTTCCCTCCGACCAGTGGCAGGGAAGCGATATCGACGCGGCCATGGAACACACCAACAAATCGCTGGCGCATCCCGGCGTGGCGGCCTGGTATAACGTCCGGCAATATGTGCTTCAGCTTGCGGGAGGTGTGAAATGAGAATCGCGTGCTTGCTGGCATCGGTTTTGATGTTGGCCGCAGTGGCGCCAGCGGGGAAGAACCCCGCCCCGAGCTCTTCCATGCGGCAGGAGCTGGAGAATGTGGCGCGGGTCGGCAGCGTCATGGTGGATGGCGACGTTTGCCAGAAGATCGTCACTCCCCTGGCGAAGGAATACATGTTCAAGGTCGATCCCAAGGACCCGTGGCTTGCCGGGGACAACTATGACGTGGATGATGTGGCATTCAACACGACCAAGAAGACACTCGCGCGGCTTTCCCACCTCACATCATTTCCCTCGGACGTTAACCTGTGGATGCCTATCGACGGGCACCCGGGGAAAATCCAGATGGTGATTCGCAACAAGAACGAAATGAGCCAATTCTGGCGCTGGGGGGATTTGTACCAGGATATGCTCCCTTCCATGGAGACCGTGCTCAAAACCGGCCAGCGCGTGACGGTTGCGGATCGCCCGGGCT
>DATJVT010000404.1:0-2592 GCA_035501695.1 Terriglobia bacterium | reverse complement strand
TGCGAATTTTTCGCCTGCTTCTTCCCCCGGTGGGCGCCCTCGGTCCGGCTGCGGAAGAGAGTTACCGTGATGTTGAAGGATTGCGTCGATCTCCTCCAAGGTGAAATAGTTCAGCTTCACAATCCTGGCTTCGGAGCGCAGGGGAGGAGGCAAGATGGACCGAGCCTCCTCCTTGCTGGCAACTTCGACAATTATCCAGGCCTTGTGGTCGCCATCCATACACCCAAAGTCGGCATGGGTCAGGAAATGGGATCCGGTCTTCAGCAGTATTTCGATACCCCGCGCGCAGGCAATGAGCTCCGGCGGATGTGGAACTTCAATCAGAAATCTCGCCATGGGATGAACCTCCTTTGAAAGATGGGATGGCTGCAATTCTCAGAGTTCAATGTATGGGTGTGATCTTGCCCGAGAACTTCCTTCGTTGAGCTCATACGTCAGCCCTCCTGATGTGCCTCCGGCAGTTGGATGAGGTTGACGTTGAGGCCCCCGGCCGAGTGGCGGCGCCGCGGGCCCAACGGCTTCGAGCGCGACGCCGCTCTCAGGTGTCACGCTTCCGGCTTGATGTTCTGGTTCATGTGGAAAAGGTTCTTCGGGTCGTAAGTAGCCTTGATCTGCGCCAGTCGCGCGTAGTTATGGCCATAAGCTGCTTTGACCAAGTCCTCGCCCTCGTCCATCACCATATTGACGTAAGCCCCGCCCGCCGAGTAGGCGTGCAGCGCCAACCAGTAGTCCTTGGCCCATGCGATCATCCGCGCGTTCTGGGAGGGGTCGGGATCCACGCCAACGATCACTTGAGCAAAGTTCACGTCACGAAAGTTAAACGCGGTATCACCCGTGCCCACCTTATGCGGTGCGCCATTGATCGGGTAGATATGCATGGTCGAATGCATCGTCGGGAGCTGCCCGCCATACTTGACGTGCAGATCGATCGCCCGGTCATTCAATTCGCGGAAGAAGTCGGCCTTCCAATACCATTGCAGACCGGCCGGGTACAAAGCATCGAACATGCTCTGCAACGCGGGGAAGGGAATCGGGCCGGCGAAGTCTACCGCGGGGGGGCTGAAAGCGCGGATGGGTTTGAAGCGCTCATCCGCCTGATCCAAGGGGCCGGTGTAGCACCACACGACGGCGCACATCTTTTTCATGTGGAACTGCTCCGGAAACGGTGGAGCGGGTGGGACCGTGACGAACGCGAACCAGCCATTGATGTCCTCCGGCGCAGTCGTGATGAAATCGCGCCAGAATTTCAGCAGATCGGCTGCCTGCTCCAGGGGCCAGAACATAGGACCACCGTAGACCGTACTGATCGGGTGGAGCTTGAACAGGAAGGAGGTAACAACGCCGAAGTTGCCGCCTCCCCCGCGCACGGCCCAGAACAGGTCGGAATTCTCCTCGGCGTTGGCGGTCACGAAACGGCCGTCCGCCAGCACCATGTCTACCTCCAGCAGATTGTCGATCGTCAGTCCATACGTTCGAGTGAGATAGCCGATGCCGCCGCCCAGCGTCAGCCCGCCTACGCCGGTGCTGGAGATAAAGCCACTCGGAGTCGCCAGCCCGAAGGCGTGCGTCGCATGATCGACGCTGCCCCAGGTGGCGCCACCCTCGACCCGCACCGTGCGGGCGGCCGGATCGACACGGATGCCCTTCATCCCGGATAAATCGAGCACCAATCCGTCGTCGCAGACACCGAGGCCCGGGCCGTTGTGCCCGCCCCCGCGCACCGCCAGGGTCAACCCGCTTCCGCGGGCAAAGTTGACGCCGGCCATGACATCTGCCACATCGGCGCAGCGTGCGATCAACGCCGGATGTTTATCGATCATGGCGTTATACACCTTGCGCACGGAGTCGTAGGTTGCATCACCCGGCTGGATCAGTTCGCCCCGCAGGCGTGATGCGAAATCCTGAACCGCTGCTGCGGTCAGTTTGCTTGTCGTCTGTTGCTTTGGAGCCATATTCTTCCTCCTGTCTATGTGGATTTGGGATATCAATCCGTCGAGTGGTTGCCTCATTAGCTTACCGAGTTGAAGATAACAGGCGCGGTGTTACCAAAACGTTCCTACGAGCGAGAATAGAGGAGTTTTTTGCAGGAAACGGGTGGCAGAAGGCAGGAAAACGTTAATTGGGCGTTATGCTCCCGTGGGCACTCGACTTACACCTTGGCGAGCACTAAGGCGGCGGCTCGGAGGTCGGGCGAGTCCAAGCCTTCGGTAAACCAGGAATACAGTTCCTGCAGCAGGTGCCACGCTTTCCCGGCACGGCGCTTCCCGGAATGCAGCCGCACCAGGCTCGTCGCGGCGCGCAACTCCAGTGCGCGCGCCTGCTGGCTGCGCGCAGTTTCAATTGCGCGCAGATAGGCCGTCTCCGCCTCGCTCACCCCCGCGCCCCCGGCAAGTAATAGTTCGCCCCGGAGACGGTGTAGTTCGGCGTCCCACCAGCGTTCGTTGTGGGCGCGCGATGCGGCCATGCCCTCATCAACAGCGGCAAGCCCCTCTTCCACGCGCCCGGCACGGCCGCACACCTCGGCCAGCAGCCCGAGATAGTAAGGCAACCGCAGCCGGGCGCCGCTGGCTTTGAACGCCTCGATCGACTCAC
>DATJVT010000403.1:0-3469 GCA_035501695.1 Terriglobia bacterium | reverse complement strand
GGCCGACGGCGGGGTAGACGTCGCGCGCGAGGGTCGGGTCGGTGAGCAGCGCCAGCAGCAGGTGTTCCGTGCGGGTGAAGCTGCTGCCCATCTGCTGGGAAATCTGTCCGCTTTGGTTCAGGACAAACTTGCTCTGGGAGTTGAAATCGCCGGTTGGCGCTCCGTAGGGCTCATGGTTCAGCCGGTTGTGGGTAATGTAATCCGTGAGCTTCTGGAGGGGGACCTGCTGATTTTCCAGGTGCTTATAACCCTGGCACTCCGGCGTCTTGAGGAGGGCCAGCAAAAGATGAAGGGGACTGACGGTCGTGTGCTGGAGTTGCTGCGCGAATTCCTTGGCGCGGGTAAGCACCGTCTCCATGTTCTGGCTGTATTGCATCAGAAAGGTTCGCCTGCCGCCGTTGGGACAGGGAGCATGTCCCCGTTCCCGTTGTCGTCATTTTTTGTTTCACGCAGTGTTATTCCCGGCTCCTCAGCGAAAGTCAGGGGGATGCTTTCCTGATACACCGCGGGGGTGAGCGTGAGCGGATTGCCCAGGGCGTCCGAGATCCGCTTAAGCCTCGCCTTGTGCCAGTGGTTGGACATGAGCGCGGAGGCCGACAGCTTGCTGATGCGCAGGCTTTCGGCTTCGGCGCGGGACACCGAAAGGATCCGGCACACGTGCTCTGCCTGTTTCTCGGACATCTTTTGGTTGGCCCACCTCGTGGTCTTCACGAAATCCGGCAGATCGTTGTAGGTGTACACGTAGCCCGGCTCCGGTTTCACGGCGCCGAACCCCTCCTGCCGGAAGCCGTAAACCAACCCCTCCGTGGTCCGGACCAGGAACCGGTTGAGGCCGGGTTGCGCGGCGTCTTTCCATTGGATGAAGTTAAACTCCGCCTGTTGATAGATGACCTTGAACCAGGCCACCTTGGGCCCCCCGCCGCAAACCGGCAGCAGGTCGTAGCACTTGGCGGCCTGTTCCTTGAGGGACTGGTTGGGGTCAAACAGGTCCAGGATGAAGTTGCGCAACTGAGCGTCGCGCGAAATCAGCGTGTCGATCGTGTAATTGGGGTCGGCGCTGTCCCGGCTGGCCACTTGGGCCGCCAGTTCGATGAGCGCCTCTTCGTGCTTCGGCAGCTTGTTGTGCGGGAGATAAACCCAGCCTTTATGGGAAGCCAGCAGGCGAAAGGCGTCCGGATCGTTGAGGCGGAAGGGTTGCAGGAGGTCGGCGTATTCCCCGTCCGGCGTCCAGACGCGCGGTAGCCGGCCATCAACCGCTTGCCCAGGGAGCACCTGCATCCACGGCGGTGACAGCAGGCGATGCACCTTGTCCGGGGTATCGAGGTGGCCGCACTGGTCCACCGTGATCTGCTTTTGCAGCAACTGTTCAAGATCGTTGAGGGAGTAGAACCAGCTCAGGAACACTTCCGGGATCGAGGACTGCCGGTTGTGCAGGGCGCTGTAGATGCGGCAATCGTCCTCGGTTGGCAGCGGAAACTGTTTGCCCCCCTTGCGCTTGGCGCTGTCGACCACGTCGATGATGAGGCAGTGGTCCTTGTTTGGATTCTCAAGGTCCCGGCGCAGACCGCGGCCGATGCACTGCAAATACAAGCCGGCGTTGCGGGTCGGTCGAAACATGGCGACCAAATCCAAGGCCGGCAGGTTGAAGCCTTCGGTCAGGCAGTTGCCAATCACGGCCACGCTGCCATTGCGCCGGACGATGAGGTTGGTGGACTCGGTGGAGGCGCACCAGACGATCTCCTCGGCCGGTGACTGGGTTTCCCACTGCAATCCCGTGTCCCCCGCGCCAATCGAAACGTGCAACTGCGGGTTCAGAGCCAGGGCAAATTGGCGTCCCTCCCGGGCCAGCTCCGCTCTATAACCGCGGCAAACGGCAACGGCCTGAAGTTGGTCCAACATCTCCTTGTCGGCGCTGGTGAGTTTGAAGGATTCAGCCTTTTCACCGACTGGCGTTCGCTCCGGCCCGGCTCCCTCAGCCAGCATGAATCCCCGAAACAAGGCCTTCAGTTGGTCTGCATTAAGGTTCCACCACAAAGGGTTTTTGCCCTTTTGCAGGTATGGAGTCAGGCATCGGTGTCCGCTGCCGGGCTTCTCGCGTCCGCCATTTCCCAGCCACAATCCAATGAAGACACATTGGTTGCGGTTTAGAAACTTTGCTTCCTTGTACGGGTTCTCCGCTTGTGGATCATCCGGGGGCAAGGGTACCTGCGCGGCTGCCATCCCCGGGTCTTGCTGTCCGCAGACAGGGTATTTCCACGCCTGCGCAATCAAGTCCTGGCTTGGGACATGCGTGTATTCCTGATCTTTCCAGACCAGCATTCGGTGCCCTTCGGTGACACGCAGGCTTCGGGCACCGGCGAGAACCACCATCCGCTCGCCGGGTTTGCGGGGCCGCACGATGATGTCCTTGGGCCGACTGAACCAGACTCGGCCGTTGTCCCAGTTGGCCACGAGATCTTCGTGGGTGAGAGTCTGATGATTCTTCCAGCCGTCCAGGGTGAGAATCTCGGTCTGGGCGTCGAGGCACAAATTGTTGGTCAGCACGTCCAGCTTCCCCTCGCGGATGCCCTGATAGTAGCTCTTGCGTTCGGATGTAGGCGTGTCCCCGTAAACCTCCGCCACGCGAAATCCGGTTTCACGCAGTTGAGCGGAGATTTTCCGGCCGTGTTCCACGGTGGCGGCAAACAGGATGGTCTTCCGACCCGGCGCATGCTCCTGAAGGAGTTTCACGCAGGACCGCAAGATGTCGGGATGGCAGAGAAGGTCCGCGAGACTTTCGGCGTCGTAGTCTCCCAGCCGCTTCTTGACGTGACCGAGGTTGAGTTCGAGTTTCCCGACCGGCTTGGGGGGCACCAGAATCCCCAGGCCGATGCCATCCGTTGTGTTTCGCTCGACGAGCACCGTGCCCAGATCAATCCGGTTGGCGATGTCGGAACGGTAAGGGGTGGCGGTCAGGTTCAGGATCTTGGCCCGGGGAAAGGTCTGCTTGACCTGCATCCAGCTCAAGGCCAGCGCGTGATGGGCCTCGTCGCAGACGATCAGGTCGGGCTGAAAATCTCCGGCCAGATTTTGCAGGCGCTTGCCGTGCAGGGTGGCCACGGAGCCGACGATGATGTTCGACAGTCCGGTGGATCGGTGGCGGGCCTGTTCGATTTCACAATACTCGCCGGTGTAGTGCTCCAGCTCCTGTTTTGACTGTTCGATCAATTCCTCGCGGTGGGTCAGCCAGAGTATCTTTGCGTTGGGCTTGATCGTGGTCAGGAGAAGACGGATGCAGGACGCAGCGGTTCGCGTCTTGCCCATGCCCATCGCCAGAGAGATGAGAGCCTCGCTGGGAGCTTCCGGAGCGGTATTCTGAACCCAGGCGGCAAATGTATCGACCCCCTCAGCCTGGTAGTCGTAGAGCTTTTCTTCCGGGGGCTTCATTCACCGGTCAAGCGGCCAGGGCAACGGCCGGTTTGCGGCGCAA
>DATJVT010000402.1:0-2991 GCA_035501695.1 Terriglobia bacterium | reverse complement strand
CGTGCGTGATCGCCTGGTCGTTGGGCAATGAAAGCCGCTGGGGAACGAATTTCCAGCGCGAGCGTGAGTACGTCCGCGCGGAAGACCCTTCGCGCCCCGCCATCTTCAGCTACCCGGAAACCGTTCCCGCCGGCGTCGATGCCTACGACCTCTACAGCATGCACTACCCCAAGTTTGACGGCGACCTGACCAGCCCGCAGTTCCCCAAGCTCAACGACGAGTGCACGCACGTGCCCTGCTACGATCTTGACACGCTGCAGCGCGACCCGGGTGTGCGCGACTACTGGGGTCACTTCATCAAGCGGTTCTGGGAGAACTGTTACACATCGGACGGTTGCCTGGGCGGCGCCATCTGGGCGGGCTTCGACGAAGTCTTCCTGTTGCCCAAATCCCCCGTCGGCTATGGCGAATGGGGTATCGTTGATGCGTGGCGGCGTCCCAAGCCGGAGTACTGGCTGACCAAGAAAGCATACTCACCCATCCGCATCGAGGAGACTGAGGTTCCCAATCCCGGCGCGGGCCAGCCTTTGGAGATCCCGGTCAAGAACTGGTTCAATCACACTGACCTTGCCGAAGTGCAAGTGGCGGCACGCATCGGCAGAGAGCCTCTGAGGGCTCGCCTCGCCAATGCCGCCCCTGGTTCAAATGGCAAGCTCGTGATCCCCGCGCGCGATTGGAATGACGGTGACGTGGTGGACTTGGAGTTCCACAACGAGGGCGGCGTCAGCATCGACCAGTTCCGCATCCGCATCGGCAAGCGCACGGTGACTTTCCCCGGCCCGCAAGGTCCCGCGCCGAAGGTCATCGAAGATACGCAGTCGCTGACGGTGCAGGGCAGGGAATTCCGCATCGTGTTCGACAAGGTCGCGGGATTGATCCGCGAGGGCGTTTTCCGCGGCAAGAAGGTTCTGGAGGGCGGGCCGTTCCTGAACCTGGGACCCACGCGTTTGCCGTCCTGGTGGCTCATTAACATGAAGCATTCCCTGACTGAAAACGAAGCGGTCATAACGCTGGCGGGAGCCCACGTGGCGCGCCGCGGCTCCGGCCCGGGGATGAACATGTTGCTGGAAATCCGCATCGATGGGCAGGGTTTAATCACCACGCAATACACGCTTCAAGATGCCGTAAAAGACGCGAGCGAGGTGGGGTTGTCCTTTGTGCTTCCCTCTTCCGTCGACCGGCTGAGCTGGGATCGCCGCGCCTTGTGGTCCGCCTATCCCCCCGATCATATCGGCAGGCCGCAGGGGATGGCGCGCCGCAATTCCAGCGATGTCCATCGACTTTATCGCCACGACCCCGCGGGCCCGTGGGCGGAGGACGCCAAAGACTTCTTTCTTTTCGGCTCAAACGATCCCGGCGATCGCGGGACCAACGACTTCCGCAGCTTGAAGGAGAACATCTGGTGGGCAGCCTGCGGATTGATGGACACCCCGCTGGCCGTGCGGGCGGAGTCCGACGCCACGGCCGCGGCACGCGCCGAGGTGTGGTCCGACGGTAAGGTGCAGTTCAATATTAACCATCTCTGGGCGTACCCGGACCTGGATTTCGGCGTCAGCATGCCGCGCATCAATCTGGATCCCGGGTATAAGAACACCGTGCGCCTGCGCCTGACCGAGGTTCCTATCCCCGCGTCATGGAGTGCGGTAGCAGCAGCTACCGCCTTCCGCCCTTGATTCATACCGGGAAAATGAAACCGCATGACCGGGCGGTAGCTGCTGCTGCGCACTCCAGGTTGTGGCGAAGAATAAGCGAAATCCTCGGAAATTCAAGAACGGACATTATTTCCCTGTGACACGATGACCCGTTGACATGCCTGTACGTTTTCGCGGAAGATAGGCTCATATGAGTTTCGATTTAGGTTTCCACGGCAGCCTGACCGGCAACGGTGAGCCCTGCCGTTTAGTCTTACGGAAAGAGAAGAGTCTTTCCGAAATCTTACAGTTTTCAATCGCCGGTTTGGAAATTGGTCAGCAACTCGTCATCCTGGCAGGCGCTACTTGCCTGAAGGATATTGCACACGGTTTATCCGAGACCGGACTCAAGACTGACGCCCTCCTACATAGTGGCCGTTTGGTTTTCTTAACAGCGCCAAGCTGTATGGCGGAATTGTTCCGTCCCAGCGAACCCCTGCAGCGCAGCCCGCTGCATCGTCACGCTTCCGTCATGCGCTGGGTCACGGATTGGTCCTGGGTCTATGGGAATGGCACCGATGCGGCTATCATCAGGGAGTATCAGCGCCGTCTTCATGAATTCATTCGCCCCTTCAATGCCATTTCCATGTGCAGTGTGCTCTGCGAGAAAGTCCAGCGGAGCGACTTGCTGGCCATGCTTGTAGACCATCGGCGGGTTGCGAAAACCGTCGAAGCATCACGACGCGCCATGGCGCACGCAAGCGCCTGACACGTCCCCCCATCGCTTCGGGCGTCGTCTACGGGGCCGCAGCTTCGGTACCCGACAGGATACGTGCTTCTGATTTTGGAGTGGACAGAAAGCCTTTCCCGGCATTTCCCTCCGCAGTCCAGCCCAGGGCGCTGCGGTTCTCTGCCCTTAGCGCATCAAGGACTCTTACTGCGGTGAGTTTGAGGAAGGTCCGAAGCTGGAAGGCTGGTTGATCCCCTGGTTGCCCGGCCCGAAGCCGGATCCCATGGTTCCGGGTTGTTGTACCGTCCCGGGCCCCGCGGAAGCCGTGGGCATTCCCACCTGGATTCCAAATATTCCCATGTCGAGCCCCAGGAACTCCCACTCATCATAGCGGTGCTTCTTGTTCCACACCCGGATGGATTGGTGGCTACTGGTGGCGGCGACCCCCGCGATAAACGTGCCTTGAATCCCATTCTGTCCGCCAAAGAAGGAGGAGGTGGGTCCGGTCTGCCCGGAGGCATCGGCGGAAGAATTCATCCCAACGCCGCTGCTTCCCCCTTGCGGCCCCATGGAGCCGGATCCCCCAAACGAGGAACTTCCTCCAAAGGAAGAGCCGCCTCCAAACGAGGA
>DATJVT010000401.1:0-5451 GCA_035501695.1 Terriglobia bacterium | reverse complement strand
TGCCTGAACGCCCCCGATTGGACACGGGAATACGGGGCATTGGAGACGGGGTTAGAGATTCGCGACTCGAGACTCGGGATTCGGGACTCGGGATGGGAGGGCTGGTGTCAGGTGCCAGGCGCCCGATTAGCTTCAAGGCGGGTTCGAGCCTGACGGGTCAGGCGGTTTGCCCCGTCAAGGCGGCTTCGCGGTCGGCGGCCTGGGTCTTCAGCAGTTGGTGGCAGATTTGCAGGACTTCGCGCACAGCGCAGGCTTCCACACTCAGCCTACACCGAAGAGCGCCCGGGTCGTCGGCGCGGGGCGGTTCCGGGCGGTCCGCTGGCAAAGCTCGGACGCTGGCGATGGCCGGTCCCTCCGGCGCCGGGTCGGCGCGCTCCAGCCGCCAAATGGCCGCCGCCAGGCTCTCAATCAGCGCTTTCTGCGACGAATCGGCCAGGGGCCAGGAAGCGTAAAGGACCTGCCGCAGCCTCTCGAATTGTTCTTCCCCCAGGGAGGCCAGCACCTCTCCCTCCGCTCCGAAAAGTAACGCGCGGTGGAGGTCGGAGGGGCTTCGCTGCCCCCGGGCCGCGCGGCTGACAGTGCCTCGCGAGCGCCGTCCGCTCCCTCCGGCGCCCGCCCTTTGCCCATCTCTGGTCATTCGTCCCTTCTTCCTCGACATCGCCGCCTCCGCCTGCCTCCCCGAATGCGCCGCAACTTTGTGAATGGCGCCCCGCCACATGCGCCAGGGGTTTTCCCAGAGGCTAAACCTTCCGCAGCAGCATGTCAACATATTTATGTACTCTTCATACAATACCGACATATTGACCCAAGAAAATCAGACAAGATGTCTGACGCCCCAACGCCGAACATGCCGGCCTGCAAGTCCATCCGCGCGGAACCGGGCCATCGGGCACCTATGGTCACATCGCTTGCCGGGGGACCACTTGCATTTCGTGTTTTTACTTCTGGTATAATGACCGGCCTTATAGGACCTTTTTCTAAAAGGGCGCGGGCGGGATCGCGCCTGGTCCATCGCGCCTCGCACCTTTTCCCGCGGTGAGTTGCCCTCATGCTTTTCAAAACGCTGAGCGCCTCGGTATTTGGAATTGATGCCTACCCCGTGGAAGTGGAAGTCGACGTCACCGCCGGCAAGATCCTGTTCCTGACCGTCGGCCTGCCCGATGCGGCCGTGCGCGAAAGCAGTGAGCGCATCCGGGCAGCCATCAACAACTGCGGCCTGCAATTTCCCTGGCAGACCATCACCGTGAATCTGGCCCCTGCCGACGTGAAGAAGGAAGGCTCGGGATTCGATCTGCCCATCGCGCTGGGGATCCTGGGCACTACGGGCGTGCTGCTCAAGACCGAACTCAAAGACATTCTATTTCTCGGGGAATTGTCGCTGGATGGCGGCCTGCGGCCCATCAAAGGAGCGCTCTCCATCGCCACCATGGCGCGGCAGAAAGGGATTCGCCGTCTGGTTCTGCCCGTGGAGAACGCGGCGGAGGCGGCCGTCGTACAGAATGTGAAAGTCTACGGATTGCGCTCGCTGCCGGAGGTTTTGGACCTGATCAACGAAACCCGCGAGTTCAATCCGGTGCATGTCAATACGGGGGCCATGCTGGCGCAAGCCGGCCAATACGCGGTGGATTTTCGCGACGTCAAGGGTCAACTCCATGCCAAGCGCGCCCTCGAGGTGGCGACGGCGGGCGGGCACAACATCCTGATGATCGGCCCGCCCGGCGCGGGCAAGACCATGCTGGCCAAACGCATCCCCACCATCCTGCCTCCTCTCACCTTCGACGAAGCCATCCAAACCACCAAGATCCACAGCGTGGCCGGAGTGTTGGAAGCGGGCACGGGACTGATTGGCATCCGTCCATTCCGCGCGCCTCACCACACTATCTCGGACGCGGGATTGATCGGCGGCGGCGCCATTCCGCGTCCGGGCGAAGTCAGCCTGGCGCACAATGGCGTGCTGTTCCTCGATGAGTTGCCCGAATTCCAGCGCAACGTCCTGGAGGTCATGCGGCAACCCCTGGAAGACGGCATGGTTTCGATCGCGCGCGCCGCCATGACGCTGACTTTCCCCGCACGCTTCATGCTGGCATCGGCAATGAACCCTTGCCCGTGCGGATTCTTCAACGATCCTTCGCGCGAGTGCACCTGCACGCCGCCGCTCATCCAGCGCTACGTTTCCAAAATTTCCGGGCCGCTGCTGGACCGCATCGATATTCACATCGATATGCCCGCCGTGCGGTTCCATGAGTTGCGGCAGGAGGCGGGGGGCGAGACCTCCGAGGGCATCCGCGCCCGCGTCATCAGGACGCGCGAGCGCCAGTTGGAGCGCTTCCAGGGTGAGAAGATCTATTGCAACGCCCAGATGAGCTCGCGGCAGATCCGCAAGTATTGCGATATCTCGCCGGATTGCGAGCGCATGCTGGAAAGTGCCATGAATCGCCTGGGCCTGTCGGCGCGCGCCCATGACCGCATCCTGAAAGTGGCCCGCACCATCGCCGATCTCGAAGCCGCGGAGAACATCGGCAACGCCCACCTCTCTGAAGCCATCCAATATCGCTCGCTCGACCGCAGCTATTGGACGTGACGCAACCTGCGAAAAAGCCCCCGTGGATTGCCGCGTTTTGTCTCCTCTTTCAGGACCATACACTGCTTCAGTGAAGGCCAAAACCAAGTGACGATGCGCGCCCTCACGATTTCCAGAGACCCGAGCGGATCGCGGCCACCCAATCTCGGCACAGTTCCGCCTCCCGTCGCAATTCGGTCGCCCGGGGTTCTTCTGCCTTGGCCGCTGCTTTTTCGCATTCGGTAGCCTTCTTCTTAAGCTCCGCGATCGTGGCGTCTGCCGAGACAAACTGTTGGCGTATGCCGCGCGCGTGGATGCCCTCCCAGCGAAGAGAAGGTTTGTAGGAGTTGGAGCCGTCTTTCATGTCGGAGAGCTCTTTGCCAACACCGAAGTGCAGATTTCGAACGACGATTATGGAGGAGGATACGCCCGAATGCTTTGTGCCGCAATGCGGGGTTGGAGACTCTGTCGACTTCCATGCAGGGCAAACCAGGAAATGACCCGCGAGTTGAATTCCTCGGGCATGGCACTTGCCGCGCTGCAGTGGCCCGCGTTCGGCACCTCCCACAAGGTTACGTTCGCCGGATTTCGGGCGCGAATCATCTCGGACTGCTGCGCAGGGATGTTGTCGTCGGCCAAGCCGTGGATGAGTAGGATGGGCAGCCGGCTTCGGGCTACTGATTCCTCCGGTGATGCCGAGGCCAGGTTGACTCCGCGTGTCATCCTTCCGTACAGGAACGCCAATTCGATCGCCGGGCGCAAGACCGTCCGGCCCACCCAGGCTCCCACATGAAGCGCCTGCCCGGCGCGGATGCAGGCAATCTCGCGAAAGGTGGCGAACGGCGACTCCGCGACCACGGCGCAGAATGGAGTGGTCCGCAGAGCCTGGAGCACGATCGCCGCCCCCATCGACTCGCCCATCCCGAATACACATTCCGGCCGGTCGTGGACCTCCACCCAGTCGTACCACGCACGTACGTCGCCTGCCTCCTCGATGCCGTAGGTTGGGAAGCCGCCGCTCAGGCCGTGGGCACGCGAGTCGGGGAGCAGGACGCTGTACCCGCGGGAGAGGAACATTTCGGCGTAGCCCCCCATACCCTCCCGATTGTCCGCCACACCATGCAGCAGGATGACGGCGCTGCCGTTGGCTCTCGCCGGCCGGGCGAACCAGGCCTGTAGCCGTGCGCCGTCAGGAGCGACAAGCGAGACGTCCTGGAGGGTGGCGCCGAAGCGCGCGGCAGCCGCCTGGGCCAAGGCTCGATGAGTTAAGGGACGACGTTGTGGATGGAATGCCAACTCTCCCAGGAAAATGGCCAGGGCGGTAGAGCAAACGGCGTACCCGATGAAGCATCCTGAGGCAACACGGCGCGCTCGCATCGAAATGCCTCTGCCAAGGCATACGCAAAGCCCGCAGCCGCAGTTCAACCCGTGTGTGGGTCAGGTGCGGATGGGAGTGGAAAGCGGTAACCACGGTTAGTGCCGCTCTGTGACGGCGGCTACCCGCCCCCCTCGCAAGTACCAGGGACCTCCGTGCTATGGCAAGCCACGATGTTCCTTGATACAAGGCCCATTAGCAGTTTGTTACGAGGGAATCTGGCGCAGTCCTTCTCTTGCAATCCATCCCGGAAGGAGAGTAACAAACACTCCCGTGAAGACCTGCCCTGCCGGCCAGCAAGCCTATTCCGATGACTTTGATTGCTGTCCCCGTTACGGGACCCGGCCTGCCGCAAAAATCAGACATGAGCGGAAATGCCCGCACTGCGCCGGGCTGATTCCGAACAAGGCACGGGTAATGGCCGATGCATGAGTACTTTTTTCCTTCGACTAGCGAAATCTTGCAATGAATTCGCTTGGCGAAACTCCGGACGGAGGGCGCACGACCATGGAAGACTTACGTAACAAGCTCTATAAGGAACTGCATGACATGCTGAAGGCTGGGCGCTATGAGGTCGATCTCACGCTACAGAAAACCTTTGACGTGCGTCCTGGCCAGGAACAAATCCTGGTGGAGATCCTGGAATGGATCATGGGCACCGGGCAAATCGCAGCCTACCAGGTGAAAAAGGTTGAATCGGCCGATGCCGGCCGGCCCGCGGCCTAAGAGTCCGAAGCAAGTAGCCCGTCCTGCTTCTCAGGTCCGCGGCTCTTACTATTACACCGGCGTCAAGTTTTCGGTGAGTTGGTTCGCCGAAAGCCCCAGGCTTAAGCGGGAGAAATCGGAGGGGATTCGATGAGCGCCGCGGGTTGGGTTGTCCTTGCCCTAATCGGGCCATTAGTGCTTTCGGCGTATTTCCTGGGAAGAAGAACCAAGTCCGCGACTGTGGCCGAGGACATTCAGCATTATATCGGTAATCTGAAGCGGGCTTCCGAGCAGAACCGCCAGCTGTTTATCGACATGATTGAAATGATCGCGGCGGCAGTTGACGCCAAGGACCCCTACACGAAAGGCCACTCCAGGCGGGTGGCGCAAGTCTCCGGCATCCTGGCAGAGGAGTTGGGTTTGCCGGAGGAGGAAGTGGATAAAATCCGAGTTTTCGCCGTCTTGCACGATGTTGGCAAGATCGGTATCGAAGACCGCATCCTGCGGAAGCCCGGCGTGCTCACTATAGAAGAGTTTGAAATCATGAAACGCCACACTGTGATGGGTTATGAGATTGTGCGGCAGGTCAAGCAGCTTACGGAAATGCTTCCCGGCATTCGCTGGCACCATGAGGCACTGAACGGGCGGGGCTACCCCGACGGCGTCAAAGGTGATGACATTCCACTCATGGCGAGGATCATAGCCGTCGCTGACACCTTTGATGCCATTACCACCAACCAGCCTTACCAGGCGGGCTCGGAATTTCCCAGGGCGCTTGAAATCCTACGGCAGCACGCGGGCAGCAAGTACG
>DATJVT010000400.1:0-3755 GCA_035501695.1 Terriglobia bacterium | reverse complement strand
ACCTGGGGGGCGACCGGCAGCAGGCTCTGGCGGTGCTGGACGAGACCGCGAAATTCCCGTTTCCTCCGGCGGCCCGCGCGAGATTTGAGGCGCTGAAAGGGCTCTATGACCAGTAGCTCGCGCCTCACCCTCCCCCTGCGGCTGGAGGATTTGGTCGCCCTCGTTTTTTTTCTTCTGAACCTACTCCTCCGAATCATCTTCCGCGGCCTGAACGGCGGGAACTTCAGCCCCGCCGACGTCCTCATCATCATCCCGGCCATGACCTTGTTGCTTGCCAAGGAACTGGTCCACTACTTTATCGTGGGCAAGCGCGCCCCAGGGCCGGACAGCGCGGGAGCGGTGGACTTTGTCCGGCCGTTCTGGGATATAGTTCGCGACTGGTTCCCCTTTCTCATCATCCTCCTGATGTATTACTCCCTGTGGGGTGACGCAACCCTGATGGTCGTCACCAGGGACCGCGATCAAGCCCTGATTGCCCTGGATCAACGCCTTTTTGGATTTCAGGCCAGCGTCGTGCTGCAGCGCATCATCTCACCGGCCATGACGGCGTGGATGACCTTTGCCTATTTCTACCACGTCATCAACATCCCACTCGTTGCCTGCTTCCTGTACATCCGCCGGGACCGGGCACGCTTCCGCGAGATGATGAGCGGCTTGATGGTGATTTCCTTCCTCGGATTGCTGGGTTACCTTCTGGTCCCGGCCATCGGCCCCATGTATGCGTTGCGCAGCTTGTACACCGTCCCCTTGAATAAGGGAGTGTGGGTATTCAATCGGGATATCGACTTCATGGACTTCGCCCGCATCCGACGCGACGTTTTTCCCAGCCTGCACGTGGGGATATCGTTCGTCGTTTGGCTTTACGCCTACCGGAACTCCCGGAAACTGTTCTTAATCATCTCACCTCTTGTTCTCAGTCTCTGGTTCTCAACACTTTACCTTCGCTATCACTACCTGATCGATGTGGTGGCGGGGTTGATCCTGGCGCCCCTGTCTTACCTGCTGGCGAACTGGCTTTTCCGCCACCTGGGCGATATCCCGATATCGGTGAAGGTCCCGGCCCGCTGGGCGGAACGTCTGCCCTGGCTCACGAAGGCGGCTGAGGCATATACCCCGCGGCAAACGGAGGGGGGGCATTGAACGGGACAGGGAAGCCCGACCATCCTCCGTCGCCTGATCAGCCATCCCAAGTTTCCGCGTGGCTTCTGGCCGCGCTGCTCCTCCTGGCGGTCCTGCCTTATGTCAACACGCTCCAGAACACCTTCGTCTATGACGATAACAATGAGGTTGTGACCAACCCCTACATCCGCAGTTTCTCTCACGTGGGAGACATCTTCAGTACCCGCATCCTGGCTCATCTCGGCGCGCGTGGCGCCACCAACTACTACCGCCCCATCGGCATTTTGGGTTTTCTCATCTGTTACCAGCTCTTCGGACTACTTCCTTACGGATTCCATTTGGCAAATGTGGTGTTGCACGCGCTCACGGTCTGTCTGGTCTTCGGACTTTCCAGGCGCCTCTTCCGGAACGAAGGGCTGGCTTTCGCCGCCGCTGCGATCTTCGCTTTGCACCCCATTCATACCGAGTCCGTGGCATGGGTTTCCGGCGTCACGGACCTCGACCTGGCCGTTTTCTACCTGGCTGCTTTCTGGTTCTTCGTGAGCAGTGCCCGCCCCCAGGGAGCGCGCTCAGAGGGGATGCAGTGGGGCATGGCGGGGAGCTTCATCCTGGCCCTCCTTTCCAAGGAACAGGCCGTGACGCTACCCCTCACGGCCATGATTTTTGAGCACTTCTACCGTGACGACCGCGCCAGCACCTCCTGGCGGCAGAAGATTTCGCGCTACGGCATCCTTTGGCTGTTGGTGGTGGTCTACGTCCTGTTTCGCATCCGCTTCTTCGGCGCCTTTGCACCGGTGCAACTTACCGCCCACCTCAGTTGGTACGAGGCCTGCCTTTCCGCCGTTCCCCTGTTGGGCCTGTACCTCTGGAAGACGATCTGGCCCGTCCACCTCATCGCCTTTTATCCTTTTCACAAGAGCGTCACGCCGCTTGACCCGCGCGTCCTGGCGGGAGTCGCCGCACTGGCCTTGTCCGCATGGGCTTTCATCTTCCTATGGAGGCGCCATCGCCGCGTTTCCTTCGGCCTCGTCTGGTTCTTTATCAACATCGCCCCGGTGTTGAATTCCCGATGGCTGGGTCCCAACGTCTTCACAGAGCGGTACCTGTATCTTCCTTCCGTGGGCCTCTGTTGGTTATTCGGGTTCATGCTTCAGGCCGTTTGGAGCTATTGCGCGGTTCGCCCCCGCGCCTGGCGGGTTGCGTTTGCAGCAATTGTCGGGGCGCTCGCATTGCTGGCGGTGGTGCGCATCGTGACCCGCAATCGCGAATGGCGCGACGATGAGACCTATTACCGCGTCACGCTGGCGGCGATGCCGGAAGCGGCCGGCCTGCGTCTGAACCTGGGCGCCGTGTACTGGAACCGCGGGCTGCCCGACGCCGCCGAAAACGAGTGGAAGCAGGCCCTGGTTGTTTCCCCCAATAGCGCCCAGCTTATGAACAACCTGGGGCTCGTGCATGCCAGGAAGAAGCAGAACGACGAAGCCATCGAATACTTTCAAAAGTCGATGCGGCTGCGGCCGAACTACACGGATGCTCACTTAAACCTGGGACGCCTTTACGACTCCATGGGGAGAACATCGGATGCGGAGCTTCAATTGCGGGCCGCGGTGGCGCTGGCGCCCTTGAGCGTCGCGACGCGCAATGAATTGGGTAACTTCTATCTCAAAGCCGGCCGCCTGGCGGAAGCCGAGGAGCAGTTCCGGGCTTCCGCAGCCAGTATTCCCAACGGAACCGCCTTTGACGCCTTGGGAGACATCGCGCGGCACGATGGCCGCCGCGAGGCCGCCGAACGCGCCTATCGCCAGGCCATCAGCCTGGATGAATTCGATTCCCACGGCCAGTTCGGGTTGGCGGCAATCCTGGAAGCGGAAGGACATACCGCCGAGGCCGTCAGCCACTATCGCGCCGGCCTTGAAATCGATCCGCGCAATCCCGACGCCCTGGCCGCGCTACAAAGACTGACAACTAATCCAACCCCTGCCCCAACCCCGCATCCGTGAGCCATCTCGAGGCTCAGAATCCAATTCGCAAAGACTTGGGCCAGTTGGAGCGCTACGCCAGATAATTGCCCGTGCTGTCGGTAAATGCGAAGCGGTCCGTCGAAGGTCATGGCCCACGTTGGGTTTGTTGCCTCCTTACCCGCGCGAACGCAAGGCACTTCCGCGGGGAGGCCGTTTTACGGCAACTTGATCGCTTTTGTCCAACTTCCGAGTGGGGCGTGATCCGCTCGGAATGATTGATGGCAAGCTGTTTCACCGATGAACATTGGCGACGAGGCAGGAGCTATTTCCTCGAGCACCGTTTTCTTGGGAGTTTGAATTCGTGCGGCACTTCTACGGTTCGGACTTACCGTCAAGGTGATCGCGAGTTGGGGGGAATGACGCAATCATTGGGTGGCGCATACATTGATTTTTGTGTATCCGGCACTTCGGGTGGATCGCCTGAACCACCGGTGCGCGAGTCGGAAGGCGACGGCCCGGGTCGCATACCTACACGGTGATGGATGCGCCACCCGCGAAGAGGATTGTTCCTTTCGGGGCTGAGAAAGCGGATTGGGTCCCGTTGACCTGAGCCCCAAAGGGGCGATCTAACAAAGCCCAGGCCAACGGCCTGGGTTTAGGGCACCCCGCAATTTT
>DATJVT010000399.1:0-3821 GCA_035501695.1 Terriglobia bacterium | reverse complement strand
CGCTATTGCATCAATTCCGCCGCGCTGAATTTTGTGAAGGACAAATGAGGCATCTTTTCTTATCGCGCTGGCCTGATGTCCTTTTCAGTGGAAGTTCTCTACCAGCATAATGCGCGAAGTTTGCTGGTCAAGCTGGGGGTACAGGATCGAGGCGCCATCCGAGGATACGGACAAGCCCGCCCAGGCGAGCGGCGTGTAGGGCACTTTGGGCACATCCGCAATTCGCGCGACCTTCCCGGTTGCCAGGTTCATGCAGTTGATCGTCGCATGGAGCCTGGCGTCAAAGTCCATAAAGTAGAGGCAATGCCCACCCAGGGTCCAAAGTCGCTGCGTCACACCATCGTAGACAAGGGTTCGGGGTCCACCCGCGAGTGGTGTTCTCAGGATGGCGGTCATGTGTCTCGGAGAATCACGATAGCTACCAAAGTAAAGCCAACTTCCGTCGTCCGACTCACGGGACCCGAAACCGTCGGTTATGCGGACGGCATCCCCGCCCTGGGCCGGCATCTTCCAGATCCCCCAATTCTCTTCGGGACCGCCGCTGAAGTAGACCGAACTCCCGTCGCGGGACCAACCTGGCACCAACGCATCGATACCCGGCGGGGTGAGCCGGCGGGGCGTACCCCCCTGCGCGCTTATGACGAAGACGCCCGAGTGCTCACCCGGGTGAGAATTGAACGCGATCCAGCGACCGTCGGGAGACCACGACGGGCTCCCCGTTAAGGGGGCGCGTAACGATGTCAACTGGAGTGGATTCGTGTCGTCGATGTTCGCCACCCATATTTCCAAATCGCCGGAACGGTCGGAGGCAAAAGCCACCCGCTTCCCGTCGGGGGAGATGGCATCATCAACTTGCAATCCGCTCCCGGAGATAATCTTGGTCGCCTCCACCTGCCGGGAAGGGGTGATTTGCGCCCGCCAGACGTTGACATTCAATTCCTGGTTCGCGTAAGCGAGAAGGTTGCCGCGAGGGGAAACAGCCGGAAAGAAAGCATTGGGGCCGACTCCAGCCAAGGGTTCGATCTCGCCGCCCGATGTCCGAACCTTCCAGAGTGTCGCAAACCCCGCGCGCTTCGATGAAAACACGATGTAGCGGCCATCGGGTGTCCACGCCAGCCCCCAAATCGTCGCTCCATCGAAAGTCAGGCGCCTGGCGTTTGCGGTTTTGACGTTTTGCAGGTAGATATCGCAGAGGTAAAGTCCCGTCCGGCGCACGAAGGCCAGGGTGCGTCCGTCAGGTGAAAAAGCGGGGTCCGTATCCCATGCATCCCCTTGGGGCGGGGAGGTTAGCCGATGCTTTTCACCACCTTCCGTTGAAACAAGGAAAAGGCCCACATCCGGCGCCACGTTGGTTACGACGGACTTGCCGTCCGGAGACCAGGTCACACCCCGGCTGAGGTGTTTCCCGTCAATTTCGGCCAGGCGGCGCTCCGGGCCCCCGGATGCCGGGACGGAAATGACTTGCGCCATCCTGATGGCGCCGTGACCGGACCAATTCCGGATAAAGGCGATATAGCGCCCGTCCGGCGACCAGGAAGGATCTTGATCATAAAGAGCGTCGTGGGTCAGTTGCAAAGGACTGCCCCCGCCGATGCGCCGGACATAGACGTGGCCCAGTGGGTGGGGATTCGCCGGTGCATGAGCCGTGGCAGTTCCGTCGTCGAGGACATAGGCCAACTGCTTACCGTCCGGCGAGAAGGCCGGCTGACTCTCCGGGGCCGAAAGCCCCGTGAACGGGGCGATGCGGAGGGGGCCGGTGGATGGGCCCTCCTTCGGGGTACGGATCAACCCTGCGACAAGCAAGACCAGGCCGAGCGCCGCAACCGTTCCCAGCACCGCCGGCCAAGTAAGCCGCCGGCGGCCTGGCACCGGGGAGTGCTGCCCGGATTCCGTGCCCGCCTCGTGATGAGAGGCGAGCAAGCTCTTCAATCGCTCCAGGTCAGAGCGTATTTCCGCCGCGGTCTGATAGCGGGCGTCACACCCCTTCTCGAGCGATCTGGTAAGGATGATTTCGAGCCCTGGGGGTAATTGGGGATTGGCTTCCCGCGCCGGCCGCGGATGGGATCGGAGGATGGCGTCTTGAACCGCGGCCACCGTATCGCCGGTGAACGCCGTGTGCCCCGCCGCCATTTCATAGAGCACCAGCCCCAGCGAAAAGAGGTCGGTACGCGCGTCCAGTTTCTCTCCCCGGATCTGCTCGGGTGACATGTAGGCCATCGTGCCCAGCGTGGCGCCCGTGCGGGTTAGTTGCTCCAGGCCGGGGAGCGCGGGGGCCCCGCCCAAGCCAGAGGGGCCGCACGGCGTGCCGACGGCGAGCGGGTCAACCGCACTGCCGGACAGCTTGGCTACACCAAAATCTAGTATCTTGGCGTGGCCGAGCCGGGTAACGAAGATATTTGCGGGCTTGATGTCGCGGTGGATGATGCCTTCGGCATGCACCGCCTCCAGCCCATCTGCGATCTGGACGGCAAGTTCGAGCAACTCCTCGGTTGGAAGGACCGCTCCCCCTGGGGTTCCGACTTTCGGAGGGGGAGGTGCGGGACCCGGCCCGGAGCCGGGTTGCGAGTCTCGACCGTTAAGTTTCCTGCCCCGCAGGCGGTCCCGCAGGGTCTGCCCATCCAGGTATTCCATGACGATAAAAGGGCGGCCTTCGTGCTCGCTTATCTCATAAATTGTGCAAATGTTGCGGTGATTGAGAGATGAAGCGGCCTGAGCCTCGCGCTTAAGCCGTTCCAGTGCCTGCTGGTCCCGGAAGAGATGCTCGGGAAGGAACTTCAAGGCCACGAAGCGAGGGAGCATCATGTCCTGGGCCTTGTACACCACTCCCATCCCCCCGCCCCCAATTCCTTCAAGGATGCGGTAATGGGAAAGCGTCCGTCCGGCCAGAGGGAACCCGGCAGCATCGGTGGCCGCGTGCGGGTCTACCCCACGATCCTCCTGCCCACTCTCGTCAGCCGCTATTGAACCGAGCGCCGGAGGAGACTGCAAGAATCCGGAGGGAATGGAGTCCTCGGAGTCTAGCAGCGATTGCACCTCCTCGCGCAAGGAACCGTCGCCGGCACAGGCCCGATCCAGGAAGGGACGGCGCTCCTTCGGCCCGAGCTCCAGTGCTTCCTGCAGGATTTCCTTGATTTTCCGCCAATGGTCTGGGGTCATGCTCGTCCGCCCTTGCTGATCTCATGGTGCAGCCAGAGTCTTGCCACCCTCCAGTCGCGCTTGACGGTGCGCGGCGAAATCCCCAGGACCTCAGCGGTCTCCTCCACCGTCAGCCCGCCGAAAAAGCGCAACTCCACCACACGTGCCTGCTGGGGATCCAGCCGCTCCAGAGACTCAAGAGCATCGTCCAGAACTATCAGGTCGCGAGACTTCTCGGGCGAGAACTCCAGCGCTTCGTCAAGGGGAATCCTCTGATGTGCGCCACCACGCCTTTGCGCCCCCCGCGCCCGGGCGTGCTCCACCAGAATCTGTCGCATCAAGCGGGCGGCGACACCGAAGAAGTGCGCCTGGTCCTGCCAACCCCTCCCCTCCTGGGAAACCAATCGCAGATAGGCTTCATTCACAAGGGCCGTCGCCTGCAAAGTGTGGTCGGGCCGCTCGCGCCGCATGTAACCTGCCGCCAGCCGGTAGAGATGGTTGTAAACCAAGGGGATGAGCTTGGCCTCAGCTTCAGGGCGCCCGCTTTTGAGCTCACCCAGAAGGCGCGTCACCTCCCCAGCCTCGGGTTGCATAGATTCCTTCCTCTTTATCGATGACCTAACTGGGGTTTGGCCGCATTCTACCGCAGAACGGCAATCCTTGCAGAGGCAAATTTCTGCCGAGAG
>DATJVT010000398.1:0-9590 GCA_035501695.1 Terriglobia bacterium | reverse complement strand
TGACGGGCGAAACACCTTTCGCCGGACCAGATCCCTTATTGGTCCTGAACATCAAGCTCCGCTCCGATCCGCCTCCCTTGCGGAACCTCGCCCCGGAAGTTCCCCCCGCGCTGGAGGAGGTTGTTCGGAGGGCCCTGGAACGCAATCCCCGGGACCGGTATCGTGATGCCCGCGAGTTGGCGTGGGATCTGGAGCATCAAGACCACGTGACAGTTGCCGCCGGCGTCGAGCGCCGGGCCTTAAACCGGCAAGGGGTTGCGCAACGGGGGACCGTTATTCCCTACCTACTCCTGGGCTTGATTCCCGCCTTCATATTTGCCCTGCTTCTCTACGTCGCCGGGCACAGTTGAGATCCGCAACTGGAATTCAGACCTGATTTAACATGACCATGCGGCCTCCTGGGAGAGTTTACGCACCGTAGCGCGCCTATTCCTCAACCAGATCGACAAATTGCCCCGGTATTATCCCGCCGCACGACTGTTTTTCCGCTTTCGGATGTGACCTATGTCAAAGTGGGTAACGAAATTGCTCTCCGCTTTCCTTGGTGGTTCAAAAGCACCGAAGTGAAGATGTGGTCAAACGAAGGGCGGTGCAAGCTCCATAGCCACCCGAGGGATGCCATGCCGTCAAAGAAATTGCTTCTTATCCTGCTACTGGCTGCAGGCTGTTTGTGGGCGCAAGAAGAGAAGAAGGAGACGCCCCCTCCTCCCGGTGCCACCCCCGCCGCCGCTCCGGAGTCGCCTCACCCTGCGACCATTTCCGCTGAGGACAAAGCGCGGAAGAACCCGGTGAAGTTTACCGACGTTTCCGTGGAGCGGGGCAAGAAGATCTACACCACGCAATGCTCGCTATGCCATGGGGATAAAGGAGATGGAAAGGGAGACTTAGCGAATGATATGAAGCTCTCCTTACCAGACTTCACCAAGCCTGACACGCTGAAGGGCAAAACCGACGGCGAGCTCTTCGCCATCATCGGCGCCGGGAAGGACCCCATGCCCTCCCAAGCAGGCCGCATGAGCGACACCCACCGCTGGAACCTGGTGAACTACCTGCACTCGCTTTCCGGCCAGGTGCCGGAGAAAGCCAAAGGCAACGAGCCCGAGGAGAACATCATCCTGGTTCCGCAGAAGTAGGCTGGGGTTGGGCTTACCCCCCATCCCCCGGTCTGGCACCGTCCCCCCTACGGCGTAGCGGGTCCGGGGGCCGAAAAAGGGGTGGGTACCCCCACCCCGATCAGCGAGTTGCGAGCTTCTTCGCCAGGGTCAGCACTACGTCCCGATCAGATTCGGCAAGTCGCGCCAAGACGCCCTTGAGCTGAATCAGAAAACGCGCATCGTCCCCCGCCTGCCCGGGCTCAGCGGCCAATTGCTCTAAGCTCTGACGCATCATAAGGTTAGGCGTTGGAGCCTCTCCTTCACCCGCATAAAACATCTTATACAGGGGTACATCCAGGGCGCCCGAAAAGCGCTCCAGTGTTTCCAGGGAAGGGATGGTGTGCCCGTTCTCGATGCGCGAGATGTAACACCGCAGCAGGCCCGTGCTTTTTTCGATATCCCCTTGCGAGAGCCCCTTCTCTTCCCGCAAACTACGTAACCTCGATCCAATTGCCATGTCGTTAACCCTCTGTGTTCTTTTCATTCGTCTTGGCATTTCCAGCCTCAATGGCATTTTGAGGGGTAGCCGGAGTGCACGCAATGCAACTATGGTGCTAGTAAACGAACTATGGTGCTAGTACCTAGGAGCCGGCTTGGCTCCGGGTCAGGAATCTGCGGGGATTTGGGTAGTAAGGGTCGGCCAGGGCCACCCCTAGCTGACAGAAACAGCGCTGGACATTTCGCTTCGGGCCAAAAACACAATGGGCGGAATAACAAGGGTATCGAAGACGGGCAATATGTCCTTTGCGGGCAATTGTTATTCAGGTATTTCCGGGTATTTGCTGTTTTGAATCCCTTCCAGTCTGCCGCGAGCCCCCGCAGAGATTGAAATCTTAACCACTTCCTCGCGTGTACGTACTCCGATACTCGTATAAATCGGCCCCACCGGGGTTTATGGTTCGTGAATTCCAAGGCCATGGGTCCCTCCAATCATGTTGAAATGAGGTCGGTCCTCAATGATACATGGAAGCGAAGCCCGGCCCATATTCCACATAATGAGCACAAGGCCTACTCTGCCGAAAAAGGTGAAGAAGATGGCAAACCAAGAAGGAGCTAAAACGCGGGAGGAAGCGGAAATAAGCCACCGTGTTTCTTCTCAGTTCGGGCCGGCGGCCTCCGCCTATACTCACAGCCGCGCGCATTGCGACCCGGATGCCCTGCGAAGAGTTGTCGAACTCGCTCGCCCCCAGCCGGACGATCGGGCCTTAGACATCGCCACCGGAGCAGGGCACGTCGCCATGGCCTTGGCGCCCTATGTGAGCAAGGTGATTGCCTATGACATGACCGGGGAAATGTTGCTCGAAACCAAGCGCAACGCCGCCGCGCGGGGGCTGACCAACCTTGCCACCCGGCAAGGAACCGCGGAGCGGCTGCCCTTTTCGGATGCGACCTTCGACATCGTAACCGTTCGCCAAGCCCCGCACCATTTTGCCGATGTTCAGGGCGCCCTTCAGGAAATGGCGCGCGTTGCCAAGGCGGGAGCCAGGGTGATCATTGTCGACAGCACTTCCCCCGAGGATGATTCCCTGGCCCGACAGTGGAACGATATCGAAAAGCGCCGCGATTTCTCCCACGTTTGCAACTATCGACCGAGCCGGTGGCGTGCGATGGTAGAGGCCGCCGGGCTACGCCTTACGTCACTGGAGATCGACTATTGTTTGGAAAACGGCCGGCCCATGGACTTTGTGGACTGGACCCGCCGCATCAATACCCCGCCCGAGGCAGTGGAAGAGTTGTGGCGAATATTCCGTTCGGCACCGCCAGAGTTGGTCGAGGTGTTGCGCATAAAAGCGACAGCAAACGGGATCTCGTTTTGCGTTCCCCAAATATGGATCGCGGCGGTCAAATAGGCGACTTCACCGCCGCCTTTATACAGAGTGACATAAATGCTTGCGCATTCGGTTGTAGCGGCGGTCTCCGACCGCCGCCGTCGATCGGGGATCAACGCTACAATCCGGGCGCGCAGAGAGCGCCGCTACGGGCCATGCGCAGGAACTTATGTCGTCCTGTATAGCCGCCCCAGGGAATGCGTTCCACTATTTGGCCGGGGGTATCCATCAACTGACGCCCGCCTTGCTAACCAACTTCCGCTGCTAGCGTCTTAGGAATCGTGTCTTTACATTATCGAACGACAGATTCCCATTTTCGGACAGGTAGCCCGGCTGCACTCGGTCTAAGGGCGAAGCAAGTTTATTTCGAATGTGCACCTTAGATCGACCGAACTAACGGCCCACGCTTTGCGTATGGTGATGTAGGAACTGCAGCAAAGGAGTCGAGCGCGCTGAACATCATAGATGTGAGGGATGGCGCCGGAAGCATATAAAGGAGACCCGCATGTACGACAACGCCCAGACGTTAATCGAGTTGGAGAGCATGACCAAGGTTTTCTATACCGACGAAGTGGAAACTCATGCCCTCTCCGGGGTCCATCTGAAAATCGACCGCGGAGAATTTGTGTCGATCTCGGGACCGTCCGGGTGCGGCAAATCAACGCTACTCTCGATTCTTGGGCTGCTCGATTCTCCCTCGGGCGGGAAGTACACCCTGAACGGCTCGGCGGTGGAAGACCTGACGGTCTCTGACCGGACGCGCATTCGCAATCGCGAAATCGGATTCATCTTCCAGGCATTCAACTTAATTGGCGATCTTACGGTCTATGAAAACGTCGAACTTCCCCTGACCTATCGTGGCATGTCGGGAGGGGAGCGCCGCCAGCGCGTGCATGAGGCGCTGGAACGCGTGGGGATGGTGCACCGGATGAAGCACTACCCCTCGCAGCTTTCCGGCGGCCAGCAGCAGCGCGTCGCGGTGGCGCGGGCGCTAGTGGGGAGTCCGTCGATCCTTCTGGCGGATGAGCCGACCGGTAATCTGGACTCAAAGAACAGCGAAGCCGTGATGGAACTGCTCCGCGACTTGCACCGCGAGGGAGCTACGGTCTGCATGGTTACGCACGACCCGCGTTACAGCCAGTTTGCGGACCGGACCATCCACCTGTTTGACGGTCAGGTGGTAGACGAAACCTCGGAGAGCGCGGCGCCTGAGGCTCCCACCGTTGGCCACGCTTAATCTCCTTTCGGGATCGCAGACTCCCGAGGGCAGAGTCGGCGCCAGCCGGCGATTGCCCGCTCTTTACGCGAAAACCATCGAGAGTAACGCCATGCGCACGTACAACCCGTTCTGCGCCTGGCGGAAATAGGCTGCCCGCGGGTCGCTATCCACTTCCATGCTGATCTCGTCCAAACGTGGCAAGGGGTGCATGACAATCGATTTCGGCTTCATCAATCCCAGCGTGTGGCGATCAACCACGTAAACCCCGCGACATTTCTCATAATCGGCAATGCGGTCGCCGAAGCGTTCCTTCTGAATGCGAGTCTGGTAAACCACATCGACCTCCGGCAGGACCTTGTCCAGATCGGTTTCTTCCACGTAGGGAATGTTGCGTTCGCGGAGATGGTCGAGGATGTCGTCTTTCATCTTCAGCAAGGTCGGAGCGACGAAGTAGATTTTAATATCCCGGTACTTGCTGAGCAGGTAAGTTAGGGAGCGCACCGTGCGGCCCTGCGCCAAGTCCCCCACCATGGCGATCTTCAGACCGTCAACCGCTCCGATTTCCTTGCGAATGGTGTAGAGATCCAGCAGGGCCTGGGTGGGATGCTGCCCCGCGCCGTCGCCGGCGTTGATGATGGGGGCTTGGGAGACGGCGGCGGCGCGCTTCGCGGCTCCCACCTCGTAGTGGCGGATTACGATCACGTCGGCGTACCCATTGAGAATCTGAATGGTGTCCTCTAGGGTCTCCCCTTTGGCCACGGAGGAGAACTCGGCGGCGTTTTCCGTGGAGATCACCCGTCCTCCCAGGCGGTGCATGGCAGTCTCAAAAGAGAAGCGCGTGCGCGTGGACGGTTCATAGAAAAGCGCGGCCATGATGCGCTTCTGAAATTCCATGGTGCCCCCGTGGGCCACGACCTGCTCCATGTAACGGGCAGCATCAAAGAGCTGGTCGAGCACGGGGGCGCTGAACTGCTGAGCTTCGATGACGTGGTGTAGTTTCATGGCGATTCAATTTCCTCCCTGAATGGGGATGATCGCAATCCCGCGGGGCGCAACCAGCCTCGTCCGTGCGAGGGCCGGGGCGAAGAGGCGCGTCCTCCCGTCGGCAGCGTTTTGAACGAAAACGAGCAGCGAGGGAGGATACCACAGCCAGCACTTTTCTGCTGCGGAAGCAGAGCGGTGGTAGAATTGCGTCCGGCGGCCGGCTCTTCCTGGTTCCGCGGGACCTTGGTACAACAGTACTACCCTAGGAACCAGAGGTAAGGGATGAATTATCGACGGGCTTCGGATAGGATGCTGCATTGAGGGGTCTTCTCCCCCCACCGGATAGCAGGAAGCAGTCAACGATCTGACGAACTAAATGTTAAACGTCTTTATATTCTTCACAGCAATTGTGGCTTGTAGTTTCCTCCTGAGTGGACTGGATGACTTCTTCATAGACCTCTACTATTGGGGCCGGGAACTTTACCGGGCCATTTTCAAGAAGTCCAAGATTCGACCCATTAACAAACAGGATCTGGATAAGGTCCCGGAAAAATGGGTGGCGGTTTATATTCCCGCGTGGCAGGAGGCTGCCGTCATTCAGAAGATGCTGGAGAACACGCTCCAGAGTTTCGACTACGAGGATTTCGACGTCTTTGTCGGGACTTATCCCAACGACGAGCCGACCCAATTGGAGGTTGCGCAAGTCCGGGAACGTGACCGGCGAGTCCGGCTGGTGGCTTGTCCTCATAACGGGCCCACCAACAAAGCCGACTGCTTGAACTGGATCTACCAGGGAATGCTCCTGGCGGAGCAGGAGAAGGGGATCCGTTACGAAATTGTCGTCTTGCATGACGCCGAAGACATTGTCCACCCCCTCGAGCTGAAGCTCTTCAATTACCTCATCCCCCGCAAGGACATGGTGCAAGTGCCGGTTGTTCCCATCGAGATGCCGGCGCATTACCTTACCGCCGGGACCTACGTCGATGAATTTGCGGAGAATCACTCCAAGGATTTGCTGGTGCGCGAGCGATTGAGCCGCATGATCCCCTCGGCGGGAGTGGGAACGGCGGTGGGGCGGCGGGTATTCGAGCAACTTGCCTCCCGTCATGCGAACGAGCCCTTCAGCACCAGAACCATGACGGAGGACTACGAATTCGGGTTTCGAATCGCCAAACTCAAGATGACGAGTATCCTGGCGAAGTTCAGGGTGGTGCGAACCCAGAAGGTGGTGCGGGGCTTCTGGCGCCGCCGGCAGGAAATCCGGGAAGTGAGGGAGTTGATTGCCACGCGGGAGTTCTTTCCGGACCGGTTTCAACTCGCGGTGCGGCAAAAATCACGCTGGATCCTGGGCATCGCGCTGCAGGGTTGGAAGCATATTGGCTGGCCGGACGGGTTCTGGGGCAAGTACATGACCTTTCGCGACCGGAAGGCCCTGGCCACCAACTTCATCAACGTGGTGGGATACGTGACCTTGGCGCTGGGGCTCTACCTTATTATGACTCGCCCAAGCACTTACCTTGCCGCCTTGACCCGCTATCGCTGGCTCTGGTACGTGATCGTGGGAGATACGGTGTTGATGGCGGAACGATGGATACAGCGATTTGTGGCCGTGAAAACCATTTCGAGCACGAAGCAGGCGCTGCTCTCCATTCCCCGCGTCGTGGTCCTGAACTTCATCAACTTCTCGGCAACGATAGTCGCCTTGTGGCAGTTCGTATCCATGGAGTTTCGGGGCAAGACCGTGGCCTGGTCCAAGACCACCCACACCTTCCCGAGTACGGAGCAACTTCAGGAATACCGGCGGAAGCTGGGCGACCTCCTGCTGGAGAACCGCTTGCTCACGGTGGCCCAACTCCGCCACGCCCTGGACGTTAAGCAGGAGAGGGGTGGCCATTTGGGATCCGTTCTGACCGACCTGGGGTATATCGCGGAAGAGGACCTGTTGGCGATCCTGGGCCACCAACTCCGCATCCCCACCTGTGAGATTGATCTGCGAACCCTCGATATCTCCCTGCTGGAGAAACTACCCCAGGTGTGGGCGGAGCGGCGCCTGGTCCTCCCCCTGCGGCGCGTCGATCAACATTTGGAGGTTGCCACTGCCCATGTGCCTGACGAAGCTCTCCGCAGAGACATGGAAGGGCTGCTGGGTAGTCCGGTGAAATTCATTCTGGCGGGAGAGAAAGATTTGCAGTTTGTCATCCATCGCGCCTACGCGCGAAGGGTTTCGGGCCGGCCCTTGCTTGGGGAATTGCTCGTGGCGGCGGGCGTCATTACGGAAGATGACCTGCGCCGGGCGCTGAAAGCCCAGAAAGCCAGCGGCCGCAAGCTGGGAGAGGTGTTGCAAGACTTAAACCTGGTGACCCCCGAGGTGATCCAGGAACACCTGGTGGGGTCGGGTGGATCACCCGCGCCAGAGAGAGGGGACTAAGGCAACCTCGCGATGGTCAGGCCCCACACCTTGAAAGCCCGGTTCTCTCTGCTGGTTCTCGGCTGGACGATGGCCACTTGCCTGGGGTTTGCCCAGTCGCCCCCCGTTTTGCCTTCCGCCCCGTCTCCCTACGGTAATCCCGGCCAGCCTCTCTATACGGCGATGGACCGTACATTCAAGGCGCTCGCCCAGCAGGATTACGATGCGGCCATTCAGAATCTTCAGCAAGCCGCCCAGATCGCTCCCGCCCGCCCGGATATCCACAAACAGTTGGGCTACGCCTATATTCGAACCGGGCAAACCGGGCTCGCCATCGGGGAGTTCGAACGCGTGCGCCAGCTCGACCCCAAGGATCAGGCCACCCTGCTGCAACTGGGGTATCTCTACCAGGGCGCCAAGCGCGACAAGGAGGCGGCAGAGGTCTTTCAACGAGCTGCCCAAGGTCCTGATGCCCAAACCGCTAAGACGGCGCGGGCCGCCCTGAACTTCCTGGGGAATCGGTCCCTCTACGAACCCATGGATAAGGCCTATAAGGCCCTGGCCGTGAAGGATTACGATGCCGCGATAACCGATCTCCAGGAGGCAGCCAGAATAGCGCCTGCGCGCACCGATATTCATAAGCAACTGGCTTACGCCTATATCCGGACCGGGCAAACTGAACCCGCCATTCGGGAGTTCGAACGGGTGCATGAGCTGGATCCCAGGGACTCCATGGCGCTGCTGCAATTGGGATATCTCTATGACCGGGCGATGCGGGATGAGGAAGCCGCGGCGATCTTTGTCCGCTTGTCCTCCGGCCCTGACCCTCAAAGCGCCAAGATGGCGCGTGTTGCGCTGGCCGCTCTCGGAGACAAATACAAGGAGGAAATCTCCCGCCTCCAATCCAACTTGAGCTCCGACCCCAATAACCTCGAGGCCCGCAAAGAACTGGGACTGATCCTGGAGCGAATCCGACGGCCGCAGGAGGCTTTCGAACAGTTGAGCATTGCCGCCAAGGGCCTGCCAGCCGACCCGCAGGTGTCTTTCGCGTTAGCCGAAGTCTGTGTGATGACCAAGTCTACTGAGCTGGCGCTCTGGTATTTCTACAACGCCAGCCGGGGGAACGATCCGGCCATCGCAGCGCAAGCCCGAAAGGCTTTTGGAACGACGGACCTGCGAGACCTTCTTGCCAAGCTTGTCATCGCGTATCCCTTCGACGCAAGAATCCGGCGGGAGTATGGTTTTCTATTGCTCAACGCCAACGATACAGCGGGAGCTGGTGGACAATTTGAAGCGGCCGTGAAAGCCGACCCTCTCGATTGGTCGTCATTCATGCAATTGGGTTATCTCTATGATCGTGCGGGCAAGCGCGACAGGGCACGATCCGTGTTTCAGACAGTAGCTTCATCGCAGGATCCCGTTTATAGCAAGCAGGCGGGGGAGGCCTTGCGTGCTTGGGGTGGGGCTTCCCCGCCGGAAGGGGGGCGGGCTCAGCCTGCCGCCTCGCCCGCGGCAACGGACCCGCGGGCATTGGCCTATGCCCTCCATCAGCAGGGCAAAGTGACCGAAGCCATCCGCGTCTTTGAGCAGCTTCACGCCTCGGCCCCCAACGATTGTTCGGTGACCTTGCAACTCGGATATTGGTGTTTCGATCAGAAGGACCTGCCCAAGGCCAAACGGTGGTTTGAGTCGGCCGAGGCGTGTCCTGACCCAGGACAGTCGGCTGTCGCCCGGAAGGCTGTGGTTGAGGTGACACGAGCGCAGTCAGCGCAGTTCAAGGCCGCGGGTTTTCATCGCAAAGACTCCGGTGACATCCACGGGGCTATCGCGGAATTTGAACGCGCCGTAGCGATCGATCCGGCCGACTACAACGCCATGCTTCAACTCGGCTACTGGTATTTCGATGCGCATGATTACAAGCAAGCCGAGAAGTGGTTCCAAATGGCTGCGTCGAGCCCCCATCCGGCCGAGGTTGCCATTGCCCGCAAAGCGTTGAG
>DATJVT010000397.1:0-7168 GCA_035501695.1 Terriglobia bacterium | reverse complement strand
GAGTTCCAGGGCGCGAATCAGGCACTCCGTGACCAATAAGCCAAAGTCATCCTTGAAGTCCAACCCGAGCATCGGCGCCTCGATGGCCCAACTGCGGAGGCTGACCTTCTGGCTGATTTCGCCGGCATACTTGGCCGCCATGGGGTCGAGGAGAAAGTGGAGGTATTGATGGCGAATCTCACTGAGCTTCAACTCCCGGGAAGGAGTAATCACCAGGTAGTAATTCAAGCCATAGATTCGGGCCTGTTCCTCCTCGGGCGCGCCCAGCAGGTCGATGTAAATGGCATAAGTGCGGCCCAGGTAGCCCCCGGCGGGAACTCGCATGTAAGCTTCGGCCAATACAAAGCTCTGCCGCACCGGGTCGGTGTAGCGAGCCACCTCCGCGTCATATTGCTTCTGCACCTGTGACCAGAGGGCCAGCATTTTGGCTTGGGCGTAGAATTTCCGGAGCAGGGGGAGAAAATCCGCCACATCGCGCGCATCCGGAGGGATTTCCTCCCGGGGAACCAGCACCTTGAAGTCCGGCGGCGAGCCGATTAAAAGGGCCAGGGAAATGTACTGTGCCAGTTCCTTGCCGGGATCGTCCTTGATCCGGTGTTGCTCGTAGAATTGTTTGAGCTCCGGCAGCACGGGAGCGTTCTGTGCTTGCAGGTACTCGCGCACCAAACGCCGGGTGTCGCCACCGGCGTTTGTCCCCGCGCCCTCATCATATCCCGCGGCATTCAAGGCTGCCAACACGCAAAAGAGCTGCTCATTCGATTCCAACAGCACGTTCCCCGCCGATTGCGGCCGGGCCGGGATCGTTACCGTCACCAAAGCCAGTAAGGCCGCAAAGACGCACTTCGCATGCAA
The DNA here is from genome assembly GCA_035501695.1 of Terriglobia bacterium. GTDB lineage: Bacteria > Acidobacteriota > Terriglobia > UBA7540 > UBA7540 > Bog-366. The sequence goes on along the minus strand of DATJVT010000397.1, from coordinate 6,316 downwards.
GGGGATGAAACGATGAGGGGCAGGAGAGTATTGCGACTCATCCCGCCGTGGCAGTTTGAGGGGAAAACCAGGGCTTGGGTGCAAGGGCAAACGGACTATCCTCGGACCGTGATGCGCCGCAGGGACAGAACCACTTCCCCGTCCGTGGGCTTCCCGAACAAGGTGGCTGGCCGGAAGACACTGAAGAAGATCATCCGGTCCAGGTGCTGCATCATTTCCGGTGAACCCTGGCCGGAAAGGACGCGATACCCTTTGGCGCGGCCTTCGGCGTTGACTTGGGTCACCAATACCACCCCGTTTTCACCGGTGTTGAAATCCATGGGGGCCAGTTGCTGCACGCGCGCCGGCTGCACCAATTCCACTGTCACATCGGGGCCGGTGTTAATCGGCGCCCCGTGGCCCATCATGAGGCAGAAGGTGATGACCGCCGTTAACACCCCGCCCGTGGCCGGGATCAGCAAGGGCTTGAGGGCATTCTCCAGGCGCACCCAGAGCGCTAAGAGGGGGGTGTTGTTCAGCCGCCGCGACATCTGCACGCGCAAGCGCAACGCCAAGTCGGGCGGAACCCGCCGGCGCGGCAGGGCGCGCAGTTCTTCGCCTACGGCCTCCCATTGCTCCAGTTGCTCGCGGCAGACTTCGCAGAAGGACAAGTGATACCGGATGGATTTCCTGTCTTCGGGGGAGCACAGGTCGTCGACATAATCCGAGTAATGATTTCGAATTTCTACGCAGGTTTCAAACATGGTCCCTGCCTACATAGCCCGCCAACTTTCGGCGCAGCAGTTCCCGGCCGCGCATCAGCCGGGATTTCACGGTTCCCTCCGCCAGACCCAGCACCTGCGCGATTTCTTCGTAGGGCAATCCTTCGATTTCGCGCAGGACCACCACCGCCCGATAGGGCGGCGCCAGGCTCGCCAGAGCTTGCTTCACCACCACTTCCCTCTCCGCCTGCTCAAAAACCTGGTAAGGACTCCGGTCCCTTGAAGCTGCCTCTGCCGCCGCGACGGCTGAGGGCGATTCGGTGTCATCCACGGAAACCGGCTCGCGCCAATGACGCCGAATCCAGCTCCGGCGATGGTTCGATGCTTCGTGAACAGCGATGCGGTAAATCCATGTCCTCAGGCTGCTGTCGCCGTTGAACCCCTTGATTCCTTTGAAGACCTTTACAAATACATCCTGCAGAACGTCTGAGGCGTCGGCGGAGTTCTCTACGATATGCCATACCAGATTGAAGACCGGATTCTGATAAACCGCCAGCAGGTATGCGAATGCGTCCTGGGAACCCGCCTGCAATTCGGCCACGAACGCCGCCCGCTCGTCGACTGCCGGCAACGTTTGATCGAGCGTGATGCCTACCGAACGGGCGATTCCCATAACGCCCTCACGATACCAGTTCCGTGCCCGAACATCAATACCGCGCCCGCTTGCAATACTCACTTGCTATTTAGAGTGACACCAGAGGCGAAAGGTTTGTTCCAAAAATTAGCTTTGGGGAGTTGAGATTTATCGTGACCATCCGCGCTTTACGGCGCCTATCCGCCACGATAGGCGCAACAAGTAGATAACTCAGGAATTAACTTCCGGTTTTTGAAAAGGGCGACTTCTTGTCGTTTATACCAAAATGCCCGACTGGGCGGCCCACAGACCGTGTGGGGTGCGTGCGACCCCCATGATTACATCAGCGCCTTCATCAGGCTGCTGTAATCATCCGTCCATACGATCTTCAGCGCGCCAGGGCCCAAAACCGTCCCTGCGTTTTCTACTTCCGCTTTGCCCAGGAACCCCCGCGGGTTCCCGACCAGAACCCACGTGGACCGGGAAATCCCCCGCGGGCTGTCGGGTTTGTTGTTTACCAGCACCGCTTCCATCCCGAGCGCCTCAGCCGCGCCAGCCACCACGGGGGTTAGGTTCAAATACTTGTTGGAAACATGGACCGCCAGGGTGCCGTGCGGCTTGAGGTGGCGGAAGTAGAGCCGAAAGGCCTCGCGCGTCAGCAGGTGGACCGGGATGGCGTCGCCCGAAAATGCATCCACCGCGAGAACGTCGAAACCCTGGGGCGGTTCCTGCTCCAAGGACAATCGCCCGTCGCCCTCAACCACCCCGATCCGGGCCTTCGAGTCGCGCAGGAAGCAGAATTCCCGGTTCGCCACCTGGATAACCAACGGATTGATTTCATAGAACTTATATTGATCCCCCGGCCTTCCGTAAGCCGCCAGCGTCCCCACCCCCAGGCCGATCAAACCCACCTTCAAAGGGGTACCCGGATCCGCCGCCTTCAGAACAATCCCCGCTCCCGACTCGGGACCGTAATAGCTGGTGGGCAGGTCCCGGCGTTCCGGCGCCAGGAATTGCAGACCGTGGTCGATGGTCCCGTTCATTAGCTTTTCGTAACGAGAAACCTCGACGGGGACCTGCGAATCCCTGCCACCAACCATCACGACGCTGGGCGCCGTACCATCCACCACGCGCAGCACCCCATAGAAGTTACGAACCATCAAGCGGGCGCCGGCCGCTTCCTCGCGCGCCGTTACGCCCAGGCTTACGATTATGGCCGCGGCCACCCCGACCATGAGCAACCAGTCGGGCTGCCAGCGGGCTCTGTAGAACGGGCTGGAAGGGTCGCGGTGGTGCACCACCAGAACCAGCAAGGCGCAGCAGCCGAGGGCGATGCGGAGTTCATAGCTGCCGGAAAATACGTGGGGAGCCAGCACGGCGACGAACAGCGCTCCCAGCACGCCTCCCAGCGCGCACATCAGGTAGAAAGACGTCAGGTAAGCCGGGTGCGGCTTCAGCCGGGCAAGTTCCCCGTGGCAGAACATGCAGCACACAAACAGACCGCCGCAGAATAGGGGAATCGCCACGCGCAGCGGCAGGCCGGCAAACGACGGTGCCAGGGCGTATGCCAGCGAGCCCAGGGTCACGCCCAGCAGGCGCAGGAAGAGACCCCTCCGGTACCACGCCCCACCCTCAAAACACAAGATGAAGGAAAGCAGGTACAAGGCGAGCGGAATCACCCAGAGCAGCGGCAGGGCGGCCAGGTTCTGGGTGATGTGGTGCGTAACGGCCAGCAGCAGGGCGGACCCGCAGGCCGCCAGGCTGAGCCACAGCGTTTGCAATTTCCAATCCGGCGGGTCACCGTTTACGGGCGCCTCCGCCAGGGGGGAATTGGGAACGGTGGTGAATGCCAGAGCCACGCACAGGATGACGAAGGCCGCATATCCCCAGGACCACGCCACCGCCTGAAACGAGGTCGCCACCCAGGGTTCCATCACCAGGGGATAACTCAGGAGGGCGAGCATCGAGCCGGTATTGGAAACCGCGTAGAAGCGGTAGGGAGTGGCACCATCGCCTTTTTGCGCGTACCACGCCTGCAGGAGCGGACTGGTGGAAGAAAGGAGAAAAGCGGGCAGGCCCACGGTGGCGGCCAAGACTCCCAGGATTTGCAGCGCCGGATCCAAACCCGGGAGTAGCTTCCCGGCCACCTTCGGCAGGACCGGTAGCAACATAACGCTGGCCAGCAGCAGCCCGGAGTGTATCCGCACTTGCGCGCGCAATGGGAATTTGTGCGTTAAGCCGTGGGCGTGAGCGTATCCGAGCAACAGGACGGTTTGGAAGAACAACAGGCAGACAATCCACACCCGCGCTGAGCCGCCGAAGCCCGGCAGGATCAACTTCCCCACGATGGGCTGCACCTGAAACAACAGGAACGCTCCCGCAAAAATCGTCAGCCCGTAAAAGTACTTGGACCTCATACGCAAGCAGTCACCGAATCGGACCCGGAGTTCCCCCCCTTTGGATTTCAACCGCCCGATAACATACACCGGACCGGCGCAGGATGCCAAACCCCGCGCCGCGGCCGTGGCATAAGCATCTGAAGGTGTGAAAGAATCAAAATAATCTCTCGCAAAGGCGCCAAGCCGCAAAGGCTGCAAAACACAAGTCCATGGTTTCCTTTGCGATCTTTGCGGCTTGGCGCCTTTGCAAAAACATGTTTCCGCCTTTTGCCCATGACTGGAGTTTGTGCATTTTCCGATGGAAGTCCCACGGCAGGCGACATACCGATAACTGACCGCGAGCACCTCGCGCAGAGACGCAGAGGCGGGGAGCCGATAAACAGAATAATGCAGCTATTTACTTGAGATCTCTACGCGAGATCGTTGATTTTTTCACAGTCTCGGAGTGTCTGTGTCACGTCACTTTCGGGTGACGATCGATGCGGCGAATCGGGAATGCGCGCCTGAGGAAAGGGAACAGCCGCAGAGTTTGAGAACCGGCTCTGATGCGCCAGCCCGGGTAAGTTACGACCGTGCTACTCGCTTTGCACTCGCCATTCGTCATTGCTGAAGGGTGATTTGCAGGTCTTACAAATTGCGCCGGAGTTCTTCCGGTGGCAAGAGCACGAATTCAACGGGAGAAGCCGCGCTCACCACCTCAAGCCGCGTAAAGTCGGCGTAGAGCCGGGAGAGGAGGATGTGAAGCAAGCAGCCCGAACTTCGCGCCGGGCCACGAATCTGTAGCACGGTCATGTTTCCCAATGTCCGCGGCTTTTACTCCGGCATCGCCAATGGCAGGAGCCAGAAGTCATCAGGACAGTGTTTAGTGGCGATTGGTTGGTGGCGCGAGGCACAGTCCGAGGTCCGGAGTCCTGGGGCAATGCCAATCGAAAATCGGCAATCGAAAATCGACAATCGCGCAGGTTGCATGTACCCGCGAGTGGTGCGGACGGGATTGGATTTCCTGGCGTGGCGCGCGGCGCGGTGGGTGGGCGGGGCACAGGCAAGAGTGCATGTGCCACCTCGTGACACAGCCACTCCTGGCTGTGTTTGTAAAAGAGTAGCGGAAGGCGTATTCTTCCCACGCTCAAATCGGCTTTCGGTGAACGCCCGGGGAGGCGAGAGCCGAAGCATGAAGGTGCGAGTTTAGTCGTCTGGGAGGAGAGGATGATTTCAAACGCCAAGCCTTTCTTATTCATCGCGCTGCTGGGGACCCTGATGCCCTTTGGGTCATGGGCGCAGGAGCGCGTGGCAGCGGTGAACCCGGAAGCCGCTCCGGGCGGCGCGATGGCCGCCGTGCTGCTTAGCGGGAAGGGAAGCCAGGCGTCACAGGATATTTTCCGCAAATCAAACCTGGTGGCCTGGTGCATCGTTCCCTTCGACAACCAGCATCGCGGGCCCGTGCCTCGCGCCGAGATGCTGAACGCGCTCGGAATCACCAAGCTGGCTTACGACTGGCGCAAGGAGCATATTCCCAGCTTCGACGCGGAGGTCGATGCGCTGGCGGCCCATCACATCGAGCTGACCGCCTTCTGGATGACCACGACGAAAGACCCGGCGCACGATGCCAACGTGCAGGCCGTGTTGGATCTGCTGCACCGCCGGCACCTCAAGACGCAGCTCTGGGTCATGTTTGTCCCCGACCGGAGTTTCGACTCGCTGAGCCAGGAGGAAAAAGTCGATCAGGCCTCCCAGGCCATCTCCTATATCGCTGCGGAGGCGGCCAAGGAGGGCGATGCGGTGGGCCTGTACAATCACAACGGATGGTACGGCGAGCCGGACAATGAACTGGCGATTCTCGCTCGCGTGAAGGCCAAGAATCTCGGCCTGGTTTACAACTTCAATCACGCCCAGGATCAGATCGACCGCTTCCCGGAGTTCTTTCCCCGGATCCTTCCCCATCTCATCGCGTTGAACCTTGCCGGACTTCGCAAGGGCGATCAACACATTTTTCCCCTCGGCCAGGGTGACAGCGAAGAGAATATGATCTCCATCATCTGGAAGAGCACATACCGCGGTCCGATTGGAATTATCAATGAGGATACGGATCCGGACGCCAAACGCGGGCTGGAAATCAACCTGGCGGGCCTCGAAAAGATTCTGGGCGACCTGGGAGATACGGCGGCGCTTGCAACCTATCACAAGTAGAAAACGCCGTTTGTCCGTCTGATGCGGAAACGCGATTCCGTGTCTGGGTTTCCCGGGCGAATCATTACTGAAGGGGGAGGAACAATGTACTTTACCGGAATCATACGCAAGCGTTCTGAAACTGGAATCCCCGGGCGGGGATTACTCTTCCTGGCCGTGTTGCTCGCTCTTTGTCTGAATGCTCTGCAACCCCCTGCAGCAAGGGGGCAGGACAATCCACCGGCTCACCCCGAGGCGGATGTTCCGCCCATTCTGAAGATCGGCTCGCCGGCTCCCCCATTCACGCTGCCGGGGGTTGATGGAAACCCGCACAGCCTCAAAGACTACGCGTCAAGCAAAGTGCTGGCCGTTGTTTTTAGCTGCAATCACTGCCCGGTGGCGCAGATGTACGAAAA
>DATJVT010000396.1:0-4504 GCA_035501695.1 Terriglobia bacterium | reverse complement strand
CAGTTGAGGCGCGATTTTAACACAAGCCGATCCTGGCGTTCCAATCGAGAACGGAGCCTTTGATGAGGGAAGGTATAGTAGATTGGGAGCGCATTGTGGATGTCCCGGCGGACGAACTCGAGGTCCCTAAGCGCGCTGCTCCTTTCTTTGCTACCTTATAGCCCCGCTCGTCTGGAATGACCAATTTGCGCGGCATGCTATCACTCGCAGTCTTTAGGATAGAAGAAGCCCACCGCCGCAAAAGCAAAATGGCCGGCAGTGGGGCTGCCGGCCGTTGATCATTCACCTTGAATTGGAATCTACTGACTTGCCACCGGGGTACACGCCACATGCGGCGAGGCCTGAATCTTCCGGGTCCGTCTACCGATGTCCGCCGCCATGATAGCCGCCGCCGTGGAATCCGCCGCCGGCATGGAACGCTCCGCCGCGCGAGCCACTCCAGGCGGTGCCACCGTGTGCGTAGCCGCTATGAATCCCGCCCCGGACGGCGCCGGCACCATAGTGGGCGGGACCGCCAACCGCGAATCCGCCCCTGAACCCCGAACGGCCGTAGTAACCGGGGCGGCCATAGTAGCCCCCGCGTGCCCCATAACCTGGGTGGCCATAGTACCCCCGCCAGCCGGAATAACCGTGAAACCAGGGTCCCGCGCCAATAAATACCCCGCCGACGAACCACTGCGGGCCATAGTACCCATAGGGCGCGCAAGCATACGGGTAAAAGGAATAGTAGCCATAGGTGCAAACCGGGGGCGGCCCCACCACGGCCGGCGCGACCCCGACGCTGAAACCGAACGACACCGGCTGCGCTTGAGCTGTTGGGGCGGCCATCAAGCAGATTCCGAGCAAACCCATTAGCGCCAAGCTTTTCATGTTCATTACCTCCCTGGACCTCGAAGAACCGCTTCATAAGTCCACCCCCTCAAACGGCAAGAGGCGTGCCAAACCCGGCGGCCTACCCGGTCCTGCTAACCTATTACTTCTTAATGCATTGTGGGGGTTCTGAGGAACCCAAGGCGGGCCGAGAATCGGTTGCGATGGCAGATTTTCAATAGGACGGTGCTTTTCGGCCACCAGGCTGGTAGACTCTCAGGTCCAACTCACGGAGGAACCAAGTGCCTAAGAGAATCCTTGCCGCCTTGCAGATTGCAATTGCCCTCGTGGTCTGGAGCGCGCCCCTGCGGCCCCAGTCGAGTCCGGGCCTGCCCCAGCGCCCCAAGCTCGTCCTGGTGCTGGTGATCGACCAGTTCCGCTACGACTACCTTATTCGCTTCCGGCCTTACTTCGGCAAAGTCGGATTCAATCGCTTGCTGGACGGTGGCGCGGTCTTCACCGACTGCCGCTATGATTACGCCACCACCATTACCGGCCCCGGACACGCGACCTTGCTCACGGGAACCTACCCCTGGGCGCATGGAATTATTGAAAACGAATGGTACGACCGCGATAAGAAACGTGAGGTTTATTGCGTCGAGGATCTGAGCACGCGCCTGGTGGCGAGTCGAGAGAAGGCCAGCGCTTCTCCGGCGTTTTCGCCTCGCAACCTGACCGCCTCGACTCTGGGTGACGAACTGCGGATGGCGACCGAGTTCCGCGCCCGTGCGGTCTCCATATCGCTGAAGGACAGGGCAGCGATCTTGATGGGCGGGCATGCGGCTTCTGGCGCGTTTTGGTACAACGTGGGATCTGGACGTTTTGTCACTAGCACCTATTACATGCCCACACTTCCGGCGTGGGTGGATGACTTCAATCAGCGGTCGCCGGTCAGCCAGTTTTGCGGCCGGAAGTGGCAGGCCCTGGCGGAGACCCCCGGGGCGGCCGGCAAGACTTTCTCGGCTTTCGAGCCCTCCGCCGGAGAATCTTGCCCCGACCCGAAGTTCCTGGATTGGCTTGACAACACGCCCTTTATGAATGAGGTCGAACTGGCCTTCGCGACCGAAGCCATCCGCAGCGAGCATCTGGGCCAGGGTCCGGAAACGGACCTTTTGACCTTGTCGTTGAGCGTCAACGACTACATTGGCCACCGGTTTGGGCCTTACAGCGACCAGGTGGCGGACACCACGCTCCGGACCGACCGCGACCTGGCAACCTTCTTCGATCAATTGGACAAACTGGTCGGATTAGACAACGTTTGGATCGCGCTTTCCGCCGACCACGGCGTGGCCCCCTCGCCGGCCTTTATCCAGCAGCACAAACTTGGCCTTGGCATGGCCACGCCGGCGAACGTCCGCGCCGCGGTGGAGAATGCCCTGGCACACGCGTTTGGACCCGGCCCATGGGTGGAGGATCAGGATGAGACTTATATTTTCCTGAACCAGGAAAGGTTGAAGAAGGCGAACGTCCCCGAATCCAAGGCGGAGGAACTCGCGGCCCAGGCTGCGTCCTCGCAGCCGGACGTGGCGGCGGCTTTCACCCGGACGCAGTTCCTGACAGGCAGCTTGCCCAGTACACCCATCGCCAGGAAGGCCGCCAACAGCTTCAACGCCAAGCGCAGCGGCGATGTTTTTCTGGTCTTCGAGCCCTACGCCGTCCCCTCGTCAAGCGCCACGGGCACCACACACGGAACTCCCTGGAACTATGACGCCCAGGTTCCGCTGGTTTTATGGGGTAGCCCTTTCAAGCCGGGATTCTACCCGAATGCCTGCCAACCGGTTGATTTGGCAGCTACTTTGTCCGCCTTGCTGGGACTCACCCAGCCATCAGGCGCTCAAGGAATTCCCTTGGTTCCGGCCCTGAGATAGCAGCGGTTGCCCAGTCGGGACCGCCAAGAACCGGGGGCTTACTTGGGTCTCTGATAATCGGCGATTCTACTCCCAGGTTATCCAGCCGGTGGCCCTCTCATTGGCTACCTACCGCCTGGTAGGTTCGGCCGGCGCGATTGGGAATCCGGTTTCAGACTAGCCTTGACAAAAAAATACGAAAAATTGTAGGATTAGTTCGTTAACAATCCTTCACGCGTATAAACCGTCTTATCCAGCTTTGGCTGGGTGAAGGAATATCGTTACTCGGAGGTTGAATGCGGAAACTGGTAATGGGCTGCGCGGTGGCAGGAATGATCGTCCTGCTGCCGAAGTCCGAAGCACGACCGCCGGCCTACTCCGGGCCGATCTCCAAGATCGTGCGGGCGCCTCGGGGGGAGCTTGGATTAGCCAGCTGGTACGGAATCGAGCGCCAGGGTAAACCCACAGCAAGCGGCGAACTGTTTGATAAAGATGGACTTACAGCGGCACACCGGAACCTCCCCCTGGGCACCACGGTACGGGTTACGAACCTAAAGACCCTGGAGTCAACCTTATTGAAGATCAATGACCGCGGACCCGGGATTGAAAGCCGGGTGATCGACGTCTCCTGGGCGGCCGCGAAGAAGCTCGGCTTCCTGGAAGCCGGGCTGGCGCGCGTAGAGATCGACGTCGTGTGCTCCCCCATCACCTGCCTTCACCAACCTCTCCTCCCCCGCTCTCCCAAGATAAACTAACGGATGCCTTGGTAACGGATTCTTTGGTAGCGCCGGGTCTTCCCGCCGGCACCCACGCGGGGCGCCCAGGGCGAGCTGAAGAGGGGGCGGCGAGCCGTCCCTCTACAATCGGCGGCGGGCCAATGGCCCGCGGAACGGGCCGATGGCCGATACGGCCATCAGGGAAAGGGAAATATGACCTACGATCCGCGCATTCATCATCGACGTTCCATTCGTTTGCGCGGATATGACTACGCCGGTGGCGGCGCGTATTTCATCACCATCTGCACCCAGGACGGGAAATACCTGTTCGGCCAAATCGTTGAGGGTGAAATGAAATTGAGCGAGGAGGGAAGCATTGTTCAGAGAATCTGGGACACCTTGCCCCAGCGGTTCGGGTCGCTGGTCCTGGATGCGTTTCAGATGATGCCCAACCATTTGCACGCGATATTTGTTTTGCCCGGTCCGGGATTAGAGCCGGCCCTGGCGGTGGCCACAGGCGCCCCCATTATTCAGCCGACCCCCGAAGATTTTGTGGGCCGATTTGAAATTCGTAGGGGTAGGGCTCGCCCTACCCTGGCGGGCCGATGGCCCGCGAAACAGGAGGATGGCCGGGACGGCCATGGGGGTAGGGCAAGCCAGGGGAGGGCAAGCCCTACCCCTACGAAGCGGGTAAGTATGGGGGATGTGGTGGGAGCGTTTAAATCGATTAGCACCATCGCCATCAACAAGTTCATGTTGCGTCCGGGGGCACACCCTCTGCATGAGAATTTCTACGAGCACATTATTCGAGACGTCGGCGAGCTAGAGGCCATTCGGGATTACATCATCCACAACCCGCAACGATGGATGGAAGACCCGGAAAACCCGGAATGGCCAGGGGACGGGACGTAGGGGGAGGGCCGATGGCCCGCGGAAAAGGACGATGGCCGATTCGGCCATGAGGCGTAGGGGCTGGGCTCGCCCTGCCCTGGCGGGCCGATGGCCCGCGGAAAAGGCGGTGGTCGACACGACCATGAGGGGGAGGGCAAGCCCACCCCCTACTGTCAAAAA
>DATJVT010000395.1:0-2042 GCA_035501695.1 Terriglobia bacterium | reverse complement strand
GAGTTCTCAAGCTCAAGGTCTGCTTCGACGAAAGGGGCATATGAGTACAAGAGTTCTTGCATTGGGCTCTCGCGTGGGGCTCGTGATCTTATTGGCAACTTTCTGCTTTGGCCAGTACAGCGGAAACATTCAGGGGGTGATTTCTGACCCGCAGGGCGCGGCTGTGAACGGAGCTTCGGTGCAGTTGCGTAACGCGGAAACGGGAGTCGTTCAAACCACCACCACTAGCGGCTCAGGTAACTATCGCTTCAGCAGCCTTCAGCCGGGCAACTACGTAGTCTCCGCTGAAGCTGCGGGCTTTCGCAAGACCGAGGTGAATCTCACCTTGAGCACGGCGGAAACCCAGGGGATCAACATCACCCTGCCCTTGGGCTCCTCGACCCAGGCCTTAACCGTGACGGCCGAGGCCCCCGTTTTGGACGTGGATGAGAGCCGGTTACAGGCGACGCTCTCCGCCAGCACGGTCCGAGACCTGCCCTCGAGCAATCGAAATCTCTGGGATGTCCTCGCCGTAACACCCGGCGTGGTGGGCACCGGCACTCGTGGTCCCGGCGAATCGCCCGGCGGCGGCGCGGATAATTTCGGCACGCAGACGCCGCAACTCAGCGCCAACGGGCGCAGCTACACCGGCAACCTGGTTATGGTAGACGGCATGAACGTCACCAGCCCGGTTCAGAATGGCAACATCATCCTTGCTCCCATTCCTGACGCGGTGCAGGAAGCCACTTTGCAGGCCAACTCCTGGGACGCGGAAAACAATCTGGGAAGCTCCATCCTGATCCAGGTGACCACGAAATCGGGAACAAACCAGTTCCATGGCACCGGCAGCTTCTTTTTCGACAATCAGGATTTGCAAGCAAGGCCGGATTTCGGCCCCACCACCGTTCCCAAGTTCGCCCGCAAGGATTTGGTCGGCACCTTGGGGGGACCGATTGTGAAGAACAAGACATTCTTTTTTGCCGATGTCGAAAAGCTGTGGTCGAAGCAGCCCCCGGCGGCGAGCACGGTAACGTTTGAAGATCCGGCGTTTGTCCAGTGGGCGCAGGCGAACTTCCCTAACACTACCGGGACGCAGATTCTCACGCTCTACCCCGGGAATCACCTGGTCTCAAACGGCACAGTGGATACGGCGCAGGCCGTTTTTGGCGCTGCCAACTGCGGCCTGGGGTCCGCGACCGGCATTCCCTGCGGCCTGGCGGTCCGCGACCATGGCAATTTCTCCGTCAACCCCTTTTACAACGCGCTGCAATACAACTTCCGCCTGGACCAGTACTTTACCCAGAAAGACCGGCTGTACCTCAGCTACTACAACGACTCTTTCGATCAGCAACAGCCCTCTCCGCGAGTCGGCCTGCAGGCTCTCGACATCATGCGAAACCGCTACGGCCAGGCCGATTTCACCCACACTTTCAACTCCAAGCTGCTGTGGGAATCCAGCTTTGCCTTCGCCAGCGTGGGCGGCGCCAACGGCCAGGACGCCAACCTCAAGGTGCCGGAAATTGGCATCAACGACGGCAGCGAGGGTTTCCACATCGGCGGGGGATGGGGACCGGGCGAATACCGCGGCCCGATGTACAACTGGCGCTCCGTCCTGAGCCTGGTTCACGGCAAGCACACCTTGAAGTTCGGCTTTGATGGTGGGCACGGCATCGAGCACGGGGATTTCACCCCAGTCAACGTGCGGCCTACCTTCACATTCAACAGCCTGCTCGATCTGGTGCAGGATAATCCGGTCAACGAAACCGTGGGCGCTTACAATCCCCTCACCGGCCAGGCCGGCACCGTCATATTTGGCGGGCAATCCACGCCCTTTGGCTTTTTCGGTCAGGACGATTGGAAGGTGAAATCAAACCTTTCGCTGACCCTGTCCATGCGCTACGACGACTATACAAACCATAGTCCCTGGGGAAACAGTGGCTTTCAGTTCAGCAGCCTGCTTCTCGGATCCGGCGGTACCTTCGCGCAGCAGGTTGCCAGCGCGGGAGTTCACCCTGTTCCCTCGGTTTTCGCCCAGTCCATGGATAACCTCTGGAGCCCGCGCA
>DATJVT010000394.1:0-3984 GCA_035501695.1 Terriglobia bacterium | reverse complement strand
CCTCTTCTCGTATGTCATGAACAACTATTGGGACACGAATTATCGCGCTGCGCAAGGTGGCGATTTTGTCTTTCGGTACGTGATGACCAGTTCCGCCGACCTGGACCCCGCGGGCCTGACGCGCTTGGGGTGGGAGAGTATGCGGCCCGCGGAGTTGGATTATGTTATGGACCAGGACAAGGTCGGGAACCCGCCGCGCCCGCTGCCGGCCGAAGGCGCGGGGTTCCTGGAAATCGACCAACCCGGCATCGTACTGGTTGATTGGAAGGTAGCGGAGGATGGCCGCGGCACCATCCTGCGGCTTCAGGAGATTGCAGGAAAGTCCACGCAGGTATCGGTTAAGTTTACGCGCGCTGCCCGGCAATCTGCCACGTTGTGTAATGCGGTTGAAGATGATCTGAAACCCGTCGATTTGGCAGGCAATACTCTCCGCTTGGATTTCCAGCCGCATGCGGTCCTGACGGTCCGGGTTCAATAAGAATAGCAACAAGGTTTTCGTAATAATGGATGAGGGCGACAGGGGTAGGCGCTGCTCCCTGTGGTCCCATTGGAGGTTCTTATGCAATCCTCTCGAAAGATGGGAATTCTGACTTCATCGATTCTGGTCTCAGTTCTGGCAGGGGTCCTGCCGCTCAAGGCCGCCGACCGCACGGTCTGGCAGATGGGCAAGTTCGACCAATCGTCATTGGAATTCAAGGGGCGCGTGGACTTTACGGACCCTCAGGCTAACCCCACGGTCACAATTGGCAAGGATGATCCCACTAAGATCTGGCCCGCCGAACAACCCGGCTCCCTCAGTAAAGAAGCCGGAAAACGGCCTCACCCTTATACGATCCTTTTCAACCTCGATGCCCCGCCAAAAGGCGCCTATCGGCTGGATGTGTCGGTCATCATTTCCCACTCGCGCGTGCCCGCATTGGGCGTGGAACTGAACGGAAAATCGGGAGTGCTCTATTTCCATCGCAAAGTGAGCTACTACCCGGGCGATTTTGGCGCCGATTCGCCGATCTACGGCGACGCCCGGGAGGAAATGCAACTCCCCACGCGCCTCTTTAAGGCCGGGGAGAACAAACTTGTCCTGACCGCACTGGATGACGCCAAGGACGGGGAGGGCGATTCGTGGCTCTCCTATGATGCCATCCGTCTTCTTCAGGACCCCGACGCCAAGCCCGCTGACGCGCCCCAAGCCAGCGTTGAGCCGACGATCTTCTACACCCATCAAGGCAGTGGCCTTGCGGAAATGGCGGATGTCACAGTCAGCTTCGACGCGCCGGTCCGCAAGGGCGACATCGTGCTCGCGGTGGCCGGGCAGAAGATCAGCAGTCCCATCAGCGCGCAGTCCGATTTCGGCCAATGGCGGCATGATTTGGCAATCCCAGAATTAAGCGGACCTACTGGCGTCGATGTAACCATTCATCTCAATGGCAGGACGCGCACGCAGCATCTGAATTTGACCCCTCAGCGCAAGTGGACCGCTTACGTCGTTCCCCACGCGCATCTGGATATCGGCTTTACGGATTATCAGGGCAAGGTGGCGGAGATCCACAATCGCAACATCGATAAGCTCCTGGATGAAATTGACGCTCACCCGGAGATGCGCTTTTGTCTGGATGGGTCTTGGATTGCGCGCCAGTATCTTGCATCGCGCAATGCCCAGGCGCGCGCCCGCTTCCTCAATTTCGTCCGCGACGGCAAGATCGCGATCCCCGCACAACTCGCCAACCTGATGACTGGCTACCCCTCCCTCGAAGAGTTGATCCACTCGACGGAGTATTCCCGTCAATTAAACCGGGAAGAGAAAACCCCCATCGATTACGTCAACATCACAGACGTTCCAAGTTACACCTGGTCTTACCCCTCGGTGCTGCACGCGCTGGGAATTAAGTATTTCCTGGCCGCCAGCAATAACGATCGCGCGCCCATTCTCATCCATGGGCGTTGGAATGAGCAATCTCCCTTCTGGTGGCAGGGGCCGGACGGCAGCAAGGTGCTGATGTCCTACTCCCGGCAGTATTTCCAGCTCTCTTTCGTGTGCGGTGTCCCGGCACAGGAGGCAGCGTGCCGCGAGTCGCTCCCGACCTTCTTCCAGCAGTATCAATCCCCCTCTTACAAGCCGGACGCCGTCCTGATGTATGGCAGCCAGATCGAGAACACCGACCTGATTCCGGGCGAACCCGAATTCGTGCAGAAGTGGAACTCCCAATATGCCTATCCCAGGATGATCCTGGCGACCTTCCCCGATTACATGCATTACATCGAAGAGCACTTCGGCTCGCAACTTGCGACGGTGACGGGCGACGGTGGCCCCTACTGGGAGGATGGCTACGGGACCGACGCGCACTATCTCGCCATCGACCGCTCCAGTCAGCAGCGGGCGCCTTCGGCCGAAAAGCTGGCCACCATTGCCACGTTCCTGCAGACCAACGTATCGGGCCCGGCCGGGCAGGTGCGCCATATGTGGGATGATCTGGTGCTCTATGCCGAGCACACTTTCACTTCTTGGGGCGGTTATTCCCGGCCCGAGAGCGAAGAGTCGATTCGCCAGCTTGCCACGAAGGATCAGTTCGCCGTGGACGGCCACGAGCGCGTCAATGCCATTCTCGATCAAGCACTGAGCCAACTGGCGGATCAAATTCACACTCCGGCGCCGGCGGGTGTGGTCTTCAACTCATTGAACTGGACGCGGAGCGGACTGGTGGAAACCGACCTGGAAGGTAATTACGATATTGTGGAGTCCCCGGGGAGTGGACCGGTACCAGTGGAGGTCCTCGCTCACCATGCAGAGTACGATCACGTGCGGTTTCTCGCCCGCGACGTGCCCTCCATGGGTTACCGTTGCTACCTGGCGGTACCCCGCAAAGGCGGTACGCGTGCGGGAGAAGAGGTCCTGCCCGCGTCAAACACAATCGAGAATGCGTATTACAAGATCGAATTGGACCCCGCCGTGGGGGCAATCAAGAGCGTCTACGATAAACAGCTCAATCGCGAGTTGGTGGATACATCAAGCCCTTATCGGTTCAACCAGTACCTGTATGTGTCGGGTGGTGACGGGGAAACGCAACTGATTTATCTTCGCAAGTCTCTCCCCCTCGCGAACCTGACCGTCGGAACTTCCAGCGGCGGCTCGGTGACCCGCGTCACCAAGACTTCGTATGGCCAGGTTTTGACCTACCAGACGAGTGGCCCTCACGCGCCGGTTATCGAGTCGGAAATCATACTGTTCGACCAGGAGAAGAAAATCGAGTTGATCAACCGCTTGCGCAAAGACCCGGTCGACACCAAAGAGGCGCTCTATTTTGCTTTCCCGGTTGCCGCCGCGCCGCCGGAGTTCAGCTACGAAATCCAGAACGGGTGGGTGAATCCTGCTCGCGATGCGCTCAAGGGCGCCAATCCCGCGTGGTTTACGGTGCAGCACTGGGTGAAGGTCGCCTCGCCTGACTTGAGCGTTGGCCTGGTGCCGGTTGATGCGCCCCTGGTGACGCTCGGCGACATCATTCGCGGCACATGGCCGGAACGATTCGAAGCCAAGAGCGGCACGATCTTCTCCTATGCTCTGAACAACTATTGGCACACCAATTTCCGCCGCGTGCAGAGCGGTGATTTCGTATATCGCTACGTGATGACGAGCGGACGCGAGCTGGCTCCGGCCGACCTGGCCAGGCTCGGGCGGGCGGCGATGACACCTCTGGAAATTGGCCAGTTGCTTCCCAACGACAAATTCGGGAATCCGGACCGGCCTTTGGCTATGGAGCCCACTTCCTTCCTCAGCGTGGACGCCCCCAACGTAGCCATCGAGAACTGGAAGGTGGCGGAAGATGGCAATGGAACTGCGATCCGGCTGCTCGAAACGGGAGGAACAACCGCTACCGCGCGTCTAACCCTGCCGCTCTTCAGCATCGATCGCGCGTGGTTGGCAAACGCCGCGGAAGAGAATCAAGAGGAGCTCAAGGCCGACACTCATTCTCTGGAGGTGACGCTGAAACC
>DATJVT010000393.1:0-10976 GCA_035501695.1 Terriglobia bacterium | reverse complement strand
GATTGGCGGCGCGGATGTACTCCTTGCCGCGCGCCGTCGCCGGGCCGCGCGACAGCCGGGCGTTGGCGCGATGCGCCGCCAGGTTTTTATCGGTCATGGAACGCTTTTGAAACATGCGAACCTCCTTGGAGCGTCGATCTCGGCTCGACGCAGGGGCACGCCATGGCGTGCCCGTACGGACCTGCCGAACCGTGTTCGGCCCCCCCGTCCGGCGGCCGGAGACCGCCGCTACAGATCTTGCCGGCCTGTCTCACAAGGGAGTAGGCCACGGGTGAGCCGTATAATAGTCTACATGTATAAGCGTGATGACCGGGCGGCGCGAAGTCAAGCGGAATCGCGCCTTTTTCGGCCAAATTCGGCCACATTGTCTGAAACTATTTTCTAAATTTCCTACCGGTAGGAAACGGGTTTTGGGAAATGGCGCTTGGGAGTGCGGCAGCTCGCTGCCGCTTTTTGCAACCGGAAGCTCGCTTCCGGCCAGAGACGTGGCATGGCCATTCTGGCCATGGTGGACGTGGCATGGCCATCTTGGCCATGCAGGAGTGCGGGCGCAGGCGCCCGCCGCAGAGAGGCGAATGGTCACTTGTGCGAGACGGAATCGCGGAACAACTGAAAGAGAACAAACGGTGTCACTCCCAATCGCCGTTGTATTGGGTGCCGATCAGATGTATGGTGGGGGGCGTCGGCGAGATCCAAAACGGAAATTCCCGACCTAGGGACGGAAGTGGGATTTGGCCGCCGGAAAGTGAAGGTTCGGTTCAGAATGAAATCCCGGGAAGCCATCCAACAAGTGATGGAATCCAGGAGGGAGGAACGAATGGTGGCCACGCTAAGATTCCCATTACGCTTGCTCGCCACGATGATCGCCGCCATACTATTCTGCTCCGGGCTGTTGGCAAAACCAAAGGAAAAGGCGTTCAACAACACGCCGCAGGAGGTGTTCCAGGCCGCCTTGCGGACCGCACGCGAGCGCCACGTCGTCACGTTTGTTGATGAGAAAAACCTGATGCTTACTTTCGAGACCGGCACTTCGGGGTTTTCATACGGCTTCAATGCCAACGCGTCCGTGGAGCAGATGGAGGACGGAAAGAGCAAGCTCACAATCAGTGTCCAGAAGAAGAACGTCGGGAAGGACGCCAGCTTCTCATTCGGCGCTGGGGACCGGATGGCAGACAAGTTCTTCCAACAGGTCGGGGAAGCGTTGGCACGCGAGTCGCAGCAGAAGGCTTCCACAAAGCCGGAGGCTCCTCACGTGGAGGCTCCGCCGAGTGCCCATCCCACCGCGGCGGCGAACGCTGATACCGGCGAAATCTCCGTAACCGCGATTCCGGGTGGCGCCGATGTTGCCGTTGACGGGAACTTCGTCGGGAACGCGCCGGCCACATTGAAGCTAGCGGCGGGGAAGCACGTGATCTCCGTCAGCCAGAAGGGGTTTAAGCAGTGGACTCGGGAGGTTTTGGTGTTGCCCGGATCGCAGGTGAATCTGAAGGCCGAACTGGAAAAGGAGTAGGCCTCAGGAGTTTGGGGGTGGCATGGCCGAAATGCCACGACGCGAGCAATCAAGCGCGAAGTTGCGTGCCTTTCAACGCTACTCCGCGGTTCATCACATGGAAACATCCACCATCGAATCAACATCCGATCATAAAATGCTCTATGGCGACAAAGAGCCGCAGACAAACGCGAAGGACGCGTGTGCCTGCGCTACGAATTGTGACCTCCAGGTTACAATTTGATGCGCAATCGCAGGGTTGCGTCCGCTTAGGGGCGGCGTATTATGCCGTGTAGTTGCCGAAGACCGCCGGCCTTCAGAGCCTGCGGATAAACTCGTAGCGGCGGGTTTATCCCCCCACCTGCGCGTTGCAATGAATCGGGTTATGGCGACGTAAAGTCGTCGCTACGCAAATCATGGGTTCTTCCGCAGCCTCTTCAGGTCGGTGGTCACATCGTGTATCCCACAAAGGAATTGTATCGTGGGGAAAAAGAAGCGAGTGGTGAAGGATAGCGCGCGCATAGACCGGCGGACGTTTCTGAAGGTTGCGGGCTCAGCGGGCGGTTTTGCCCAGGCCGGTCTCGGTCAGGATGTGGCACCGAGGCGAGCGGCGGGGCGAGGGTCCCAAGTTGAAATGCGCATTGACACGACCGAGTGGGGCAGCCGCCTGCCGGACAAGCCCTACTTCCCCATGTGCCTGGCCAACGGCGTGGACTCCATGATGATCGACCGGTTGGGGAGCGGCGACTCCTCGGAAAACGATTACGGCACGCCACTGTCATGGCAACGTTCCCGCGGCTGGTTCAAAGCCGATCGGCGGGTTCAGACGCGGGATGCCTACGGTTACGGAATTCTGTTCCCGCTGTTCGAGTTCACTTCCTTACCCATGCTCAACGGCGAGCGCGCGGTGGCACGCAACTCCCGGCAGTATTTCGACCCTCGCAAAGCCACCTTGACCAGCTTCTACGATCAGAAAGACAACCAAAGTGAGGGTTGGCTGCGGGTAAAGGTCACGACTTTCCTCACGCGGCAGCACGTCCTGGTGGAGCACTATGAACTTCTCGAGGCGCCTGCCTCCGGCGCGGCCATCGTTTTCCTTCTGAACTCGCCTCCGCAAGAGGCGCCGCATTGCTACGAGCCTGCCATCCCGATGGAAACGGCGGAGTTGGAGGTGGAGCCGAAGCAGTCATTGATGATGTATCGCTACACGCTGGGGAAATTCCAAGGGGGTGCGAGGTCGTGGTTCGATTGCGAGGCTGGAACGGATGCGCCTGCGGAAAAGAAAGCAGGCGTGTTTGTGCGTGGCGACCTCAAGACGCGCACGCTGCACGGGGGAGAATCCTTCACCCGTTATCTGGCAGCGATCGATGACGAAGATGAGGCCAACTACGAGGAGGCGCTGGAAGGGTCGATGGCGGAATGCCGCGAGTTAGGCTACCACCGCCTCAGGGAGCGGCATGAAAAGGAGTGGCGAGATTACTTTGCCGTCAGCCATGTGGAAATTCCCGATCCCGCAATCGCTTATGTCTATGACGCGGCCCGATACCGGTTGCGATCCCTTCTGCATCCGTCGGGTTACCTGCCCGCCGGCGGCCTGCCGTACTTGTGGCAAGGGCTGATGTTCTGGGACAGCAGCTTTGCCGTTGCGGCGTGGCTGGGTTGCGGGAACAACCAGGAAGCCGGCAAAGTCCTGGCGCATCTGGAAACTTACCATGAGGAGGCGCGCAAGCTGGCGCGGCTTTTATCGGCGCCGGGCGCACGGCTGGAGTGGACGGTGGGGATTACGGAGTTCATGCGCACGGATCCCATAGGGCCACCCGAGGGCGAGACCTACAGCAATGCGGTCTGGGCGCACGCGATCTACTCTTATTTTCAATATACGCAGGACACCCGTTTCCTCGAGGAACATTTTCACATCATGGAAGATTACCTGCTCTTCCTCGTTGGCTACACGCTGGTAGCGCAGGGAGACCGCCTGATGGTTCGGGCGGCGGAGGGCATTGACGAATCCGCCCACCCGAGAATAAACGATACCTTCAGTTGCGCGGTCATCCTGCGGGCCCTTATGGATTACCGCGAAGCCACCCGGATATTGAAACGCCATCCGGCCATCGCGCGGTTGGACGAGATCATCGATAAACTGCGCCGGGGATTGGACGGTAACGTGGACGCTGGTGGCGTCCTGCAGTCGTTTGAAGGGGGCCGGATGCCTCACTGGGGTTCGCTGGTCTTCGATCTCTTCCCCGACCATCCTGCCTTGAAGCCGACGCTCACGAAAATGATGGAGAATTACGACCCCGAAATGAAGCTGTACAACTTTCTTGGCGCCATCAGCCATTTTCCCTTGAAGTCGTTCCCGTGGGCAAACTATCGCGCGGTGCGAGACCTGGCGCGCGGAGGCGATCCCCGGGCTGCGGGGCTGTTGCAGAACACGGTGGAGAGCGTGAACTGCTTCGGCGGCATCCCGGAACGTGTCTGGTATCAGGGAGAGCTTTTCAAGAACTGGTTCATGTCAGCCCCGGCAGCGATGGTTTGGTCGGTCAACGGGATGCTTGCCAACGCCACCGGCGACACTCTGCACATCCTCAGCGGCGGCGCTCAACAGGCGTGGATCGACGTGAAATTCGAAGGCATTCACGCCGGAGAAGGACTCGTGGTCTCAGCCGAGGTCAGTGGCGGCAATCTGATATTGCTGGAGGTCGTCAACCTTTCTTCTCAGGCGCGCGCCGTGGAATGCATTCTGGGAGAAAATGCCGGCCGTTGGCATATTTCGCTTCAGCCTGGCAGGAACCGATGTCAGTTGTCGTAGAATACCGGAGATGTGGCTTCAGTCGACATCAAAGCGGCCAAGGCGAAGAAACCGGCGGCATCACAATAATCGGGGGCTTACAGCGGAGCTTGCACACCCGCAGGCCGGATAGGCGAGGAGTTTAGTGACGTCGAAAGCCTGCCGAAGCCCCCTTCGGCGGCTGAGAATGGAACCGTGCCCGTCGCCGCGGACGCGGGTTCGGTCAACAATTTGCGCAGTGCCGGGAGGGCGTTGCGGGTGGCCACTTCACCCGCGTGAATCAGCTCATCGGCGCGCGCATAGGCATCCCAAGGGAAATCCGCGACCTGCGGCTCAATCACCAAATCCGAGTGATCTCTCCAGGTTGACTCGCTCAAGCGCTGGGCGATGTGGAAGCATTCTCCCACCACCTGAAAGAAATTGGTGGGGCGTTCGCGAAGTCCCGTACTGGGGAGGTGCACGGCAACGACCACGTCCACGCCGCGGAGGGCCGTGGCGGGAACGCCGCCCACAATCATTCCATCCACCAGCAGCCGGGACCCGTCTTCGATGGGAGCAAACAGGCCGGGGTAGCTGCAACTGGCGCGCAAAGGCAATATCAGGTCGCCCTCGCGAAAGATCACGGCTTCGCCCGACATGATATCGGCCGCCACAATCGCCAGGGGGAGGCGGAGCTGCTCGAAGGTCCGGCAGTGAAGAATTTCCGTCAACAAATGCTCAAAGCGTTCGTTATTGGCAAAGCCCAGACGCGGAAACTGCCAGCGGGCGAAACTGCTCCAGCGCAGGCGGCGAGCCGCCAAGGTCAACTCCTCGATGGTGCAACCGCTCGCAAATGCCGCCGCCGCGAAACTGCCGGCACTGATTCCGGCCAGGGCGTCAATGGCTATTTGATTTTCGACCAGAACCTTCAGGACGCCGATATGGGCAATACCCCGCGCGAATCCCCCGCCCAGCGCCAGCCCCAGGCGCGGACGCCGCGCGGGGAGCGGGCCGCGCGGGAGGGCCATCGGGGGCCGCTGCGCAAACTCGCGGAGTGCGAGCACTGCCCGGTGGAACATCCTTGCAAGTTGAGGGGCGACCCGCGACCTCATCGGCTGCCTCCCAGGGGGCAATCTCCCAGTTCATCTCGTTCTTCCCAGGCCCTGCACAAGCGTCCCGCAACCCTTTAGCTTAGATGTGTTCCAGGGCGTGTCCGGTTGGCTACAGCGGGTATCCCGGAGTCTCGTAGGGCAAACTAGGGGAGGGGGGCGATTTTCCGGTGTGAGGCTTGTTGGTTGCGGCTATGCGGCCCTTGCGCTACGTCCTATGCCGTTGCGACTCAGGGGCCGCCGGTCCCTTCCAGAGGCTTGTGAGATACAGTGACAGTAATGAACCGATAAGCAGCAGGAGCAACGTATTGGACTCAGGAGTGGCAACGAGGTCGACATCAACCTGGGAGGATCCCCCTTCATCGATCTCATATTGCGCCAGGCCGGTAAGCGATCCCACAAATGCGAGATTGGGTTGCAGTCCGAGCCCCTGCAGCAAGGCGGGATTGACATAGTCGGTTTGGATTCCGGAGTAGCATGATTCACCGTATCCGTGATAGCTGAACCAGGCAGAGCACCAACCCCACTGAAAAGTCCCCGAGAGCAGCGTGCTGCCAGGATCGAGCCCGAAGACCGACCCGGTGATGATGAAGCCGCCACCCGCCCCAGAGCTGCCCGAGTTCCCCCATTCGTCCCCACCCCAGTAAGAGTACCCATCGGGGGATGGCGCCATTGTGAAACCGAGACTGCCCGCTGAAATCACAGGGGATTGGCCGCCAGGGCCGGTGACTTGAAGAATCGTTCCCCATCCGGAGGCAAGGTCGCCGACATAGTAGGGCCCCGACTCTCCGAAAGCATCATCGCAGAAGTCGAAAGCCGGACAGTCCGCTGAGCCACTGAAGCTGAGGCTGATCGTGCCTGCAGACGCCGTTCCACACAGCGCGGAGAGACAAAACGCCACTGCAAGGCAGGCTTTGATGGACATATGACACCTCCCGCAAAGCACCCGAGCCCTCGCGAGGTTGATCTTAAGGGTCAGTCTAGGCCCATCCGGGCATCAATACAAGAGGTACTTATACCCCTGTCTATTTGTACCCCTGACACCTGTATCAGGAATTGGAGGGGACGTTCTACCTCCCGCCCGCGCCCGCCTTGCCGTGCGCGGCGCGCAGTTGCGCGGCTTCTTCGCGAATCTCCGCCAAGTCGCGCTTCATCTCCGCCCAGCCGTACCAGTGCTGGTAGTCGGGATTCATGTGGAACGCCCCCTGAAAGCTGCGCATGCGGTGTTCGAGGAACATGGTATAGAGCTTCTCCTCGATGGGATATTTCACTTCATAAAACCGCAGCAGGTCGGGAACGGGGGGACGGTCCTTGGGTCTTTCGAGGATGCCGTCGGTGTAGAGACTTTCGACAATATCGATCGCCTCCGCCACCAGCTTGTCCGAGTCTTTGATGACGGAGTCCGCCGCTTCCAGGTTTTGCTGGGCGAAGGCCTGGGCGTGGCAACTGGTGCAGACGGCCACCATGCGGTTGCGCTCCGACTGCCAATCCTCGGCCGAGAGGCGCGCCAACTTGCCGACCTTCACGACGTCCAGACGGGGCGTCGGCTTGCCATCGGGCGTGAGCACTCCCAGCCCGATCAGGATCTTCTGCCGGTACTGGAGCCACTCGGGATCCTTCTCGGGCAGGCGCAGCGCCAGGAATCCCCAGGCCGTGCGCACGCTATGATCGCCGCTGGGCATGTGGCAGGTGGTGCACACCGGCGCGCGCGGCCGGTCGAGCGAGGCCTGGTAGGGATTCTTGAACCAGTCCGCCAATTCCAGGTTCCAGTTCCAATGGCTGCCCTCGATGGCGTAAATCGACCCGTGCTTGGAGGTGGAGTACATCTCCCACTGCGGATGGTCGAATCCCATGTGGCAGGTCATACACGCTTCCGGACGCCGTGCTTCGGCAGCCGCAAAGCGATGGCGCGTGTGGCAGGAGTCGCACTTGCCTTCGTCCAGGCCGATGCGATGGCAGCCGCCGCACCCCTTCAAGCCCTCAATCAACTCATGGGGCTGCATGGCCGTGGTGGGCATGGCCGTCATGGCCACCCAGGCCACCGCGTGCTTTCCCTGGGAGAATTGCTCGAACTTGTCGGGGTGGCACAAGGCGCAGTTACGCGGCGAGACGGCGCGCCTGACCCTCTTGTCTGCGCAGGCGGAGGCGCTGCTCATGACCCCCGCCGCCGCTTCCTTCACGGGGATGTGGCAGTTGGCGCACGCCACGCCCACATTGGAGTGCTTGCTGATCTGCCAGTCGCGAATAGCGCTGCCCGTGATGCCTTTGTCCATATGACATTTCACGCAGGGGCGGCTCTCCTCCGGGACTTTATCCAAAGCCAGGGATCCGGGCGATGGCATTTGCGGAGATGTGGAAAACAAGGACGTGGATCTGAACGAAAGACCGCACAACATCAGACCCATCATGACTGCGGCCCATCCGGCACAACGGAAGTAACCAAGGGACTTCAGACTAGGCATAAGTTCTCCCTCTGGGGCCTGAGTGGACACTCGCGGGGAACCCCAACCTGCCCGCGCAGTGCAGTCATTGTACACGCGCGACTGAAGAATGCAACAGTTGCAAAGCGTCGTCAGCCTGGTGATATCCGTCTTTCGGAGCCCCGTCATCCTGGCGGCATCTGACGCGTGCAGGCAAGATGCTGGCGCTACGGTCTGCCACCATATTCTGCAATTCTCATCAGGTGCAATCGGCCGATTATGATGCTGCTGATATGAAACTGCAGGAACCGGGGGGAAGGCGCAGAGGAAGGCAGGGGACGCATACGTCCGTGGTGATGGATGCGCTATTTGCCTATTTGCCTGGGTTTGCCGAGATGCCCGACAATACCGATTTTGAACTCGACCACCGAATACCTCCGCCCGGTCTCGACCGTCAGGACATTTTGAACGTCACCTACGCTGCCGGCGGAGTACATCACCATCGGGGCCAGCCCAAAACTCCTGCCCAGGCGGACTTCGTAACCCGCCCCGGCAGCCCAAGCCCACCCGTTTCCCCCGTATCCGTCGGGGTGATTGTTCTGATAGAAAGCGGCACCCGTCCCCCCGCGGAGGAAGAAGGACGACTTCGGTATGGGGAACACGTCAACCAATGCGGAGACGTTGCTGACGCTTTCGCCCTGAGTGGGATCGTTGAGATTGGAAGCCTGTAAGAGCCAGCCGTTCACCTCCATCCCGACCCGCGCCCGGCTCCCCAGGGTGTGACCACCGGCGAATCCCAGGGCAAAGGTCGCCTTGCGGCTTCCGGTTGCCTGGTCCGACCTGAGTTGAAGCTCTCCTTCTCCGAACTCGCCCATAATCCACCACGGCCGCACGGTGCCCGTATCTGCACCGCGTATCGGACAGGTGAGTCCTCCCACCAGCAAGGTGAGCGTTAACAAGCAGCGTTTTTGGAGCACGACATCTCCCTCCCTGAGCGAAACCCTCACTAGTTCTTCTTACCTGCCCGGTAGATGGTTCGACTGTCAGGGACAAACCCAGGGCGGCACCGCCTCCGAAGCCGGCTGCGATGGCCGCCGCGCAGGCGCCGCAGCTATTGCCTTCATTGCCACTGATTCCCAGCGGCACAGCGGAGGCCCCCAGGGCAATCCCCCCTCCAATACCCGCCGCCAACAACATGTTGCGCGTACGGTGCGAAGTGTTGCGAACGCCGACGCGCACCACTTCCGTTCGCTGCACCGTCACATCGTCTTTCCCGTGTTTTACCGTGATCGCCTCATCGGTAAAGTTCGCGAACTTCCCGGTTACAGTTTACATCTCCACATCCACAACCTCCAGCTTTTGCCCCGGCCGCAACTGCTTGAGGTTTTCCCACGAATCCTGGGGTTGCCGGGCCATGGTGAAGGTAGGAACCAAGAGGAGACACAAACACGCCTCAACCCATCTCTGCATGACAACCCCCTTGACCAGGGGTTGGTGGCGCCGCAGCGCCATGATTTGCAGTTGGGCATGTAGTGTGCCAAATGACCTGACGCATTAATCTTCTTGTCGGTGAGGCTGAGGGCGGAGAGACGTGCGCCGCAGCCGCGTGCAGGTGCGGGAATTACCTGACACTGGAGGGGCGCGGTTGCAGTCCGGCCGCCCCCGGCACCTCCTTTTTGAGCCGGAACGCCGGCAGAAAAGCAACGCCAGGGCAATTCGGTTCACTAACCACTGGTCCGTGAAACCAGGACGGCGATCACGACGATCATGGCCCCAACGGCGCCAGCCAGGATCAGCCATTGGATGCGTTTGGCCATTCCCCCGGTTCCCACCTGTTGCACGTCGGTATAGGCAATCTTCACAGGGTCCGATTGGGAGTTGGGCAGTAGCGAAAATCGCTCCATGTCCAGGGTCGGGATCTTGCCCTTCAATTTCTTTTCATCCACCAGCGTGATCCGGACCGCTTTTCCGCCGCCAAAGCCCGCCACTACTCGCCGAGCCTGTACCGGGTCCGGTTGGCCGGCCGCTTTGTATGAAAGCTTTTCCAAGCTGAGTCCCTGCGCCTGGTCGTAGGCAAAATGCCGGTCGCCCACGGAACCGCCGGGTGAGAGTACAAAGTCTTGATCGGTAATCGACTTGATGGTGCCCCGGACCGCCTCTCCCCCCGGAGGGTCAACCTCCACAACGACGTTCAGAGCGGTGAGCCATCCATCGGGCCTGTTGGTGGTGAAGGGCAAGCGCCCGACTTCAGAGTGATGGGCTACTCGACACGGGTTCAGCACCCGCATAGGCCACAGGTTTTCAGACCCTGACCGGGAACCACCAATGGGTGGCCACTCGGGAAAACGGAGAGCCCAGCGCACTTTCTGGGCGACGACCCGTAAGGACCCGTAAGGACTTCTCCCTGGCGGCCGGGCACTCCCTGACCGCGAAAGTTCAGTAGTTGTCTGCGGCCAGAGCGAGTGTAGCCATGAATGGTTTCAAACTCATCGAGCTTCGCGTCACGGGGAATCAGCCCGGCGCCGATATTGAGTGTGTCGCGACAGACACGCGCGATTTGGACCTGGGCGAGTTGTGGCGCTGCGTCAGGTCGCCCTTGCGCTTTCAAGACACGGGTGGCCGCGTGGTCGGGTCCGTTTCGGGTGTGCGGGCCGACCGTGATGGCATCGTCTTGAAAGCCCACGTGACGGACGCCACGACGCAGGCGATGCTTGCCGACGGCGACCCGTCGGGTGGACGCCTCGAAAACACGGGTACAAGCAATTTGCCTAAATCTGACCCCAAACGAGGAACGGCTAGCGTGATTGCTTGCAAAGTGTTAGAAATAAAGTACGCGAAAGTGGCGGAATTGGCAGACGCGCCAGACTTAGGATCTGGTCCCGCAAGGGGTGGGGGTTCGAGTCCCCCCTTTCGCACCAGCTATCAAACTGTCCAATAATGACTTATCGGTTGCAACCAAGTCGTGTACAGGGTAAGTGCGATCAAACTCCGGTTTCATGATCGCATCCAGGAAGTCGACTTTCAGGCCCAATCCATTCTGTATGACCCCCGCACCCATGATGCGCATAGGAGCCCGTGGGGAAAGTTTGGCATGCTGCTGGGGCCCGGCCAAGCGGCTTTCGACACACGTCGGCCCCCGTTTGAGTCATGAGCAAGGAATTCGGAAATGAAGTCTCAGCCGAAGTCCGAAA
>DATJVT010000392.1:0-7709 GCA_035501695.1 Terriglobia bacterium | reverse complement strand
CAGAACAAGGGGAAGATCGGGCTGGAGAAATGGGTCGAGGTGGGCAGGCGGCGCGGCATTCCGACCTTCAACGATGCGGCCGCCGATGTCCCCCCGGTTTCGCATCTCAGCGATTACTGCCGTATGGGTTTCGACATGGTGGCTTTCAGCGGCGGCAAGGGGCTGCGGGGGCCGCAAAGCGCCGGGCTGATGCTGGGGCGGAAAGACCTGATCGAGGCGGCACGCCTCAACAACAACCCCCACGAGGATACCCTCGGGCGTCCCTGCAAAGTCGGCAAGGAAGAGATTGCCGGCATGTTTGCCGCCGTGGCGCGGTACCTGGAAGTCGACCACGACGCCGAATGGAAGGACTGGGAGCGAAGGCTCGACCGCATCGATGCCGTCCTGCGCTCGACCCCGAACGTCACCACCGGCCGCTTCGTCCCGGACGTCGCCAACCACGTGCCGCACCTCTTCATCGCGTGGGACGAGGGGAATCTGGGTTTAACCAAGGAACAATGCGGGGACAAACTGCGCGAGGGCGACCCGGCCATCGAGGTCCTGGTTGACGACTACCCGCAGGGGTTGGCCCTGACCCCCTTCATGATGAAACTGGAAGAGGACCTGATTGTGGCGGAGAGGATCAAGGCGGTGCTGGCCTCCGCCAAAGCGAGAGGCTAGTATAATAGTCAACCGGGTCTCAGTCCCGGGGGTAGTCGTCGGCCCGGGACGGGGGACCCTCGCCCGAGGCAGGAGCCGTGAAGTACTGCTTGCGCGCCTTGGTCCACTCCACCATGCTGAGACCCGACGGGTCATAGAGGATTCGTCCCGCGGCGATCGTCATCCGGTTGAGCAACTGCACGGTCCCATCCAGGCGCGCGTACCCGTCATCGCTGTAGCTGAATTTCCCGTGAAGCACTTCGAGCACCGCGATGTCGGCGGCCCGCCCCGGCGATAGCGTTCCCAACTCCGGACGATTGATTTCCCGCGCCGGATTGACGGTAGAGCGCCGGATGACATCCTCCAGGGGCATTCCCATGGCGAGAAATTTGGACATGACATCGATCATGTTGACGCCGTGGGCAACGTAGCTGCGGGAGTGTATGTCGGTGGAGATGGAATCGGGGTAAAAGCCCTGTTCCGCCGCGGGGACGGCATTGCGGAACCAGAAGCTGCCGGCGCCGTGACCCACGTCAAAGATGACGCCACGCTTGCGCGCCTCCCACATCATCGGGTTGACCTTTCCGTTCTCCAGAACGATCGGAAACTGTTGCGCAAAGACATGAGTGTGGATATCCCCCGGGCGCATCTTCGACAGGATCAACTCGTCATACGAGCGCTCCGGCAGGCGGGGCCAGAAATCAAACATCACCGGCAGATTGGCTTCCTTCCCGCACGCCTCGGCGCGGTCAACGGCCGCCCAGGGTTGGTGCAGGTCGTCCCAGGGCTTCGACGTCCAATAGTGGGCGGTTTTCACCCCGACGATGTACTGGCGGTATTCCTTGATGGTGGCCAGGCATTTCTGCACGTCCATCTGATCGACGTCCTGCTCCAAGCCGCCGCTCATTCCGTCCGCCACGATATTGAGAAACGCCAGTACGCGGACCTTGGAGTTATCCATCACCAACTGCTTCAGGGCCAGAAAAGTGTCCGCGCCGCTGCTGCCGGCATCCACCGCGGTGGTTACGCCGTAGGTCAGGAAGAGATCGGCCGGAATACCCCAGGGCTGGATGTGAGCGCGGCCCGTGGGAGTGAACCAGTCGAGCGGCGCACCGCCATTGCCCACGTGAACGTGGATGTCAACCAAGCCGGGGGTGACGTATAACCCGCTGGCATCGACGACCTTCCCCGCCTGGGAGGCGGGAATACCGCTTTCCACCGCGGCGATCTTCCCGTCGGTAACCGCCACGTCCATGACGGAATCAATCCGATTGGCCGGATCGATGACATGTCCCCCCTTGACGACAAGGTCGTACCGCGGCGTCTGGGCCGGGCCTAAGCCCGCCGCCATTGACACTGAAAGCCCCGTCGCGGCCAGATACTTCAAGGCACTTCTAGGATTTGACATGGGTATAGAACCTCCTTCGCCCGGATGCGCCGATGCAGTCAACGCTCATAGGATGCCGTCCATCTCCGAATATTCTCGCCGGCACCCCCTCCCTCTCTCACCCCTCTCCCCAGGGAGAGGGTGAGGGGTGTAGCCCGCTCAACCTTGACATCGAAAACCAACGCGCCGATCTGGGAGTCGACGTCTCGGTGATCTACACATAAGCGATGCATTCGATTTCCACCGGTGATTCGCCGGGAAGATCCTTTACCGCAATAGTCGAGCGAGCCGGGGGATTGGTGGCGAAGTACTGGTGGTAAACCTCATTCATCGCCTGGAAATTCGCAATGTCGGTAAGAAACACCGTGCACTTGAGCACTTTGTCCAGGGAAGAGCCACCCGCCTCCAGGACCGCCTTGATATTTTCGAGACATTGTTTGACCTGATTCGCAATCGGGCCCGGAACCACCTTGTGCGTTTCGGGATCGTGCGCGCCCGCGCCCGAGACGAATAGCAGATCGCCGAATTGGATCGCCGGGCTGAAGAGCGAGGCCGGGGTAATCGGTTGGCCGGGCCGGGTAATGACCTTCTTCTGTGCCCCCGGCGCGGCGGCCGCGCCGGCCGGAAGCGCGAAAGCCGCGGTTCCCGCGGCGAGAGTCCCGGCGAGAGAACCACGCATGAATGAACGACGATTGGATTTGGACTTGTGCATAGAAGATCTCCTGATAGGGAAGTCTCGGAGCCCGATCCCGACTGTAGCCGCCGCCGGTTTTTGGGTCCAAGGGGTTCGACGTTATCATAGGTCGTGATTTAAGAAAAACTCCTGACCTTGTCGGGTGCCGGGCTGATTTGCGCCGTAGCGCCGGCTTCCACCGGGGACCGGAACCGCCTGAGCCTGTCCTAAGCTTGCGGAAGGAATGGCCGCGTCGCAGCGCGGCGAGAACTGCCGGCGGAATGTGACCCATTTTGCCTCAGAACCGCTGGGAGAAACGGACTTTTAGACCTGCTGCAATTCAACTCGACTTTTTATTTTCATACACATACCCGGATGCACCTTCATTTTCCGCATAATATTTCCGGCAGGGGCAGGGCGTCTGCGCATGATTCCATGAAGGGCCGGATATCCCGCGTTATCAGCTCGATTGCGCACCAGCCCCCCCGCCCTAGCCCCTAACACTTGACTCCTGGCTCCTATAATTCTGGCTCAGAGCCCAGGTAAGTTGTCAAGTAAAATCTGCCACTTTTCGCGTTGAAACGGGCAACGTGTCGTAAACCTGACGGCAAATTTCCTACCGGTAGGAAAGCCCTTTTTCAGATCGCCGTTCAGGAGGAAAAAAGGGCCGCCGGGGCACGCGGATGTGGCGCCGGGCTTTAGAGGTTGCGGAAATACTCATGGCAGCGGGTCTATCCCGCCACCTGCACATTCTCGCAGTGAATCTGAGTTATTGTAGAATCGTCCCATGAAAAGGGACCACTACCATTTCAACGTTGTTTTCCGGCCCGAACCTGAAGGCGGGTTCACTGTCCTGGTCCCGGCGCTGGCGGGCTCTCGTGCCCAAGCACAATCGGGACCTGGCAAAAGGAACCCTGATTGCGCGGTTAAGGGAGGTGGGGTTTACACGGGATGAGCTGGTGAGCTTTCTGGGGCGAGCTTAGGCATATGCCAAACGGGACTGCGTCTATCGTGGAACGGCACGTCAGGCTCTCTAAGAACGGGCGGAACTGGGCCGTGCGTATCCCCCGCGAGTTCGAACTACCGGGTAAGGGTGCCGTCATGCGAAAAGTGGGCAG
Source organism: Terriglobia bacterium (assembly GCA_035501695.1). Lineage (GTDB taxonomy): Bacteria > Acidobacteriota > Terriglobia > UBA7540 > UBA7540 > Bog-366. Next base: position 3,892 of record DATJVT010000392.1, on the reverse strand, counting down.
CCGGATGATTATAGAGCCTGCCCCGCCGAAGTCGCTTCTGGCGCTGCTCTCCACCTTAGCGCCGCTCCGCGAGGATTTTCCTCCCATCTCCGACCTGCCTCCGACCCGGTTGATCTCTGATCCTTAGCCCCCCTTGCGTTGACTTTGCCCATGGTGCGACCTAAGATTGCGCCGACCAAACGATTCGATTTCGGGCAATAGTGCCCGGTCGAGGCATGGTTCGCTAGGCGGTACGCGGCAGCACTGGAGAGGGGGCGGGTATGGTCAGTCGAAGGAATTTCCTCAAATCTTCAGCCATGGGGTTGGGCAGCCTGGGAGTTATCAGCCGGACTTCCGTCTTTGCCGATGGATCGAAGCCGTCCGGGTATTTTGGCGTGCATCCGTTTGTCGATCGGCATCCGGAGGCGGTCTTCATCATGCGGACGCACGTGGATTACAAGACGAATTCCGTTGCGTGCCGCCGGGCGGGACTCCAGCTCGGGCGGTCTGTATTTGTTCCAATGGACCACACCGGCATTCCGGTGACCTACAACATCGCCACCAAGCCGAATCTGACCGCGCACGACCCGGTGGACCCGAAGCGAGGATTGACCCTGGAGGACACGATGGGCATTGCCACCGACGTGTTCTTCCTTGAGGGTCTGCTTGAATCCTTGAAGGAGTTGGGTGTCGCGGGCGGCCGTATGCACATGCGCGACACCAACGGCGCCGGGGTGATCGGACCGCGCGGATACGTCGCCATGGCCGAGCGGGTGGGGGGGACGGTTCGCCCGGTGTCCGACACCCTCAAAACCCCGGAAGATGCGAAAAAAGACGGCGCGTGTGTTTGGAAGGAAGTTCCCGCCGGCACCGTTTATAACCAAATCCCCTACCTCTGGCCCTTCAACGCGCGGGATTCATGGAACCTGAATGTGGCCAAATTCAAGGCGCACGAAATGGGGTTGACCCTCACTGCCAAGAACTGGCAGGGGAGTCATCCCGATCCCTTTCAGCAATACTGCGGCAAGTGGCCTGACATTGACGCCCTGCAAGCACTGGAAAAGCGAATCAACAAGGAATGCATCGATCCCAAAGTCCACGAAGTGGTGGAAGCGAATTTCCAGCGGCACCTTCACACCATTCCCCGCTGGAATACTCCGGAGGTGCCGAAGAGCGATCCCGCCTATAACGATGCGTATTACTACACTCCCCTGGCGATGGAACTGTGGGCGCACCGGACTATCGATAACCACGCCGCATCGCCCATGGGCCTGCATATTATCGAGGGGATCTACGGCCACGACGGCGACTTCAGCAATGGGCCGAATCCTTTCGGCAACGAGAACAACTATGACGGCCGGGCCTGGGACTATATGTCGAACGTCGTCATCTTCGGCAAAAACCCCTACCTGGTCGATATCGTGGGTCACTGGCTGGGCGGGCATGAGCCGGGGAATTTCGGGTTGTTCCACATCGCCCTCGAGCGCGGCAAGCTCGGCATGATCAACCCCATGAATATTCCCGTGTATGAGTGGCAGGATGGCACGGCTGCACGCCGGCCGCTCACCGCCTTCACCCGCACGCCGTTGCGGAGCTTCTATCTCCACCAGCGCGGCAAGGAGCCGCTGTGGCATCTCTGCAACCAGCCGTTCGACTATTCCAAGGTAAGCGAGAAGAAGCTCAACATCCCCGCCAAGCCCACGATGCGGGTGCTCAACCAGCATTACCCCAACGCGAACAATCCGCAGGTGGCCATCGAGTTCAGCGTCCCGGCCAGGGGATGGGTGCTGGTCGAGGTCCTCGATTCCAGCGGCAACAACCTGGAAGTGATTTCGAGCGCCATCTGCGAGGCGGGTTACCACATGGCGGCATGGAACACGGCGAAGTACGCTTCCGGCAGCTATAAGTATCGCGTGCGGTACGACGGCTACAGCGAGGTGCACGACCTGGTGCTAAACAAGGTGTGAGGTTTGTTCGGCACCCGACGGCCACACTTCAACGCGGATTCAGAGCCACAGTTGAATATCGATCCGCCTGAACCGATCCCAATTGCTCACTTTCCTACGGTCCTGAATTCCTTTGTCGAGGCCAGGTAGACGATAACCTCCTTACCCTCCTCCGCGAGCCTGAGAATGTTTTCGAAGGTTTCCCGGCTTTTCCCGTCCCAAAGCATGAAGCCGAAGGAACCTTCCTCTGCCATCAGGCGATCCTTGGCGGCGTAATACTCGAAGTCGTGTTTCCGGCCGTACGGAGGCGGAACGGACCGGATTCTCCAGTTGCCGGCATTGTTCCGGCAGTGCCCTTCCATGCAAAAGACCTCCACCTGCTCGTAGGCGCGCTGGTGGAAATAATCCTGAACTGCCTTGTCCGCCCCGTTCGCATCGCCGATGACAACCGGCAATTGTTTTCGAATGATTTCGTCCAGCCGGCTTTTTATTTTCTCATCAAGCCGTGAGACGCGGCTCGATCCTCCAATGAAGACTTTTGTCATATAGACCCCGCACTATGCGACGGCGGCGCGCGCCGCAGCTTGCCGGCGGCGGCGGGCGTCCAAGTCCGCCGAACGCACCACAAAGTCGAGAGACTGGTGTTCGAAGGGTGGTGCAAAGTAAGAGAAGCTCCTGGCTCCGAAACGTGCGTGCCCTGGACCCTTATCGGGAGTGAACGATCATTTCAATCCGGTAGAACTTCTCGAGGGTGTCAGGTTGGTTTCCTGACGCGATTTCACACGTGTGCTTGCCATTCGTGCAACTCCGGAGGGAGGACGTCGAGGATTAACGGGACTCGCTGGAAGCAACGGGAAGCCGGACCATGCCTCCACAGTGGGGACAGACCGTGGTCCATAGACCTCGCCACGATTGTCCGCTCGCCTGGACTTGGAAGGACCGCAAGCAGTCTCCACAGGTGAAGTTGGTGTGGCCGTCGCTCCCCTCGGTTGGCCACTTCAATTCGTGGGAAATATCCCTGCCCGCTGCCCGATCGGGAGGGTTGCGGATCAAATCCGATATCGATGGCAGGAGTTCCGCGAAAATGGCTGGATCTTTCTGCATGTACATATCGGCCGCCACGCGGGCGGGCATTTCTTCCGGGGCGACGTCTCCGCTTAAGGCGATTACGGGGATTTGCGGAAAGCGCCTCCGCAAAAGGGCGGAAAACTCCCAACCCGACATGCGGGGCATGCGGAGGTCGGTAATAACTAAGTTGAAGTTTCCACCACGGAGCTTCGCGACCGCCTCGATGCCATCCGCGGCCGTCCGAACCACATATCCCGCCCCCATCAGAAGCCGAGCCAATATTTGCCGTATGCCTGGCTCGTCATCCACCACCAGCACGCGATAAGTGATCTCCCCCACCGGCCCCAGCGGCCTCATGGCGGGGGTTACGGGCGGCTGGCCCAACGCTCTTTCTCCGTCCTGAGAGTTTCCCTGTGAGCTGTTCACGGTGTCGGCCCCTTTCCCCTATTCGATCCCGGGGAATATGTTATGAGAGGCTGTCTGGGGTAACAAGATAGGAATAACACCTACGCCACCCTACCTGAAACCCCATAGGCACAAAATCATGGATTATTTATGGGGAAACGAGGACCGGCCTCAGGGGCTATAAGCCATTGCTGTTCACTTTAGGATCACGTGGGCTTATGCTTCGATGATGCGTTCCCGAATGGCATAGCGGACCAGATCGCTAAAAGAGGCAAATTCGAGCTTCTTCATAATGTCCCGGCGGTGGACTTCAATAGTCTTTGGACTGATGCCCAAATCGGCGGCAACTTGCTTGTTGGCTTTTCCCGAGGCCAGGAGCCGAAGCACCTGTCGCTGGCGGGCGGTCAAGGTCTGGGCGCGGGGCGTTCGCGAATGCGACTGAAGATATCCGTTCAAGACGATGCGCGCCACCTTGCTGGTAAAGAAAGTGCCGC
>DATJVT010000391.1:0-9834 GCA_035501695.1 Terriglobia bacterium | reverse complement strand
AAGAGCTCATACGGATTAGCCAACTTAAGGCTCTTGAACAAGGTGCCGGCTGTTGGCAGGACGAGGATCATCCCGAACTTAAGCAGGGAGCGGTCGCCATCCGCCACCAGCTTGTTCTATACAGGACGACATAAGTCCCTGCGCATTACCCGTAGCGGCGCTCTCTGCGCGCCCGGATTGTAGCGTCGATCTCCGATCGACGGCGGCGGTCTGAGACCGCCGCTACAACCGAATGCGCAAGCATTTATGTCGCTCTGTATAATCACCGACAATTTGAAGCATTACCCCATGAAGGGCCCGAACCTCTACCAGCTCCCGCAAAATTGACACATCGTGGGGGGTATGTTAGGTTGACATTCAGGGTGATGGTCGCACGGCCCTTAGCACTTGGCGCGCAGGACACGAGGTGGGCTTACCAGCATGGCCAATTCCGACCGGTTTTTCTTCGACCGCCTGGGAGTGACGCAGGCGGGTCTGTCGCAATACTTGGGGGCGGCGCTTTCCGAGGGCGGCGAGTACGCGGATCTCTATTTCGAGCACACCACCTTGTCATCGCTGCTGGTGGATGAGTCCCTGGTGAAGACCGCCACCGAAGGCATCTCCATGGGGTGCGGGATACGAGTGGTGGCGGGGGAGCAGACCGGCTACGCCTATACGGATGATCTGGACCCGGAGAAAATTCTGAAGGCGGCGCGGATTGCGGCGCGCATTGCCGGCGGCCCGGCGCGCGTCTCGACCGTGGGACTCAGCACCCTCGATCCTCACCACGATTTCTATCCCGTCGCCCTGCCTTCCACGGACCGCGAGCTTTCCGAAAAGCTGGAACTGGTGGTGCGGGCGGACAAGGCAGCGCGCGATTACGACCCGCGCATCAAGCAGGTGCGGGCGACCTACGGCGATCAGATCCGCCACGTGCTCATTGCCGGCTCGGACGGCCGGGTGGTGACCGATTTTCAACCCCTCGTGCGGCTCAACGTCTTTACCATCGCGCAGGATGGGAGCAAACTCCAGTCGGGTTCCAGCGGCGGTGGCGGGCGTGTAGGGTTGGAGTTTTTCGCTGGCGAGCGCGCGCCGGAATACTACGCCAAAGACGCGGCGCGGCAGGCGATTGTGCAACTAGATGCCGAGGACGCGCCAGCGGGCGAAATGGAAGTGGTGCTGGGGCCTGGCTGGCCGGGTATTCTGCTGCACGAGGCCATCGGGCACGGCCTGGAAGCGGACTTTAACCGCAAGGGCATTTCCGCTTTCAGCGGCAAGATGGGACAGCGCGTGGCTTCCGACGTCTGCACGGTGGTGGATGACGGCACCATCCCGGCGCGGCGCGGTTCTCTGAATGTGGACGACGAAGGCGAGCCCACGCAGAAAACCGTACTGATCGAGAACGGCATCCTGCGCGCCTATTTGCAGGACAAACTGAGCTCCGATATTCTCAAAACCACCCGCACCGGAAACGGACGGCGGGAGAGTTACGAGCATATCCCCATGCCTCGCATGACCAACACTTACATGCTGGCAGGGCAGGACGCCCCCGAGGACATCATTCGCTCCGTCAAACAGGGTCTCTACGCGGCCAATTTCGGCGGCGGGCAGGTGGATATTACTAACGGCAAGTTTGTATTTTCGGCGTCGGAAGCCTACCTGATCGAGGATGGGCGTTTGACGGCACCGGTGAAGGGCGCCACGTTGATCGGCGATGGCCCCACTGTGCTAACCCGCGTCGTTGCCGTGGGCAACGACCTGAAACTCGATCCAGGCATCGGGACCTGCGGCAAGGACGGGCAGAGCGTGCCGGTGGGAGTCGGCATACCCACCATCAAGGTCAGCAACTTGACCGTGGGTGGCACGGCGCCGCGGGGAGGGGGATCGTTTACTTAGAGAGGCGAGAGATAGAAGTCGGGAGTCAGAATGAGGCTGGGGCTCCGGACTTTACGCGGATTGGGCAGAATCGCAGGCTTATTCTGACTCCCGACTCCTGCCTTCTGCCTCGTGACTCTTGACCTATGGAACAACCACTCGAACAAATCGCCACGGACCTGGTCGCCCGCGCCATGCAGGGAGGCGCGACGGCTGCTGATGTGACCGTCCTCGAGTCTGATGACTTCTCCACGAGCCTGCGTCTCGGCCAGATCGAGAAGCTCAAAGAAGCGGCCTCGAAAGCCCTGGGGTTGCGCGTCTTCAGAGGTGTGCGCACCGCCTCATCGTTCTCGAGCGATTTTTCCAGCCCATCCTTGCAGCGCCTGGTGGAGCGTACCCTGGCCATGGCGCAAGTGACCTCCGAAGATCCCGCCGCGGGCCTGCCGGAAGCGGCGTTGCTGGGGCGCTACGATGGGGATCTGGCGCTTTACTCCGACGATGTGGCGGAAATCTCCACGGAGGAGCGGATCGATTACGCCCGACGGGCGGAACAGGCGGCGCTCAATGCGGACCCGCGCATCAAGAACTCCGAGGGCGCATGGTTCGAAGCCAGCGTGGGCCGCCGCGCTTACGCTAACTCGCTAGGGTTCGTGGGCAGTTACCGCTCTTCGTATTGCGCGGGCTCCGTCGCTCCGGTGGCGGAGGAGGGCGGAATGCAGCGGGACTATTGGTACTCCGTGTCTCGCCGCCGCAGCGCCCTGGAGACGCCCGAGGCCGTGGGGCGTAAAGCCGCCGAGCGTACCTTGCGCAAGCTGGGGGGACGTAAGACAGGGACCTGCCAGGTGCCGGTGATCTTCGATTCGGAGACCGCTCCGACGCTGATTGGCCATGTTTTTGAGGCGGTGCGCGGCGACGCCATCTACCGCAGCGCGTCGTTCTTGACCGGAAAGCTGAACCAGAAGGTGGCTTGCGACCAAGTGACCATCCTCGACGATGGCCTGCGGCCTGGCGGATTCGGCACGCGGCCATTCGATGGCGAAGGGATCCCTGCTGGCGTGACTCCGGTGATTGAGAAGGGCGTGCTCAGCAATTACCTGCTAAACTGCTACACGGCACGCAAGCTGAACATGCGGACCACGGGGAATGCCTCCCGCGGCGTTTCCGGTCCTCCCAGTGTGGGTCCGAAGAATTTTTACCTGGCGCCCGGCGCTCACAGCGCCGACGAGATTCGCAAGTCCGTGAAGACGGGTTTTTATGTGACCGACCTGATCGGGTTCGGCGTCAACATTGTAACGGGCGATTATTCCCGCGGGGCGGCGGGGATGTGGATTGAGAACGGAGAGTTTGCATATCCGGTGGAAGAGGTCACGATCGCAGGGAACCTGGTTGACATGCTGAACCACATCGAGATGGTGGGATCCGACCTGGAATTTCGCAGCGCGATCGCGGCGCCTACCTTACTCATTTCCGGTCTTACGGTGGCCGGAACCTGAAAGACGACCATGCCTGGGGACGAGAACGGTACTCCAACTCTAAAGATCATCTTCATTGTATCCGTGGCTCTGGCGGCGCTGTTGGCGGTGTTTGTTCTCCAGCGCCATCACTCGGTGTCACGTTCGGCCGAGGTTGCGGCCGCTCGGCCCGTACCGAACGACGAGCAGAAGGCTTATCTGGGGTCGTTTGGTTTCGCCGATTTACACATGAGTTCGGCGGCCAACTTTCTCGGGGACACCGTGACGTACCTGGATGCCAGCGTCACTAACAAGGGTTCCAGGACGGTGCGCCGCCTGGACGTGGAATTGAATTTCGTGGATATGTTTAACCAGGTGGTCCTGCGGGAGACCGCCCATCCGCTGGCCGGCCGCGCCCAACCCCTTCGACCCGGCGAAACCTGCGCTTTTCGAGTGACCTTCGAACACATGCCGGCGGAATGGAACCAGGCGCCGCCCAAGGCCAAAGCGGTGTACGTCGAATTGCAATAGTCAGTCATCAATTCTCAGTGATCAGCAAAGGCCAGGACTGACGACTGAGAACTGAAAACTGCCTACTTCGGTCAGCGCCCCAACTCCAGGCGGCGGTAAAGGGGGGCGGGAAGCATGGCCTTTTCCATTTTGGACTGGGTTTGGGCGACGTTATATGGGGTGCGGTAGTAATCGATGCGTTTTAGATCCGGATCCAGAATCGCAAACCCCGCTCGCCAGTCGTGGTCGCGCGGCTGGCCCACGGAGCCGGGATTGAGCAGGTATCGGGTCGAGCCTTCAAGCTCCACGGTCAGCGTCAGGCCATCCGGCGTCGCGGGAATGCGAATGGAATGAAATTGCCCCTCGCCCGCCAGCACGAATCCGCCTTGCAGGTGGGTGTGGCCGAAGCACACGGTTCGAGGTTCCGGGCTGCGCAGGAGGGGCAAAGCCTGGGCCGGTCCCAGAATGTAATCGTCCTCATCCTGCGGTGAACCGTGCACGAAAAGGAAGCCTTCCACTACGGCCGGCCCCATGGGAAGGTCGTGCAGGTAATCGCGGTGGTCGGGGGTAAGGGCTGACCGGGTCCACTCGGTAGCGATGCGCGCATAAGGATTGAACTCCGCGGCGTCATCGATTCCGCAACAGGCCTTGTCGTGGTTGCCGCGGATCACGACTTCACAGAGGTTGCGGATCTTATCCACCACCTCGTTGGGATTGGGGCCATAGCCCACCAGATCGCCGAGGCAGATCGCTTGATCGTATTTTCCGGCGGCCAATTCCAGGCACGTGTAAAGGGCTTCGAGATTGGAATGGACGTCGCTGAGTAGCAGGTAGCGCATAAGGACCCCGAAAGTGCTGAATTATAAACTAGAAGACGCCGTGCGGGGCGCAAAATTAAACAAGCGCGTTATGGGGGATGACCTCCCGAGGCGATTTTTGACCGCCACGGCGGAATTCGCTAGAATCTCGACGGGGGGACGCCTCACGTTTCCGGCGTCCTAATGAGAGCTATGCTCCGTTTCCAAACTGCCGGGGAGTCGCATGGTCAAGGGTTGGTCGCCATGCTGTCGGGAATGCCCGCCGGCCTGCGCCTTGACTTCGACTACGTGAACCGGGAGTTGAAGCGCCGCCAGGGAGGCTACGGGCGCGGCGGCCGCATGAAAATTGAAAGCGATACCGCGCAGTTTCTGGCCGGAGTGAGACATGGCAAGACGATCGGCTCGCCCATCGCCATTCTGATCGCGAATCGGGATTGGGAGAACTGGAAAGAGGCGATGGCGGTTGAGGATCGGCCGGAAACGCGGGCCAAATACAAGCCGCTTTCCCCCCCGCGGCCGGGGCATGCGGACCTGGCGGGATGCCTGAAGTACAACTTCCGCGAAGCGCGGTATGTTCTGGAACGGGCCAGCGCGCGCGAAACCACTGCGCGGGTAGCGGCAGGCGCCGTGGCCAAGCTCCTTTTGAAGGCCTTCCAAGTCGAAGTGGCAAGCCACGTGGTGGCCCTCGGCGAGGTGAGGATACCCGATGATGGCGTATCGTTTGAAGCGGTGCTGGCACTGCGCGACCGGGAAGATTTGATGCTGGCGTGCGCGGACCCGGTGGTGGAAGCTCGCATGAAAGAAGTGGTGGACCGCGCCACCGAGAACCGTGACACTGTGGGCGGCACCTTTGAGGTGATTGCGCGCGGGTTGCCTCCCGGCCTGGGGTCATGCGCGCAATGGGATGAGCGGCTGGACGGCCAACTGGCGCAGGCGGTGATGTCCATTCAAGCCGTCAAAGCCGTGGAGATCGGTAGCGGCATAGCCGGCGCCGCGGCGATGGGCTCGAACGTACACGATGAAATCGGGTACGACCGCGCCGCCTCCCGGTTCACGCGCAAGACCAATCGCGCCGGCGGCCTGGAAGGCGGAATTACCAACGGGGAAGACCTGGTGGTGCGGGGATATCTGAAGCCTATCTCCACCTTGCGACGCCCCCTGGAATCAGTGGATTTCCAGAGCAAAGAAACGGTACGGGCCGCCTATGAGCGTTCGGATGTGTGCGTAGCTCCGGCCGGCGGCGTGGTGGGCGAAGCGATGGTCGCGCTTACCTTGGCGCGCGCTCTCCTGGAGAAGTTCGGCGGGGATTCCATGGAAGAGACGCGCCGCAACTACGATTCATACATGGATCAAGTCAGGAGGTTCTAACTCGAAAGCAGAAACTCGAAACTAGAAACTGGAAAATCGTCGGAGGCCCTGAAAATGAGTGTAGCGAGGGTGCTTCGGGTGTAAATCCAGTTTCGAGTTCCCAGTTTCGAATTTCCAGTTCCAAAGATGATTTATCCCATTGTCAAATACGGTCGAGAAGTGCTGGAGAAACCTGGCAACCCGATTGCCGAGTTCGATGGCGATCTGGAGAAGCTTGTGGCGGACATGTTTGAGACCATGTACGCGGCGAATGGCGTGGGCCTGGCGGCGCCGCAAATCGGATTGCCCTTGCGATTGTCGGTAATCGATACGACCTCCGGCGAGGACCCCAAGGCCAAGGTGGTGCTGGCCAATCCTGTCGTCATCGTGATGGAAGGCGAGCAAGTGCAGGAAGAAGGCTGCCTGAGCTTGCCGGACTTCCGGGCCAAGACGCCGCGCCCGGTACGCGCCACCATCCGCGCCCAGGATGTTCACGGGCAGGAATACACCATGACCGGCGAGGGCTTGCTGGCGCGAGCCTTTTGCCATGAAATCGACCACCTGAATGGGAAACTCTTCATCCAACACGTCGGCCGCCTGAAACGAGAGTCCATCAAGCGAAGAGTACGACAGATGATGAAAGCGGGAGAGTGGTAAAAGAAAGTGTAAAGGTTAAAGGATAAAGGGTAGAGTTGACGGGGAGATTCACATTTTGCCCATTACCTCTTAGCCTTCACCCTTTAGCCTTGATCCTTTCGTTCCCTTATGAACCTCGTGTTTTGCGGCACCCCCGAGTTTGCTGTCCCCACCCTGGAGAGGCTTATCGCGGAGAAGTTTGCCATCGATCTTGTTTTAACCAATCAGGATGAACCCAGCGGGCGGGGGTACGAACTGAAGTCTCCCCCGGTGAAGCAGGCGGCACTCCGTGCGGATTTGAAAATCTACCAGCCGGCCAAGCTGAAAGACCCGGCGACGGTGGAAACCGTTTCTTCCTATCGGCCTGATGCCATCGTAGTGGTCGCTTATGGGCACATCCTTCCCCAATGGATGATCGACCTTCCGCCGTTGGGTTGCATCAATCTGCACGCATCGCTTCTGCCCAAGTATCGCGGGGCCGCACCTATTCAGTGGTCGCTGATGAGAGGGGAGTCGGTAACAGGCGTGACCTCCATGCGCATTGACGCGGGCTTGGATACCGGCGACATCCTGCTGAAGAGGGAAGTGTGTATCCAGGATGGCGAAACCACGGAGTCGCTGGGGGAGCGGCTGGGCCGGGTCGGGGCGGACCTGATGGTTGAATCCCTGCGAGGGTTGGAAAGGGGTAATCTGCGGGCGCAGCCACAGGACCACGCGCAGGCCACGCTCGCGCCCATTTTGAAAAAGGAAGACGGGCTCATTGATTGGAACGTCCCAGCGCTGGAAATTTGGAATCGGATTCGTGGTCTGAGGCCCTGGCCGGGGGCTTATACGGGTTTCCGCGGCAAGCATCTGCACATCTGGGCCGCCGTACGGCCCGTCCCCAGTGAGCCTGTCACCTTCGGTCCCGGCTCGCTTCTCGCGGACCGCGGCCGCTTACTCGTGGTTTGCGGCGGTAATTCGCTGCTGGAACTCGTGGAAGTACAATTGGAAGGACGAAAGCGCCTGCTGGCCCGGGATTTTCTGAATGGGGCCAAGATCGTGACCGGCGAGAAGTGTGGGTAACCCATGAACGGTCATTACCAAATTGTGAATGATGAATCATGAATTCTGAAAGCCGGACCAGCGCCCGGGAACGGGCGGCCTTAGCCTAATTCATAATTCATCATTCCGAATTCATAATTGCTCTGATCATGCCTGTTTCTCCCGCCCGCAAAATCGCCTACCAAGTGCTTCTGCGCATCGAGTCTGGCCCCGCCTTCGCCGTGGACTTGCTCCAAGCGCCACAGGTTTACGACCTCAAGGAAGCTGACCGGCGGCTCGCTACCGAAATCGTAATGGGTGTACTGCGATGGCAGGGCGAGTTGGATTTTCAAATTGAGCGGGCCTCTGGAAAGAGTGTTAAGAGATTTGATTCCGAAGTGGCGACGATTCTCCGCATGGGCCTATATCAGATCCGATTCCTGCAGAAGATTCCTAAACGTGCCGTGGTGGACGATGCCGTGGAGCTTGTAAAGATGGCGCGCAAGCGGTCCGCCAGCGGCCTCATGAATGCTGTGTTGCGAAAGTGCGAAGCGAGTGAGGGAAGCCCCCTGTCGCGAACGTATGACCTTCTTTCCGCTGAGTGGCGGGAAAGCGTGCGGCGGGCCTTTCCTCCGTGGCTGTTGGAACGCTGGGAGAGGAATGCTTCCGGGGCCGGCAATGAGGCAGCTATGGCCATGGCTTTCGCCAGCCTACTGACTCCTCCAACTACACTGCGAGTGGCTGATTCGGACGCGAATTTGGAAAACATGCAAAAGGAGTTGCAGGCCGAAGGTGTGGCCACATCGCCTGGCCGCTATGCCCCGCGCGCGCTAGGGGTGGATTCGGGGCATATCCAAAACAGCCGCGCCTATCTGGAAGGACGCGTCGCGATTCAGGACGAGGCGTCACAACTGGTGGCGGGACTGGTGGCTCCCGAACCCGGCCAGCGCGTGCTCGATCTCTGTGCCGCTCCGGGAATGAAGGCGGGGCAGGTTGCTCAAATGCTCGTAGCAGGGACTTTGGTGGCGTGCGACCGCAGCGCCCCCCGCCTTCACACCCTTTCCAGGCTTTTGCCGCGGCGGGTCCCTGCGGGAGTCCATACTTCGTTAGTGCGCCTGGACGCGGCGCAAGAACTTCCTTTCGCGATAAAGTTCGATCGCATTTTGCTGGACGCGCCCTGTTCCGGTACGGGGACGCTGGCGCGAAACCCGGAAATCAAGCGCCGCCTTCGCGCCGAAGACATCAAGCGGCTGGCGGATTTACAGGTCCGGATGCTGCGGAATGCGCTGCCGGCTCTGGCGCCGGGTGGGCAACTGGTTTATGCCACCTGCTCGCTTGAGCCCGAGGAAAATGAGCGGGTGGTGCAGAAGGTCTTGAACGATTTGCCTGCTTTTCAGATGTTCTCTCCACGCGAACTCGCCCTGAAGTATCCGACCTTGATTTCCCTTTTCGACTCGGGCGGATACTTTCGCACCCGCCCCGATCAACACCGCCTAGACGGCTTCTGTGCTGCCGTGATGGTCCGAAGGCAGAGGGAATAACCGGCCGGCGCCGTATGCCGCGGCATTGTCACTTCCCTTTGCGATTTACGCCCACTGTTTCAGGGTGCTTTAGTGCTGGGTTATGCGGCGAGACTTGATTTCCGCCAGATGATCCTTCAATCGACCGGCGACTTCCTGCTCCTTGCCCTGCTGGAGCTCATCCCTTACTTCATTAAGCGCAAAGTGAATGATGTCGTGGTGGTGTACTTCCTCCGGAGCCAGTTCAGTGCTGAAGCGCAACCAGAGGCTGTGGAGCAGATCGATCTCTTTTGGCGTCAGGTGAGGTGAGTGAGGCCCCAGGTAGATGATCTCTTCCATTCCATCGGGGCTCTGTATTTCAAGGGTGATCTGGGGTTTGGGGTCCGCGAGTTTTTCCCAGGCCGCTCCGGCGCGGCGCGCCTCCTCGACCAAGGGCATCTTGGTGGATGCGGCAAGGACAATGGTTGACGATTGCAGCGAATGGGCGGAGCGGAGGATACCCTCCCAGATCTCAGTGGCGGCGGCGACCGCCAGGTGAATACTCTTGCCCTCATGTTCGGCAAGGGCAAGCGCCCTGGTAAAGAGATACTGTTCGGTGGTGCTGAAAAGTTGTTCCGCAACCAAGGCGCTTTCGCCGGATGCCGCGCGTTGCAGAATGCGAATGTGCAGAACAGC
>DATJVT010000390.1:0-3113 GCA_035501695.1 Terriglobia bacterium | reverse complement strand
TCGCACTTGAATTTGCCACATTGGCGGCAGAAATAGCCGCATTGGCAGACGACGTGGCCGCGTTAGCCGCGGTGGTCGCCGCGTTGGCAGCGTTAATTGCCTGGTTTGCCGCGGTCTCGGCACTACCGGAACGGCTCATCGCCACGCCCGCCAGGACTGCACCAGTTCCTGCCGCGCCTAATATAGCCACTTCCAGAGCCATACTCCCGGTGTAACCCCAGCCAGTTCCTCCACCACCTTTGTTGTCGCTGGTCTTGGGCGAAAGCACGATCGTCTGGCCCTTGGCCACATTCTTCGTCGCGCCGTGGTTATCTACCGTTAGCGCGCCTTCCTTGGCCGTCACCACGATGGAACCATTCAGCATTGCAATCTCACCCAGCGTCTTAAACCCCGATGCAGGTGTGATGGAAATGTCTCCCGCCTTCACTCTCACAGGCGTCCCGTCCGTGGGGTGCAGCATCGAAACCCCGCCCTGGGTGAGCAGAACGGTGACTTCATCGGACTGCTTGAGGAAGGAAGCAACGGTATTGCGGCCGAAAATAACCCGGCTGTTGTTGCCAACGGCAACTACGGCAACGCCATCTCTAACCTGGACGCTGTCACCGCTGAAGATCGTCGTGTTGGGGAGAAGCGACTGACCACCAACGGTTGCGTTCATGCTGCCAGCCACTGAGCCGATCACCGCGGAACCAGCTAACGCCGGAACAACCGCGAGCGTCCCCATTATGAGCACGAATATGCTGAACCGCAACAGTGTCATCTTCATCGTGTACTACTCCTTTTCCGGTTAAAGAGGAAAAGCCTCTTTTCAACCCAGGGTATCTCTATACTCAGCCCTTTATGCTACGCGCCTAAATTATATTTACGTAATCCTCGTTGTCAAGTTTTTTTTGCAGAATTTTTGGTTAGGAAACAAAGAAATCTCTTCCGATCACCCACTCCGCAGCCTCTACACTCATCAATGTAACACGATTAAATACAAATGAATAGCTCTGATACTCTCAGCAAACTCGCCGGCGGAATCCTGTGTCGGGTTTCCTTCACTGGTAGTGTCGTTTTGATGAGTTTAGCCTTAGGGCATTATTGTGCCCCCGAAACCAGGTTCTTCATCCGTGGAGATCATTACCTTCATTACTGCTTCACGGTGACTCTGAATGAATGCGTATGCCTCGGGGTAGTGACGAAAACGAAATATTTTCGTCAAAATCGGAGGGACTGTGATGCCACCTTGGGCGAGGCACTCAATGGCGTCCACATAGTCTTCCCGCTGGTACATCAGGGTTCCACGGACCTCGATCTCGCGGTCCTGCACGAGTCCCAGGTCAATGGTCGGACATTCCGTGAAGACTCCCGCCACGACGACCGTGCCGCCTTTGCGGACGCATCGGATTGCCTGATTGGCAGTCTCGGCAATCCCCACGCACTCGAAGGCTACATCGGCGCGATCAGACCCCAGCACCGCTGCTACGCAGGTTGCAAGGCCAGTCTCGCGCGCATTGTGCGTATGGGGAACGGCGCATTGACGGGCAATGGCAAGGCGGTGCTCGCTTAAGTCGGAAATCAAGACCTGCCGCGCTCCGCGCCATCGTGCCACCTGCGCCACGAGATTGCCGATGGGCCCCGCGCCCAATACCAGGACGCCCTTCCCGGAAACGCTTCCCGCGCGTCGCACGGCGTGGATGGCCACGGCGGCCGGCTCCACCAGCGCCCCCATCTCCGGAGTGAAGCCCGCCGGCAGCTTCAGCAATGCCGCCTTCGGGAACGTGACATATTCCTGCGCGACGCCCGGTGCCTGAAAGCCCATCACTTTGAGGTTTTCACAAATGTGGTAGAGCCCATCGCGGCACGGCATGCACAGGCCGCAGACAATCTGCGGCGGCGCCGTCGCCAGGTCTCCGGGCTTGAATCCCGCCACTTTGCTCCCCACTTCGGCGACTTCGCCGCAGAATTCGTGCCCTTGAATTACGGGGTAGGAAGTATACGGGTGTTTGCCATGGTAGACATGGATGTCGGAGCCACAGACTCCAATGCGGCGGATCCTGAGCAGCACATCTTCCGGCCCGACGGCGGGTTTCGGAATCTCCGCAAATTCAATCCTCCCTGGACTGGTCATGGTGGCGCGAAGCATGGTTTCTCCTTACATGATGCCCAAACGAATCTCAAGGCGTTGGAGCGCGGAAGTACGTTCTGCCACCGTACCTTTACTTCTTTTCAGCGGGATTTGCAAGCGGCGCGCGCCCTGGAGTAGACTCGCGTGCGCAGCCACCCCACCCGAGTCCCAAAACGGGGGGAGCGTCTTTGGCTATTGAGTCTACCGTGTTGGCTTGGAACCGAACTTGGAGAGTCCTCACGCTCGCGGCCACCGTCGCGATCACAGCGTGGATTCTCTACCCGCGCGGTGGGCGTCCGGAACTGACTGTCGCCACGGTTAACAACGCGGAAATGATCCTGATGCAGCGGCTCTCCCGCGATTTCGAGAAGCAAAACGGGGTCAAATTGAATTGGGTGGTACTGGGTGAGAACACACTGCGTCAGCGATTAACCATCGACATATCCACGGGCAGCAACACTTTTGATGTCATCACCATCGGGTCGTACGAAGCCCCGCTGTGGGGGGAGCGCGGCTGGCTGGTGCCGCTGGACGACCTGGGAAAGGATTACGGCTATGACGACATCTTCCCCGTGGTGCGCCAAGGTCTGTCTTACCAGGGACGGATGTACGCCGCGCCCTTTTACGCGGAAAGCGCGTGTACATATTATCGCAAAGACCTGTTCCGGAAAGCAGGCTTGGAAATGCCCGTCCAGCCGAACTACGAAGAGATCCGTCATTTTGCGCAGAGGTTGAATGACCCCGCACACAACGTCTACGGCATCTGCCTGCGGGGTGAACCGGGCTGGGGCCAGAATACCGCCCTCATCAGCATGTTAATCCATAGGTTCGGCGGGCGATGGGTGGACATGGACTGGAAACCTCAGCTTACCAGCCCGCCCTGGGTGGAAGCCGTGAGCTTGTATGTGGACCTGGTGCGCAACGATGGTCCGCCAGGCGCTATCGCCGACGGGTACAACGAGAATCGCGCCTTGTTTGCCAACGGGAATTGCGCCATGTGGGT
>DATJVT010000389.1:0-3006 GCA_035501695.1 Terriglobia bacterium | reverse complement strand
CAGGTTTATTCGCACCATCATGCTGGAACTCGAACGCATCCATTCCCATCTGCTTTGGCTGGGTATTGCCGGCCATATCATCGGGTTTGAAACAGTGCTGATGCAGACGTGGAGAATTCGCGAGCCCGTGATGTGGCTGTGTGAAGAGATTTCCGGAAACCGCAAGACTTACGGAATGAATACGGTGGGTGGACTGCGGCGGGACCTTCCCGATGCCATCAAGCCGAAACTCCTCGAGACGTTGGCCGAGGTGGAAAAGCAGTCACGCGCGGTTCGCGACGCGGTGATCGGAGACACCACCGTGCACGCCAGGACTCGCGGAGTGGGCACCCTCTCGAACGATTGGGCGAAGAAAATCTGCGTGGTCGGTCCTCCCGCCCGCGCTTCGGGGGTGGCCATCGATGCCCGGCTCGATCACCCCTACGCGGCATACGATGAATTGCCACCGCAGATCGCCACACAACAGGCTGGTGACACCTGGGCGCGCGTGCTGGTGCGAGTCACCGAGTTATTGGAATCGATTCGCCTGGTGCGTGCGGCTCTGCAGGCAATCCCCGAAGGACCGATATGCGCGGAGATCAAGGACGAGATACCACCGGGGCGGGTGGGGGTGTCAGTAGTCGAGGCTCCCCGCGGCGAGGCGATCCACTTTGTGCTTACGGGCGGTGATAATCGCCCGTACCGGTGGAGAGTGCGTGCCCCCACCTATCCCAACCTCCAGGCAATGCCCGCCATGGTTGCCAATGCCAACATCGCCGACGTGCCCATTACGCTGGGCAGCCTTGACCCGTGCTTCTCTTGTACGGAGCGCCTGGAGACAGTGGATCGGAGGACTAAGGAAGTCCGCGTTTATTCCCGCGCGGAGATTCTGGAGATGTCGCGTAGCCACCGACCCTGAGGTCGGCACATGGGTGTAGCGGCGGGTTTACCCCGCCGTGGACGGCGCCCTCCGGGGGCGGTAAGGCGGAGGGGTATGATGGCAGCTTCGCTTATCACGATTTTCGTTCTCGGCTTGCTGAACGTGGCGGCCGCCTTGTTGTTGTCGCCGTTGTTCGAAGGCGTCATGCGCAAGCTTCGTGCCGCCATCCACTCACGAATCGGTCCCCCCATTACGCAACCCTATTGGGATCTTTTCAAGCTCCTGGGCAAAGAAGACTTGCGTACAGTGGGCGGAGTTTTCTACGCGAGCGTGCCGGCCCTCACACTGGCTTCCGTGCTGCTTCTGGCTTTGCTCGTTCCCATCGGAACCGTTGCGCCGTTCGCCTTTGGGGGGGATTTAATCGTTGTCATCTACGTCGCAGCCATCAGCAGCGTGCTCATGATGCTCACCGGTTTCGCCAGCGCCAGTCCCTATGCTTCCATCGGGAGCTCGCGCGAAATGATGATGCTCCTGTCGGTCGAGCCGATCATGGCTATCGCTCTGGTGGTGGGCGCCTTCAAGGCCCGCACCCTGGCGCTCAGTGGCATTGCCGACTGGCAGGTGACGAATGGACCGAGTGTCAGCATTGCGATTGGGGGCCTGGCATTCTTCCTTGCTCTCCAAGCCGTGGCCGGCAAATTGCCTTTCGATATCGCCGAGGCCGATCAGGAAATCATGGGAGGTTTGTTGGTGGAACAAAGCGGCCCGCGGCTGGCACTTTTCCGTTGGACCATTTGGGCTAAACAGTTCGTGCTGGCAACTCTGCTGGTGACCGTGTTTTTCCCATGGCCGCACTTTCGATTTTACTTGCTCGATCTGGTTGCCACGATAGTGAAAGTGCTGGTGGTACTGGTGCTGGTGACCCTTATCGATGTGGTGAATCCACGGCTGCGTATCGACCAGGCCATGGGTTATTTCATGCGGGTCGCAGTTTCGTCGCTGGCGGCCCTGGCCTTTGCGGTGATTGGAAAGTAGCGCCGAACGGCGTTCGACCGGAGTCCGTAGCGCCGACCTTCAGGTCGGCACGTGCCGCGCTGAAACCCGGTGCTATATCGTGCGCAGCGGGAGGTCACGGTGTTTTTAAGCAAACTGCGAGAAGCGCTGATTTGCTTGCGGGCCGGGCGGGTAACCCTCGGATACCCGTTCACGCCCCACGAGCCGAAACCCGGATTCCGCGGCAAGATCACCGTCGATGCCGATCTCTGTTTCGGATGTGGGGGATGCGCCAACGTCTGCCCCGCCGGCGTGATTGTGGTCACTGATTCCGAACAGCACATGCGGACGCTCGAGTTCTTCTGGCGAAGGTGCACGTATTGTGGCAAGTGTGAAGAAGTTTGCCCCGAAGATGCCATCCGCATGAGCCAGCAATTCGAAACCGCGACGAACTCTCCCCAGGATATGTACATGCGGCTGGAGGTCTTCATGGGACCGTGCCAGAGGTGCGGCCGGTGCTTCACGCCTCCCACGGTGCTCGACCGGATGATGAAGACCGGATTCAGGGAGGGCCTGAGGGGAGGGAGAGCATGAACGCGGCAGCGCTGCATACTGGCTTGATCGAAACGCTGAGTCTAAGCCTGGTGATCACCTCAGTGGCGGCGGTCGAGATGCGGAGGCTCAAGTTCTCGATTGTCGCCTACGTTTGCCAGGCGCTTCTGATTGTCGGCTTGCTACTGAGTTTTGCCGCGGTCAATAAGGCTCTGTACTGGTGGGCCGCGACCGCCTTCGTCACCAAGGCCATCCTCACTCCCTGGTTCCTTTTCCGTTCGATCCGCCATGTGGATGATCGCGAGTTGACGCCGGTGATTGGTTTTGGTCCTTCCGCCGTAGTTGCCGCCCTACTGATGATCGGATTCTTCCATCTCACCCACGGCCGCGTCGCCCTTCTGGCACCCACTGCCATGGGGCAACTCGAGGTGTTCAGAACAAATCTAGCCGTCGCCTCCACGGTTTTTGTCTTGGGCTTGTATGCGACGCTCACGCGCCGGGACGCGGTCAAGACGGTGATCGGACTTTGCCTGCTAGAAAACGGAGTACACCTGAGTTTGGTCAGCCTGGCTCCCGGGCTGCCGGAGACTGCGCTGTTCGGC
>DATJVT010000388.1:0-13533 GCA_035501695.1 Terriglobia bacterium | reverse complement strand
AGCGCATCCGCGCCATTCTGTTGACCCACGGCCACGAAGACCACATTGGCGGCCTGCCCTACCTGCTGGAAGAAGTGGATGTGCCGGTCTACGGCACGCCCTTCACGCTGGCCCTGGCGCAATCGAAGTTGATCGAGCACGATCTGGCGGAGAGCACTGAACTGCGGGAGATGCACCCGCGCGCGCCGTTTCAGGTGGGGCCGTTCCGCGTCGAATTTGTCCACCTGACGCACAGCATCATCCAGTCGGGGGCATTGGCCATCTCGACGCCGCTGGGCACGATCTTGCACACCGGCGATTTCAAGTTTGACCCCACGCCCACCGACCACAACGTAAGCGATCTGCACACGCTGGCCGACTACGGGCGGCGGGGAGTGCTGGCGCTGTTCGCCGATTCCACCAACGTGGAGCGGCCGGGCCTGACGCCCTCGGAGAGCGCCGTCCGCCAGCGCCTGTCGCACATCATCGGCGATGCCCAGGGGCGCGTGCTGATCTCCTGCTTCGCCACCTCGATGCATCGCCTCCAGATTGTCACGGACCTGGCGCACATGCACGGCCGCAGGATCTGCTTTGTGGGCCGCAGCATGTACAAGAACTCCGAGATTGCCATGCAGATGGGCAAGCTCACCGTGCCGCCCGGCATGCTGGTGGCGCCGCAGGACCTGCGCAAGCTGCCTCCCAAACAGGTGGCCGTGGTCATCGCCGGAAGCCAGGGCGAACCGATGTCGGCCATGGCGCGCGTGGCGGTGACCAGCCACAAGTGGGTGACCGTGGAGCCGGGCGATGAAGTGGTGCTGAGCGCGCGGGTGATTCCGGGCAACGAGAAGCCCATCTTCCGCATGCTCGACCACCTCTACCGGCGCGGGGCACGCGTGCACTATCACGACGGCAGCCAGCCGCCCGTGCACGTCTCCGGGCATGGCAGCGCGGAAGAATTGAAGCTGATGCTGAACATTGTCCGGCCTAAGTATTTCGTGCCCATCCACGGCGAATACCGGCAGCTTTGGCGGCACATGGAAATGGCGAAAGAACTGGCCGCGGTCTCACGGGAATCCTTCCTGCTGGAAACCGGCGAGGTGCTGGAGTTCGATGAGTTGGGCGCGCGCCGGGTGGGCCGCGTCCCGGTGGGCCGCATCTGCATCGACGGCGGCACGCTGGACGAGGTGGAGGAAATCATCCTCAAGGAACGCCGGCACATCTCCGAAGACGGCATCGTGATCCCCATCATCGCCATCAACGAGTACACCGGATTGCTCGAGACCCAGCCGGAAATCGTCTCGCGCGGCTTTGTGCCCCTGGAAGAGGCGCGCGACTTGGTGGAAAGCGCCCGCGACGTCATCCTGCGCACCATCGAAAAATCCAACCTGGAAGAGGTCGGCGACTGGGGCGTCATCAAGGAGAAAATCCGCACCGCCCTGCGCCGCCACCTGAATGAGGAGACCGGCAAGCGGCCGATGATCTTGCCGGTAATCTTGGAAGTTTAGCAATTTTGGATTTTAGATTTTGGATTTTGGATTAGGTGATCGAGGGTTCAGTTAAGATTGTGGTTTTTGGTTCGGTGGAGTTCGAATCGTTGGCCGGAGGTTCCATTTCATCAATCAAGTAGCTAGGCATGGACGAGCACCCATTTAAGCAGCGGACAAAGGGTCTTGCGCTTGAGGTGATTCGCCTGGCCGATTCCCTCCCTCGAAACAGAATTGCGGAAGTGGTTGGAAGGCAACTGCTGAGGTCTGGAACGTCCGTCGGAGCGAATTGCCGTGCGGCATGCCGGGGAAAATCGGCTTTAGACGTCATCGCCAAACTGAGCATCGTCGAAGAGTAAGCAGACGAATCCATCTACTGGATGGAGCTGCTGGTTGAGGGTGGCGTGGTACCACAGGAACGGGCGCGCCGTGATCATAGAGGCTAACGAAATTCTTGCCATGACCGTGGCTTCAATCAAGACTCTGCGGCGCCGTAATCAGCGAGCCGCGCCCTGAACGGAAATGGGTATACTGTTTATTTGGGGTTGTAGGGCTGGGAGCAAATGTTGCCGACTCCAAAATCCAAAATCTAAAATCCAAAATCAGGAGCCCCATGCCTCTCTACCAAGCCGTTGTCCTCGCGATCGTGCAAGGTCTTACCGAGTTCCTGCCGGTTTCCAGTACCGCGCACCTGTGGATTGTTCCCTGGATTCTGAAGTGGAACGATCCGGGCCTGACCTTTGACGTTGCCCTGCACGCCGGAACGCTGGTGGCGGCGCTCCTCTATTTCTGGCGCTATTGGCTGGAAATGATCAAGATGGTGCTGGGGATCGGCGCAGGAGGCGATTCAAAATTAAAGATTCAAGATTCAAAATCGTCAGCCGGACCAATGGCACTGCTCGGGGAGAACCGACAACTCTTCTGGTTCCTGGTGATCGCCACGATTCCCGGAGGAATCGCCGGGGTGTTGTTTGAGCGCGCGGCAGAGGAGAAGCTGCGTTCGCCTTTCATCGTCGGCCCGGCCCTGATAATCGTGGGTTTATTGATGTGGGCGGGGGAGCGCGTGGGGAGCGAGACTCATGACCTGGGCAAAGTAAGCCTGCTCGACTCCATCATCGTGGGAGTGGCACAAGCCTTTGCCGTCATCCCGGGGGTATCGCGCTCGGGTTCCACCATGACGGCGGGGTTGTTTCGCAGCATGAACCGCGAGACGGCGGCGCGTTTCTCCTTTCTGCTCTCCACTCCCCTGATCGCAGGAGCCTGCCTCAAGAAGGGGCTGGAAATTCACCACCACGGCCTGCCGCCGGACATGCGCCTGCCCTTCCTGGTGGGGGTTATTGTCTCCGCCCTGGTGGGATATGCCGTCATCGCCGTGTTGATCCGCTACCTGGAGCGCCACACCTTTGCGATTTTCGTTGTTTACCGGGTAATTCTCGGCGTGGTACTATTGGCGGTTGGATGGGGATTGCGTCACTGACCTGCGACCCCGGGGTCCGGAAGCAGGGGCGCTGGGCTAGGGTTAAGGAATTCGAGAAGCGGGATTGAGTAGTCGGACAAGCTGCGACGCGCCAATCGCGGGGTCCGTGAATCCCGACGGAGAATTCCATACCCCAAGACCCCAGTCGCGAATTCCGAGTCCCGGATCGTGAGGCACTCGATGGCCAGCCCGTCCCCGGCGTCTTCCTCGAAAGCCAAAGAAGCAAGCTCGAAATCCAGCAAAACACCTTTGCTCGATCCTCGGCGTCTCTTGGAGCTGATGGGATTCCTGACGGCCGTGACGGGCTTGTTGATCCTTCTCAGCCTCGCATCGTACCTGCCGGAGGACCCGTCTCTCAATACGGCCGTCGCTACGGGAACTCTGCCGCACAACTGGATCGGCCCCGCGGGCGCAGGGGTGGCGGACGCCCTGTTTCAAGTCTTCGGCTGGGTCGCCTACTTGCTCCCCCTGGCTCTATTGGTGGTGGGCGTGCGCTGGCTGCTGGCAAGGCCGTTTGAAGCGCCTCGCACCAAACTGGTGGGCGTCGCGATGCTGCTGCTTTCGCTGGGTGCACTGCTGGACCTCTTCCCCTACACGCCTGCTATCCACGGAGCCTTGCGGGGCGGCGGACTGCTGGGTTACCTGGCGGCGGCGGGACTGGTCCACACCTTCAATCGTCTGGGCGCGAGCATTGTCGCCACGACGTTTTTCTTCACGTCCTTGTTTCTGGTCACGCGATTTTCCTTTGGCTGGGCGGCGGAGTTTCTGCAAGCCCACTCGACGCGCCTGATGGGCCCGCTCAAGAAGCAGTGGTCGGCATGGCGGGAAGCGCGCGCCGCCAAGGCCGCGGCCCGCCAACGCAAGAAGGTGGAGTTGAGCCGCCTGACCGGCAAACCACCGGTGGTATTTCAGAAGGTAACGGCCAAGCAGGCGCCGGCCATACAAGTCGTCTCCGGGCCGCCTTCCAGCCCGCTTTCTTCCCCTCCCCCGGCCGAGCCGCCGAGCGCGGGGAATCCGGCCCCGCCGCGCGTGGTGCAGATGCCCAAGCCTTCACCCGCCGGCCCTGCTCCCAAAATCGTGGGGCGCACCGCGCATGGTTACAAATTGCCCAGCGCCAGCTTGCTGCGGCCAGCCGAGGATGCGGAAGGAATCGATGAGGATGAACTGAAGGAACGCGCCGCCCGGCTGACCGACAAATTCCTCGAGTTCGGCGTAACCGGGACCATTACGCAAATCCACCCCGGGCCGGTGGTGACAACTTACGAATTCAAGCCCGAAGCCGGCATCAAGTACAGCCGCATCACCAACCTCGTCGACGACCTATGCCTCGCCATGAAGGCGGAATCGATCCTGATCGATCGCATTCCGGGGAAGTCGACGGTGGGCATTGAGGTGCCCAACCTGCACCGCGAGATCATTCACCTGCGCGAACTCGTGGAGGCCAACGAGTTCGTGGGTGCAAACTCCCGGCTCAGTCTCGGACTGGGGAAGGACGTGACCGGCAAGATTCGCATCGGCGACCTGACGCAAATGCCCCACCTGCTCATCGCCGGCTCGACGGGCTCCGGCAAGAGCGTGGCCATCAATTCCATGGTGGTCTCCATCCTCATGAAGTCCTCGCCGGACGAGGTGAAGCTGATCCTTATCGACCCCAAACGCCTGGAATTGAACCTCTACGACGGCGTCCCGCACCTCCTGACGCCCATCGTCACCGAGCCCAAGCGCGCCGCCAACGCCCTGCGCCGGGCCGTCGTGGAAATGGACGATCGCCTGCGCAAGCTGGCGGAGCACGGCGTGCGCAACATCGACCAGTACAACAAGATCTTCGAGCCGGAATCAAACCTGAGCCTGTTTGACAACAACGGCGAGCGCGAGCGTCCCCTGCCCTACATCGTCATCGACGAACTCGCGGATTTGATGATGGTGGAACCGCAGGGGGTGGAAGAATCCATCACGCGCCTGGCGCAAATGGCGCGCGCCGTCGGCATCCACCTGATCCTGGCCACGCAGCGGCCCTCCGTGGACGTCATTACCGGGTTGATCAAGGCCAACATGCCTTCCCGCCTTTCCTTCCGCGTCGCTTCCAAGGTGGACTCGCGCACCATCCTGGATTCCAACGGTGCGGAAGCCCTGCTGGGACGCGGCGACATGCTCTTTCTCCCGCCCGCCAGTTCGCGCCTGCAGCGCCTGCACGGGCCGTTGATTACCGAGGGCGAGATCGAGAAAGTGGTCAACTGGTGCAAGTCGCAGTCGCAACCGCAATACAACGAGGAATTCCTCGAGCCGCTCCAGGACAAAACGCAGGAGGAAGTGCCGGTGGATGAAGAGGAGGCGGCGGAACTCGATTCCGTGTACGAAGAGGCCGTGCGCATCGTGGTGGAATCGGGCAAAGCCTCCACTTCCCTGCTCCAGCGGCGGCTGCGCCTGGGCTATGGGCGCGCGGCGCGGCTGATCGACATGATGGAGAAGGACGGCATTGTGGGCTCGCCGGACGGCCCCCGTCCCCGCGAAGTGCTGAAACGGCCCGACTGGCTCCAGGAAGTGGATCAATCTTTGCGGTAGATTGCCGGCATTCATCCGAC
The DNA here is from genome assembly GCA_035501695.1 of Terriglobia bacterium. GTDB lineage: Bacteria > Acidobacteriota > Terriglobia > UBA7540 > UBA7540 > Bog-366. The sequence goes on along the minus strand of DATJVT010000388.1, from coordinate 8,011 downwards.
GCCGACGAGAGGGGTAGCATAGATCGACGATTTTGCGGTCTGCGGCGTTTGGTTGACAAAGGACAAAGCAGGCAGGCTTCTGGTTGACAAGGAAGAGCCGCGGAATCACAAAAGCGGTGGTCCTCGCTACCGATGTTAACGAGACCGACGGCGGATTCATTGTTCAGCGCTTTCTGCTTGAGTTCGGGGTCTGCTGATGGTATGAGAGTGCAGGTAAACCGGCTTGCGCTCCGGGTGCGGGCCCAATTCCCGCCGGTTTCATAGTGGAAAGGTACGGAGGACACTTATGGCAACCGAGCCCTATCGTGAGCAGCGACGCTCTTCGCGCATCCAATTCCGGCGCGGCATCAGGATCAGCGGAGTCGATGCGCAGGGAAAGGAATTCAGCGAGGAGACGGAGACCATCTGCATCAGCAAATTTGGCGCGTCATTGCGGTCCGGCCGCCATTTCTCCCTGGGTCAAATCCTCACGGTCGAGACGCTCGGTCAAAGCCACACGGGACAATTTCAGGTGGTGTGGATCGGTGAGCGGGACACACGCGAAGAAGGTGAAATCGGCATCGAATGGGTCGACGCCCGGCGCTTTTGGGGAATTGAATTTCCCCCGGAGGATTGGGGCGGCCGCTAATCCGGCGCTAACTCACCCGTCTCCCCAAGTCCCACCGCCAGCCCCGTGTGGCGGGCGCGGGCCGGAAAGATCGAGTCTGCCAACCTTATCGGAACCGGGCAAAAGCCCTGTTGCCATGCGGGGCTGCATTTCCTTGACAAGCATTTAAATCCGTTTGAAAATGATTTAACGGACTTGAGTCGCACTGCGGCGCCGCTGATCGCCGCCGTGGTATGCATGGCTCGGCCCGGTTGTACGCGAGTCCACGCGTGCCGCGGTAGCTCAGGTGGTAGAGCGCAGCCCTGAAAAGGCTGGCGTCGGCGGTTCAACTCCGTCCCGCGGCACCATCTTTTCAAGCACTTACGACCTCCCCAAATCTCAAATTGGTTTCATTTGGTTCCAAAACAAAATTTCTGCTCGCCGAAGCCTGTCTCAAAAACGTGGGTGAAAGGGTGGAGAATCTTCCCAAAGACCCCTCGCCATTGTTCTTGGCGGGATGAGTTTATGTGTTTTGCTATTTGCGATTTCAGGAGAAAGAGGAGTAAACATGCCTGACCACACCCTTAACCCAAGAGGGGAGTTCGGCAGCCTGATAAACGAGGCTCGGGCATTTTTTGCAGAAGCGGCAAATCGACCAATTAAGGCTCAGACCGCCGCCGTCGATCGGAGATCGACGCTACAATCCGGGCGCGCAGAGAGCGCCGCTACGCGCAATGCGCAGGAACTTATGTCGTCCTGTATAGCAATTCACAGTCACGATCGCCTATTATCCGACCTTCTACACTTCTCCCCTACTAGAGCGGCGTTTACTCGCCCCCTTCGTCGCATCCAACGCGGTCACCCAACCTGGACGTGATTTTCAAGTTTTCCGCAGAGGTGGCGCCAAGCTCCAGAGGGTGGACAAGAAGTCCGCAAATTGAGGGGAGGGACAAACTGCGACTCTCCGCCTGCCTGGCTGGTTCCAGGCGCGCCGGGCCGCCTGGCAACCCACGGCAAGCGCCAACGTTCGGAAAGTCCACCTGCTAGGTCAAATCAGTGCGTGGTGCTCATGTCGCTGGACGTTCCGCCGGCGGCGGGTACGTAACACTTGAGCGTGTAATCCATGACCATCCGGTCGGCGTTGAAGCGCCATCCGAGGGTGCGAATGGTACGCTTCATGCGCTTGATCCAGCCGTGCGGCAAGCCGTCGCGGTCGCGCTGATAGTGGAGAGGAATAACTTCTTCCTTGAGCACGCGATAAAGGTCCTCGCTATCACGCGCATCGTGGATACTCAGGTTGGTATTGGTCCGGCCGGTGCCGATGGCAAAGCCATTCAATCCGTCGTAAGCTTCCGCCCACCAGCCATCCAGAACTGAGAGATTAAGGCCGCCGTTGAGAACCACTTTCTGGCCGCTGGTTCCGGAGGCTTCGAGCGGGCGCCGGGGGTTATTCAGCCAAACGTCCACGCCCTGCACCATGTGCCGTCCTACGTTAATATCGTAGTCTTCGACAAAGACAAATCGGTCGGCAAATTTGCGGTCCCGCATGAGCTGCGCGACCTGCTGGAGAACGCGCTTACCGGGTTCATCGCGGGGATGGGCTTTCCCGGCGAAGACAAACTGCACCGGCCGCTTGGGATCGTTGGCCAAGGAAGCCAGCATCTCGATATCCGAGAGAATCAGGTTAGCGCGTTTGTAAGTGGCGAAGCGGCGGGCAAAACCAATGGTGAGGGCGTCCGGACTCAGGATGCGGCCCAGTCGCTGCCGCACCTCCAATGGCTCCCCGCGGCGCTCCGCCTGCTCGGTGGCGCGGGTGCGGACGAATTCCAGCAAGCGCTGCTTCAAGCTAAGGTGGGTTTCCCACAACTCCCCGTCATCCACGTCTTCGATCCCTTCCCAGATGCGTGGTTCGCTGCTGTGCTCTTGCCAACCCGTACCCAAGTGGCGGTCGTAGAGACGATACATCTGCGGGGCCAGCCAACTGGGAACGTGCACACCGTTCGTGATATGCCCGATGGGGACGGTTTCCTCAGTATCGCCCGGGTAGAGCCCCTTCCACATGGCGCGCGTCACGAGGCCGTGCAAATGAGAGACGGCGTTGGCCCGGCGCGAGACCTTCAGCCCGAGCACGGTCATGCAGAACTCTTCATTGGCATCGTCGGGCTTCACCCGCCCGATCTGCATCAATTGATCGAGCGAGATTCCCAGCCGGTCCCGGAGCGGCCCGAGGTGTTCTTCCACCAGCCCGGCATTGAATCGATCGTGCCCCGCGGGCACGGGAGTGTGGGTGGTAAAGACCACCTCACGGTAGACCAGCGGCGCGGCCTGCTCGAACGTCAGCCCCTCTTCCTCCATCCGGGCACGAATGGCCTCCAATACGGCAAAGGCGCTGTGCCCTTCATTCAAGTGCAGAACACTGGGAGTAATGCCCATGGCCTTTAAGGCTCGAATGCCGCCCACACCCAGCAGCAGTTCCTGGCGGATCCGCACGCGTCCGTCGCCGCCATACAAGCGGGAGGTCAGTTCCCGGTCTTCGGAAGAATTACCAGGGACATTGGAGTCCAGAAGCAGCAGCACGCGCCGGCCGACCTTCACGCGCCATACCTTGGCGCGCAACGTGCCGGTACGAGTTTCGATCTCCACCATTACCGGCTCACCGCTCTTGCCGATGGCCGCTTCCATGGGCAATTGCGTGACGTCTGTCTCGAAATACTCTTCCCTTTGCCAACCGTCCCAGTCCAGACGCTGACGGAAATAACCCTGGCTGTAAAACAGTCCCACGCCCACCAGCGGAATATCGAGGTCGGAAGCGCTCTTGATATGGTCCCCGGCGAGGACCCCCAAGCCGCCCGAATAAACGGGGATCGATTCGTGGAGGCCGAACTCAGCGGAAAAGTAAGCGACGGGGCGCGGTCTCAGTACCCCCGCGTGCTTGGCTCCCCAGGTCCGGTCTTTTTGCAGGTACTCGCGCTGCCGGCGATACGCATAATTGATACGTCCATGCAGGACCAGTTCCCGGGCGCGCCGTTCAATCCCTGCTAAAGACAGTGGAGCGAGCACCGAAACGGGATTGTGGTTGAATTGACGCCACCGCACGGGATCGAGGTCCAGAAACAAACTGCCGGCGTCGTGGTCCCAGGTCCACCAGAGGTTGCGCGCCAGGGACCAGAGGCGCTCCTGCGAGGGGGCAATGAAACGGTCGAGGGTCCGGGCCTCACTCACCACCGGGGCAACCTGTACGGCAGCCTCCATGAGCATGCTGATCTCATCTTCGTGGTAAACGCGAGGCTCTATAGTCTGAACCGTGAGAACGCCCTGTAATAGGCCTTGATCAATCAGGGGAACTCCCAGAAAGGATCGGTAGGCGTCTTCCCCGGCTTCCTTGAAGTATTTGAAGCGAGGATGGTTCTGGACCTCTTCTACCGCCACCGGACGCAATTGTTCCGCCACCAGGCCCACCACACCCTCGTGCGTCGCCAGGCGAAGCGTACCGATGCACTGAGGGCGCAAACCCAGGGTCGCCGCCAATACCAGGTTGATGCGGTCCGGCTCCAGCAAATAGATACAGCAAACATCCGTCCGGAAGCGCCGGGCGATCAAGGCCACAATGTTCATCAGGGTCTCGGCAGGTTTGCCCCCGTCCAGCGCGAGATGGGAAATCTCATCGAAGGTCAGGACATGATTGGTATCGAGCGCGTCTTCAGTTTGAGCCATTCCTGGAAATCTCCCCGGGTCGCAGAATTTCTAACCCTCTCACCGCCACCGCTTGCGGTTGCTACGACAGGAAACCATTCGCTTGGGTTTGGAAATGCTTCCAGACCCCTCCGGTGTCCCGTGGCGAATGCCGCACGCCGGAATGAACGATGCAGCTTTCCCCATGCCCCCAGGTGCTACATTTGACTTGGACCTAGAACCCGCTGGTTGGTGTGAACTAGATGAGCTGATCTACTCCCACGCGCAATATCTAAAATACAAGGAGGGGCGACGGATGTCAACTCGAGGGGGTTCATGATGACGTAACCTCGTTTGGGGTAGAATATCCTTTCGTTGTGCTCGGGCTTTTGGAAAACCCTATCCCAATCTTCGTGCCACCGGGAGGACTTGTCGTGATTTCCCAAGCTCACATCCTGCCCACCACCCCCATGGGGGCAAATCTGGTTGACGGCGGAGGGGCGACGTTTCGCACCTGGGCGCCGCGCGCGACCGCTGTCTACGTGAACGGCAACTTCGGAGGGACGCCGCAAACCGGCCAGACCGACGATCTCCTAATGGCCAAGGATGCCAACGGCTATTGGACAGGGTTCATCCCCGCGGTCCGGGACGGCGACCCTTATCGCTTCTGGGTCGTGGGCCAAGGGTCAAGTGGTTACAAGCGCGACCCCTATGCCCGTGAAATGGCGACCGACGCGCCTTTCCCGAACTGTAGCTGCTTGATTCGTTCCGGAACAGCCTACCCCTGGCACGATTCCGCCTTTGTAACCCCAGACTTCTCCAACATGATCGTCTATCAGTTGCATGTGGGAGCCTACGCTCCCAGCGCTGCGGGAGCCGCGTCGACCTTTCTCGACGTAATCGGAAAGATTGAGTACCTGGTGGCGCTGGGCATCAACGTACTTCAACCTCTGCCCATCGATGAAATGGAAACCGACCCCTCCATGGGCTACAACGGGGCGGATTACTTCTCTCCTGACTTCCCGTACGTGGTAACCGGCCAGGCTGCCCTGGCCGGCTACCTCGCCACCATCAATCGCCTGCTCGCCGCCAAGGGCATGGCGCCGCTCGCCATCCAGGACATCGCCTCCGGTCCCGCGCAACTGAAGGCCATGGTGGACCTTTGCCACCTCTATGGCATCGCGGTGGCCTTCGACGTCGTTTTCAACCACGCGGGCGGGTTCATGGGTGACGACCAGAGCCTCTATTTCTGGGATCGCGCCGCCGATACCAGCGACAACAATCAAAGCCTCTACTTCACCAACCTGGGCCTGGCGGGCGGCCTTTCCTTCGCGCTCTGGAACAACGACGTGCGCCAGTTCATCATCAACTGTGCCAGGTATTACATCGAAGAGTTCCATGTCGATGGTTTCCGCTACGACGAAATCAGCGCCCTTCTGTCCTTGAACGAAGATTCCGGCTGGAGCTTTTGCCGCGACCTTACCGATACGGTCCGTTATGTCAAACCCCGGTTGCTCCAGAATGCCGAATATTGGCCCTTCGAATTTGATAACTACCCGCGGCCAACCCCGCTGATCATTTCGCCCACCGCCAACGGTGGCACGGGGTTTGACGTAGTGCAGCACGACGGTTTGCGCAGCGCCGTCCGCAACGCCGTTCAGCAGGCGTCCTACGGCCAGAGCGCGGCAGTTGACTTCGATAGCATTGCTGGCAGTCTTTATCCTCAAGGTTTAGGGCATGCGTGGCAGGCCGTGACCTGCGTGGAGAACCATGACCTGGTGGCGGTGGGACGCGACCCTCGCCTTCCCTACCTCGCGGACGGCTCCAACCCTCGGTCATGGTACGCCCGCAGCCGGTCGCGCTTTGCCACGGGGCTGCTACTGACCGCGCCAGGAATCCCCCAGCTATTCATGGGCCAGGAGTTCCTGGAACAGAATCCGTGGAACTGGGATCCCACGGCCTCCGCCAGTCTTATCGACTGGAGCGCGCTGGATTCCGGTAGCGACCCCGCCATGACGGATCACCTGCGCTTCACTCAGGACCTGATCCGCCTGCGCTGGGAGCTGCCCGCGCTGCGGGGCGATAACCTCAATGTATTTCACGTCCACGACCAGAACCGCGTGATTGCGTTTCAGCGCTGGCTGGAAGGGACGGGGCAGGACGTGATTGTGGTCGCGACGCTTTCCGAAACAACTTGGTACGACTACGCAATGGGATTCCCGTATTCAGGGCCATGGCGCGAAGTCTTCAACAGCGATGTCTACGATAACTGGGTGAATCCGGAGGTGGCAGGCAACGGAGGAGGGATCCAAGCGTCGGGCGGCCCGCTGCACGGCTTCCCCGCCTCGGCCAACATCGTAATCCCGGCCAATGGATTCGTGGTGTTTGCGCGGTAGTGGGGAATTGACTGGCGAGACGGTTAAAGGTTTTTGGAATTTCATGATACAACATCTGCTTCGTGCCTTTATCTCACCAGATCAAGAGGGAACCGAACATGCGCAGACGCGAATTTCTCAAGGCCACAGCAATCGCCGGTGCGGCCCTTGTTCCTGGAGCCCGAGCAGGCAATCGAACCCCTGACCCCGACTCAAAACCTGATGGACGGCTGATCCTTCCCATCAACCGTAATTGGAAGTACAGCCCATCCATTGTCGAAGGCGGGCACGGGCGGGATTTCGACGACTCGGCCTTCGCGCGGGTTGTAATTCCACACACCAACATCCGCCTACCCTGGCACAGTTTCGACGATAAATCCTATGAGTTTATTTCCCTATACCGCCGCCGCTTCCGCTTGCCGCGGGAGGCAAAAGGGAAGAACGTCTTCGTGGATTTTGAAGGCGTGATGACCGCTTCCACCGTATGGATCAACGGCGTGCGCCTGGGCGAGTACAAGGGCGGCTACACGCCCTTTTCCTTTGACCTCACCCCTCACCTCGATTTCGACGGGGAGAACGTGCTGGCAGTGGATGTGGATTCCACGGAGCGTGCCGATATTCCACCGTTTGGTTACCAGATCGACTACCTAACCTTCGGCGGCATTTATCGTGAAGTTTCCCTGCGCACCGTCCCCGATACTTTCATCGAAAACATCTTCTCGCGGCCTCAAGCTGTGCTCAGTTCTCAGCCCTCGCTCGACGTGGACTGTTTCCTCACGTCCCTGAAAACATCGGAGGAACCCCTCACCCTTGAAGTTGAGTGCCTTGAGGGAGACCGAGTGATGGCCAAGGGTGCTCTGCCGGTTTCAGCCGCCAACGCCGCTGCCGAGCCCGTGGTTCACACGGTGCACCTCGATAAGCTCGGCCCCGTTAAACTCTGGGACCTTGCGAGTCCCAATCTTTATTCGGTCCGCGTCCGCCTGATGGGTGGCGGCCAACGGATCGATTCCGACACACGCACTTTTGGGTTTCGCGAAGCACAATTCACCGATCACGGATTCGAACTGAACGGCAAAGTCGTTAAGCTGCGCGGCCTCGACCGCCATCAGACCTTCCCTTATGTGGGGCAGGCGATGCCAGGCCGCGTGCAGCGACGGGACGCGCACATCCTGCGGCGCGAACTCCACTGCAATATCGTGCGGACCTCCCACTATCCGCAATCCCGCCACTTCCTCGATGCCTGCGACGAACTTGGCCTCCTGGTATTGGAAGAGATTCCCGGCTGGCAACACATTGGAGACGAGGCCTGGAAGTTGCTCGCCATTGACAACGTCGGCCGCATGATCCGGCGCGATTGGAACCATCCCAGCATCATCCT
>DATJVT010000387.1:0-4809 GCA_035501695.1 Terriglobia bacterium | reverse complement strand
GGGAGCTGCGGGAACAAGCTGTGCATGTCCACCGTGCCTGCAGTTTGAGAGGCAAACTTGTCCCAAACGCGATGGAATCCGAAGGAGGCCAGGTTGGTGAGGGTGGGTTTAATGGTGCTGGTCCAGTTGATGGCGACGTTCTGATATGTGGCGGGGTTGGTCCAGCCACCAAATTTGGAGCTCCATCCAGGTCCAGTCCTCGGGACATAGCGGGCATCGAACCACATCCCCGACAGTTGGTTCTTGCTGTTGATGTTGTAGTCGCCGCGTCCTTCATACCTGAATTCGTCCGTTACACTTCGCAGGTTGATGACGTAGTTTGTCCCCAAACCTCCCGCCGCGGTGGTGGCCAGGTTTGGCGTATCAAAGAATTTGTTGAAGAACTGCGCCGCGGTGCTGATTCTGTCCGGCGGAATTATGTTACCTGCAAATGGCTGACCCGTGGAGGGATCTATGATCGAGCCCGCAGGAAGGGCGGAGAAATCCCCCTGTAGCAGCGCCGGAGTGGGCATGTTGGATTCGCTGGTCTGGGAAGACCGGAACGTGAGACCCTCATAGCTGCCAAAGAAAAACAGTTTGTCTTTCTTGATGGGCCCGCCAAATGATCCACCAAATTCGTTCCGAATGTAGGGGGACTTGGGTAAACCCGTGGCGAAAAAATTTTGGGCCGCGAGTTCCTTAATCCGATTGTACTCGAACGCGGTGCCGTGGAACTGGTTGGTGCCGGACTTCGTCACCATAATCACGGAGGCGGAGCCGTTCCCGTATTTTGCGGATCCCATACTATCAATGACCTTGAACTCGGCAATCGCGTCGAACGAGGGGTCGCCGATTCCGATGTACTCATTCTCGCTTTCCGACGCGTCCGTGCCATCGATCCTGACGTTATAGCTGCCTTCTACCGTGTTGGCACCGAACTTCGGAACGTACATGCCCCAGGCCCCACCCTGCACGCCGGGAGCTAGGGAGAGCAAACCAAAGACGTTTTGCCGGCCATCCAGCGGCATGGTCTCAATCTGCTTCGAGTTGATGACGCTCTCGACTGACGACGTGTCCGTCTGGACAAGCGGCGCGCTCGCCGTGACACTGACCGAAGTTGTATTGGCGCCGACGGCGAGTTGGGCATCCTCACGGACAGTTTGGCTAACAGACAGTTCGACATGATTAACGGTAAACAGGCTGAATCCCTGCTGGCTTACCGTAATTTCATATGCGCCTGGGATCAGATTGGAGACCACATATTCTCCGACCCCGTTGGTTTCCGTCACATTTGAGACGCCTGTGGCTTCGTTGCGAAAAGTGACTTTCGCGTTGGGCACGACCGCGCCAGAATTGTCCGTCACCCTGCCCAGGATGGTACCCATCCCAGTTTGACCAGGCAGAGTAGCCGGAGCAACAACGCACAGTAAAAGAGCCGCTCCGAGCCAAGCGCTTAGCAAATCCCTACGAATTCCAAATAACCGGTCCCTTCTCATAATTCCCTCCTCATGGCTTATCTTCGTCGCACGCACTGGGGTAAACCGATCCTCGATATAGTCATGTAGCTGGTGCCTGGGGAACAAGCTAGATCACAACATAACTAGACAAGCAATTATGTTGCCAGTTCGAAGGCCAGGTCTACAGCTTCCAAGTGACTGAATTCAAAGGATGGCCAAAGTCTGACTCAGCTAAAATTCTATGAAATTTCAAACATATATAGTTTTCTATATATGAAAAATCGTAGAGCTACTTATCGAGTATGACAATATGTCATCCTGTGATAGCCTAGCCCTAAACTCGCAGGAAGATCTTCTGCCGGTAGAGGTAGTACAGGAACATCCAGCCTGCCACCACGGATCCCAATTCGATAGCAAAGGGTTTCCAAGGCCCTAACAGGTTGATAAACCCGTGGGTGAAGATAAGCCCGACTTCGCGAAAATTGAAGAAATGCCTGGCCAGATAGATGGTAATGGAGTTTGCCCCGATAACGGTGAAAACAAAAGCCCATTTCCGGTAACCCCGAATGTCAATTATCCAATAGAAGAGTGCCAGGAGCAGCAGGCTCCAACCGCCGGCAAAGAGGACAAAGGAACTGGACCATATGTTCTTGACGATGGGGAAAGCCAAACTCCAGAGCAGTCCGACCGCCAGGCTGACTAGTCCTGCCACCGTCAAACCCAGCAGCTTCCGCTTCTGTGAGTAAGATGTCCGCAGCCAGTGCCCAGCCATTGCGCCCAGCATGCAGGTCGCGATGGCGGGGATATTGGAGATGATGCCTTCATTGTCCCCGTAGTCGTAGCAGCAGAAGGGGCGCGGCAGAAAGCGCTGGTCGAGGAAGGCCGCCAGGTTTCCCTGCATAGAGTAATTCCCCCGTCCAAACCCCGGCACGGAGATCCAGGCCATCAGCGCCCAATAACCCAGGAGGATCGCTGCCGTCGCCACTGCCTGGCCGCGCACATCAAGGTTCATCACGAGCAGCGTGGCAAAGAAATAGGCGATGGCAATGCGCTGAAGAACCCCCAGGAGGCGGAGGTCGTGAAAGTTAAGGTCCAGGAGGCCGTTGGCGAGGAGCCCCATCAAGAACAGCAAAAACAAGCGGCGGAAGGCGTGCCGGTAAAGCTCGCGCCGATTCGCGCCCGCCTCGAGCCTCCGAGTCAGCGAAAACGGCAGCACTAGTCCCACAATGAAAACGAACAGCGGGAATATCAGGTCGTAAAAATGAAAGCCTTCCCATTCCACATGGCGGAATTGCCCCGCAAGCATCAGTGTAAGAGGAACAGGAAGGGCTTGGGAAAGATGGTAGACAAGGGCATCACCGCCCGTGATCCAGAACATGTCAAACCCTCGCAGGGCATCAATGGACGCCACGCGACCCGCACCCGACAGAGGGGGTACGGGTTTGGCTACAGCCTGAGAAATCTCACTTCCATTCATGAGTGACTCGCATTCGGTGAGTTCAAACATATATAGCCACCTAGTTGACTGTAGGAGTATAGTTAAGGTGTTTTGAGAATGCAAATGCAAGTTCCACTTGCCGTCCAGGCTGCTCCCGCCGGCACAGATCCTTTGGATCAGTTCGATCCCGGAGTCGTCATGCTGCGTCCAGCTCATCCTCGCCGCCGAAATCGGCGATACCTGGTGCAGTCCGTGTTCGTACTTATTTCCCTCGCGGGTGCGGTTCCTCTAGCCGCTGCGGAACCGGGCGGCAGCGATACAGTTCTTCCTTATTGCGACTCTTCTATTTCGATTGCCGTGCGCGTTGACGATTTGGTCTCACGCATGACATTGGAAGAAAAGATGTCCCAGCTCGTTTACAATTCCCCGGCCATCGATCGGCTCGGAATTCCCGCCTATCAATGGGGAAGCGAGTGCCTCCATGGCGTAGCCTATGCGGGCGTAGCGACGGTCTTTCCCCAATCGATCGGGCTCGGAGCTACGTGGGACCCTGACCTGATTCGCCGCGTGGCGAATGCGATTTCCGATGAAGGGAGGGCCAAGTACCACGAGGCGCTGCGGCAGAAGCGGCAGCGTAAATACTACGGCCTGACTTTCTTTGCGCCCAATGTGAACATCTTTCGCGATCCGCGCTGGGGGCGGGGCCAAGAAACCTACGGCGAGGACCCGTATCTGACTGCCCGACTTGGCGTCGCCTATGTCCGGGGCTTGCAGGGCGACCACCCGAAATATCTGAAGACGGTCGCCACGCCAAAGCATTTTGCCGCCCATAGCGGGCCCGAGCCGGAGCGGCACCACTTTAACGCCGAGGTCGATGAGCGCGACTTGCGAGAAACTTACCTGCCCGCCTTTGAGGCGTGTTTGCGGGAGGGTGGAGCGTTCTCGGTGATGGGCGCCTACTCGCGGTTGAATGGAGAGCCTGACTGCGCCAGCCGCAAGCTGCTGGATGAGATACTTCGCCGGGAGTGGGGCTTTCGCGGTTATGCGGTTTCCGACTGCTATGGCATCAAGGACATTTTTGAGAACCAGCACCTCGTCGGCAGCCTGGAACAAGCCTCTGCCATGGCGCTCCGTGCGGGACTCGACCTCAATTGCGGCAACGAATACCTGTCCCTTCCAAGGGCCGTGAGGCAAGGGCTGGTGAGTGAAGCCGACATCGATAGGGCGGTAAAGCGGGTACTGGAAGCCAGGTTCCGCCTGGGGATGTTTGATCCTCCTGACAAGGTCCCCTTTGCGAGCATCCCATACTCCGTGGTTGACAGCCGCGAGCATCGCGAACTCAGTTTGCAGGCAGCGCGAGAGTCCATTGTCCTGATAAAGAATGCCAATCACTTACTGCCTCTGAGAAAAACGCTGAAGTCGATTGCCGTCGTCGGCCCCAATGCGAACGAGGTGAAGGCCCTTCTCGGAAGCTATTACGGGACGCCGTCCCTGGCGGTCACCCCGCTGGTGGGGATCCGAATGAAGGTATCACCCGCAACGAAGGTCATTTACGCGAAAGGCTGCGAAGCTGTAGAGCCACCCACCATCGCTGGTTCGTTGGATGAAGCGGTTCGCGCCGCCAAATCCGCGGATGTGGTGATCGTGGCGCTGGGACTGACCGGCGACCTGGAAAACGAGCAATTCGAAATAGACACAGATGGGTTTTACTGGGGAGATCGCACCACGCTGGATCTCCCCCACGCACAGGAACAACTGCTCGAGGCGATGGCGGCGACGGGCAAACCCACCGTTGTGCTTCTCTTGAATGGAGGGCCACTCACTACGGCCTGGGCAAGTGAGCACGCGGGCGCGATTGTTGAGGCATGGTACCCTGGCGAAGAAGGCGGCACGGCAATCTCCGATGTTCTGTTCGGCGATTACAATCCGGGCGGA
>DATJVT010000386.1:0-3080 GCA_035501695.1 Terriglobia bacterium | reverse complement strand
AATGCAATCGCCGCGACCGCGCCCAGCAGTAGCAACCCATAAGCGCGCACCCACAGCAACAGGAGCAGCAGGGCCAAGCCGGAAACGGAGGCATAAGTATAAAGGGAATAATAAATGAGCCTTCGCTCCGCATCGGTTTGTGGACGTAGCGGGGAAATCCCGAGCCCCGCTTCCACGGGGGTCCGCAAACAGAAGAGCCCTAGCGCGGCCACGGCGAATAACAAAACCCAGACAATCCGCTCTCCCCGGGGATTTCCGGCCGCAGCGCCCGTGATCAGAGGAACCAGAAGCATTCCCCATGCCCCGTGTTCGCGGGGCAAAAAGAAGGCTCGCCCGCGGGAGCGAGTAAGCGGGTGCAGTGTGGCAGTGACGTTGGCCATGCAATCAAGCCTCAGGACGGCCGGGACGTCACTCCCCGGTTCTTGTAGATAGCTTTGTTGACCTCGACGATCAGGTCTTCGAAGGAAGCTCCAACCTTGCGGGCCGACATCTCGATCGAGCAGTCATCGCAGGAAGGACGCAGCCCGAACTGGTCAAAAACCAGCGTGGTCTCAGGAAATTTCTGTTTGATCTCCCGCACCGCTTCTCCGCCACGCACCAGGTCAGTGAATTGAAGCATGGGCTTCCTCCTGCTTGCTGCGAACCGCCGCCTGGGTGCGGGGTTGGTAAACGCAGAACGGTTCCTCGTCGAGAAAATCCCCGTTGGCGGCGAAAGCCCGGGCACGGCAACCCATGCAGATATTGCGGAATTCGCAGTATCCGCACTTGCCTTTCAGGTTGCCCGTGTCCCGAAGCTGCTCGAATACGGGAGCGTGTTCCCAGATTTCCGCCAGACTCTGCTGATGGAGATTGCCGGCCAAAACCGGCAGGTATCCGCAGGGATAAACTTCCCCCTGATAGGAAATGAATGCGACGCCCGTCCCCGCCAGGCATCCTTTGGTCATGGCGTCCATGCCGTGCGGGTGCCCCCCTCCGGCAGGCCGGGAATGGGGGTGGAGGTCGATTCCCGTTGAGCCGGGCATGGTCAACTCGGTAGGACCGATCTCATGACCATGGCCGGCGTGCGAAGGTTCGGCCATTGAGGCGGTGCGGCGTTCCGCCGCGCGGCGTTGACGCACGACCCGGAAATAGTGAGGCGCGCAGGTGGCTTTCAACTCGATGCCGCCTTCCTGGGCGCGATCATAGAACCAGTTCAGGATCTTCTCGTATTCGTCGGCGGGCACCATCTGCTCTTCGGCGATGTCCACGCCACATCCCACCGGCACCAGGAGGAAAGTATGGAGAGCGTCTGCGCCCAAACCGCGAGCCAGATCCAGGACCTGGGGCAGTTGGTGGGCGTTGTGGCGCGCGATGGTCATATTAATCTGCACGGACATGCCGAGATCTCTTAAATTCCGCAGACCGCGCAGGGCTTGATCAAATGCTCCCGGAATGCCTCGAAATGCGTCATGGGTAGCGGCGTCCGCTCCGTCCAGGCTGATGGAGACGCGGCGCACGCCGGCATCCACGATCTGCCGGGCGACCTCCTGGGACACCAGGGTCCCGTTGGTCGCCAGGGCTACACGCAAACCGCAATCACGCGCGTAACCCGCCAATTCAAAAATGTCTTTGCGAAAAAGAGGTTCGCCACCGCTCAGAACTAGTATAGGTAGGGATAACTGAGAGACTTGCTTTATTATGTTCAGGGCTTTGGTCGTAGGTAGGTCATTTGATGATGAGAGTTCTGTAGCGGTGGCGCGACAGTGAATGCAACGCAGGTTGCATCCCTTTGTCACCTCCCAAAAAATGAGCCGCGGTTTGTGTGTCAAGTTTTTCATCAGAAGATCACGACTCAATACTCACGAACAGGCTGTTTTACGCAGCCTGCCCTGACAAGAGCACGTCGTCTTCCATTGCGGCAACTTGCTCCATCACTTCCTTGCCAATTTCTTCTTCCGTCAAGTAACATGCGGGGTCGGACATCCAGGGATCCCCGAAGAATTCCTGGGTGCGAACTCGCAAGTTTCCCCCGCAGGACAGCTTCCAGCGACATTTAGCACATCTTCCCTTCAATCGAGGAAGGCGATCCCGCAGCCCACACAGCAGGGAATCGGAGTTATCGCGCCAGATTTCCCCGAAAGGTCTCGCGCGCACGTTGCCAAGGGTGTAGGCCCAATAAGGATCCGGGCGCACTTCCCCCCAGGATCCGATGCCCGCCAGGCCTACGCCTGAGCCATGCACGTCCGCCCGGGTCGATTGCAACAGGCGCAAGGCGGATGTGGCGCGCCCGGGATCTCTACGCGCCCAGCGCAGGTAGAGATAGATACCGTCGGCATGGTTTTCGTCGGTGGCCATCGTAATGCTGATCCCCCGGCGCAAAAAATCGTCCGCGGCTTCCCTGATCAAATCAAGGGCGCGGCGCTTCTCATCGTGGGTCAAGTCGCCGTGCGGGGAATTACCCCTGCCCGTATACACGAGGTGGACGAAAACCACCCGCCGGATTTGCCGGCGCTCGATAAAGCCCAGGAAGTCGGCGAGTCCGGAATAATTCCACCGACGGAGCGGGGTTCTAATCTCCGCTGCCAGACCAGCGGCCTCACAACTTGCGTACCCTTCCAGGACGGCGTCGAAAACGCCTGGCGCTCCCCTCCGGCAGTCAACCTCGCGGCCCAGTCCTTCCAGAAGAATGCCCACCGAAGGTAGCCCGGCGCTCCGCAATTCCTCCGCTTTCGTCCAGCCGAGGAGCGTGCCATTGGTGTGAAGCGACGGCTGAACGCCCCGCTCATGGGTGTAGGCCACCCATTCCACCAAGTCTTCCCTCAGCAGAGGCTCACCCCTCGCGAAGAGTAAACTGGGGACTCCGAACGTGGCCAGATCCGCGATCAAGTCGATGCCCTCGCGGGTATTCAGCTCTGACCCGTCGCGACTCGGCAGCGGGTCGGACACACAGCTCCGGCAATTCATGTTGCACGACCGGGTGACCCGCCACGTGACCCTGGGCTTCCGATGCGTCTCGACGGCGTGATCGGGAGTTTCGGCAGGCCCCGGGTGAAGCAACTCCGCCCCGAATGCGGTGCTATCGATGGGGAGCAGCGCCGAAC
>DATJVT010000385.1:0-6176 GCA_035501695.1 Terriglobia bacterium | reverse complement strand
CCCGTGGAGTCCAAAGTCGTTCTGGTATTCTGCTTTCGACAATCCGTGACCTATTAGCCGCAGCTTGCTCGTAAATCCACATTCCAGAATCACTCCGCATCCACCCGGATCTTAAACGTGTAAGCCTGCTGGCACGGTTTGTGCTCGGCAAGGGAGGGAGGGATCGTGACGCGCAGAGTTTCACCCTCCTGCCGCCAGTCCAAGGGGCGATCCACTCCGAGCATGGTGATTTGAGAGCCCGACACGGCCCGCACGGCCTGCGTGGAGAAAGTATCCCCCGGCCAGCCGAGGCTGATGGCATAGACGTAGCGGCCATCCTTGCCGGCCGTGAACCACACGTTGCTCCCCTCGTGAAAAACCTTGCGCGGGCGCGTGTTGTAAATTGCTTCACCGTTTACGCGCAGCCAGTTGCCCGCGTATTTAAGGCGCTCCACGGTTTCCGGCGGCCACTCGCCGTTGGGCATGGGGCCGAACCCGACTTCAAAATTGCCTCCCTTGGCGGTGATCCCGATCAGGCTCTCGACGATCCACTCGGCAGGTTTGTATTGGTCATGGGGTCGGTAGGAAAACGCCGTGCCGCAAGGGTAGATGACTTTCCAGAATCTGGTTGAAGGCCCCCCGGGAATCTCGCGTTCGGGAGTGTAGTAGTCGCCATACGCCCCGATTCCGCGGCCACGAATGACGATGTCCGGCTGCAGCTTTCTCACCATCATCGTTACCTCGGCAATGTCCTGCGCCGCGGCCTTGGGCCAGCCAATGTCAAAATCCAGGTAATCGATGCGGCCGTAGTCCGACATCAACTCCTGCACCTGCTCGCGTTCCTGAGCAATGAACTTCCGCCAGCGCGCCGGGTCGGACTGCGGGGTGAATTGCGGATCATAGTATTGATTGAAGGGATCCCACGCGAAGGCGGGATCGTGCCAATCCACATGCGAATAGTAGAACCCGATTCCCATCCCTTTCCGGCGGCCGGCCTCCACCATGCTTCGGACGATGTCTTTCTTGTACGGGCCGTCCTGGATGCTGTAACTATGCACCACCTTCTCGAGGTTTTCGACGCCGCCCTCGCTAAAACCTTTCGCAGCCAGCCGGACGGACTCCTGCGTCGTTCGCGTCGGCCACATGGAGAAGCCGTCATGGTGTTTGGTGGTGAAGGTGAAATACCGGATGCCCGCCTGCGCAAAGAGATCCATCCATGCGTCGGCATCAAAATTCGTCGGGTTGAAGAACTGGTGAAACACATTGTAAGTGTCCCAGAACTGCTTGTTGGCGCCCGCCAGGGCCCACGACGCGTCGCTGCCGATCATGCAGTATAGGCCCCAGTGGATTCTTATCCCGAACTTGCGGTCTTTGAACGCCTCAATGGCGGCCTGGGGAGCATGCCGGTAGCTCGGGTCCACCTCGGTGGCCCATCCGCGCTGCATGGCCTCCCGGTCCAAGACCTTGTTCAAGGCTTCAAACCGCACCCTGCCCTCGGACGATGCCGTGAGATCCTGGTCAGGTGGCTGGCCCGCCAGAGTGTCTACACCGCCCTTGAGCCCATATGCGAGTGATCCCGCAGCCAGTGATTGAGTCAGAAAACTGCGCCGTTTCATAATGGCCTACCTCGCAAGAGAGGGAGTTTCGATGCGCGGGTTAGCGCTGGCACATGACGCCGCGAACTCGCCGCTCGAGCATCATACCTCACCATCCAATTGCGGTGCTGTCGTTTCGCCCATCGAGGGTTTTGCGGTATAGTGTTCGACGGATGCAGGGAGCGATGCCCAAACATCGCCACGCGCACCAATCCCGCAGAGATTTGCAGAGAGCAGGCGCTTAACATCGTGAAGGCTCTAACGCTGACGGAATATCAACATTTGGTTTACGGGGACGTGCCCGCCCCGCGAATCTCCGGGGATGAAGTGTTGATCAGGGTGCGGGCGTGTGGGATCTGCGGCAGCGACGTCCATGGCATGGACGGCTCCACCGGCCGCCGCCGCCCGCCCATCATCATGGGGCACGAAGCCGCCGGCGTGATCGCCGAGGTGGGAATGCAGGTCAAGGGTTGGAAGGTGGGTGAGCGGGTGACCTTCGACTCAACCATTTTCTGCGGCGCTTGCTGGTATTGCCAGCGTGGGTTTGTGAACCTGTGCGATCACCGCCGCGTGCTGGGAGTTTCCTGCGAGGATTACCGGCAGCACGGGGCCTTTGCCGAATTCGTGGCCGTGCCCGAGCGAGTTCTCTATCACCTCCCTGACTCCGTGTCATTCGAGCAGGCCGCCATGGTTGAACCGGTTTCAGTGGCGGTGCACGCCGTGGGTCGCACTCCCGTCTCTCTGGGTGATACCGCTGTGGTCATGGGGGCAGGGATGATCGGCCTTCTGGTGGTTCAGGCCCTGCGCGTGGCAGGCTGCGGGAAGATCATCGCCGTCGATTTGGAGCCCGATAAGCTGCGACTGGCGCTGGAGTTGGGTGCCGACATCAGCCTGAAGGCCGATGAGTGCGACGTGGTGGAGACAGTTCGAAGCCTGACTCAAGGCCGGGGGGCCGACGTGGCTGTGGAAGCGATCGGTTTGAGCCCCACCATCAACACGGCGGTTGCCAGCCTGCGCAAAGGGGGGACGCTGACCCTGGTGGGGAATTTCCGGCCCACCGTGGAGATTCCCCTGCAAGCGGTGGTAACGCGCCAACTGACGCTGGCAGGAAGTTGTGCCAGCAGTGGCGAATACCCCGCCTGTCTGGAGTTGCTGGGACGCCGGGCCATCGATACGGAACCGCTGGTCAGCGCCACTCCTCCCCTGGCGGAAGGAGGCGCCTGGTTCGACCGCTTGTACAAGCGTGAACGGGGATTGTTGAAAGTCATTCTCCAGTGCTAGTCCCTATAAGGTTATGAATGGGATTACAGAGGCAGGTTTACGCCGCCGCATGGCGGCCTACGGAGGCTGCGGAAAAACTCGCGATTTGCGCCGTAGCGGCGATTTTATATCGCCATAACCCGATTCATTGCACCGCGCAGGTGGCGGGATAAACCCGCCGCAACGGGTTTTTCCGCAGCCACTATAGTGCAGCGAAATCGCTTCGAACCAGATATTAATAAGCCAACTCAGGAACAAAGATGGGAACACTCAAAACCGCGATTGTCGGCTGCGGGAAAGTGGGGCACCTGCACGCCAAGGCGCTCAGCCGGGCGCCCGAGTCTGTTTTTGTCGCGGCATGCGGGAGGGACCTGGCGAAGACGCAGAAATTCGCCGCAGCATACAACGTCAAGCCCTATGGTGACGTGGAGGAGATGATCGCGCGCGAGGGCGTGCAGGCCCTGAATATCTGCACTCCCCATCCCCTGCACGCCTTGCACGCGGTCAAGGCCGCCAAGGCCGGAGTGCACGTCCTGATTGAAAAGCCCTTAGCCTCGTCTCTGGCAGACTGCGACGCCATCCTGAACGCGGCGCGAGAGCATGGGGCCAAGGTGGGGATGGTTTCGCAACGGAGATTCTACGCCCCCTGCGCCCGGGTGAAGAAAGCGATCGAAGACGGCAAACTGGGCCGGCCCATTCTGGGTTCCGTGGCGATGTATGGCTGGCGGGACCAACCCTACTACCGCAGCGACCCCTGGCGCGGGTCGTGGCAGGGCGAGGGAGGAGGCGTTCTCGTCAACCAGGCGCCGCACCAGCTCGACCTTCTGCACTGGTACATGGGGCCGATCGACGAACTTTTCGGGTTCTGGGCCAATCTCAATCATCCCTACATCGAAGTCGAGGACACGGCAGTGGCGGTGTTGCGTTTCAAGAACGGCGCACTCGGCAACATCGTGGTGAGCAATTCCCAGAACCCTGCGCTCTACGGGCGTGTTTACGTTCACGGCAGCAACGGCGCTTCCATCGGTGTCCAGACCGACGGCGGGGCAATGTTCATTGCCGGGATGTCGACTATCACGGAACCTCCCATCAACGATCTGTGGACCGTGCCGGGGGAAGAAGGGCTGTTGAAGAAGTGGCAGAAGGAAGATTCCGATTTCTTCCTGAGCATCAATCCCGTCGAGTATTATCACCAACTGCAGATTTCCGATTTCCTGCAGTCGGTCATCGCAGGCCGCGATTCCGCCGTTCCGGGTGATGAAGGCCGCAAGACCGTGGAGATTTTCGAGGCCCTCTATCGCTCCGAGCGCAACCGGAAACCGGTCAAATTCCCATTGACGGCTTAACAGGAGGCTGAGCGTGGCTCTCTATTTGATTACCGGGGGGGCGGGTTTTATCGGGTCGCACATGGCGGAGGAGCTCATTCGACGCGGCGAGTCCGTGCGCGTGCTCGACAACCTCTCCACCGGCCGCGAAGAGAACCTGGCCGCGGTTCGCGACAAGGTTGATTTCCGACGGGCCGACATTCGCGAATTGGAATCCATCCGGCCTCTCTTTGTTGGGGTGGATTATGTCATCCACCTCGCTGCACTTGCCTCGGTGGCGCGCTCCATGGAAAACCCGGTGGAGACGACGCTCGTCAATCTCAACGGCACGCTGCACGTTCTGCTGGCCGCGCGCGACGCCCGCGTGCGGCGCGTGGTGATGGCGGCCACCGCAGCTGCTTATGGCGATGATCCGGCGCTGCCCCGTGTCGAAACTCAGTTGCCGCAACCCCTCTCGCCT
The DNA here is from genome assembly GCA_035501695.1 of Terriglobia bacterium. Lineage (GTDB taxonomy): Bacteria > Acidobacteriota > Terriglobia > UBA7540 > UBA7540 > Bog-366. The sequence goes on along the minus strand of DATJVT010000385.1, from coordinate 1,557 downwards.
TACGCGCTCACCAAGCTGGCGGATGAGTATTACGGCCAGATTTTTAATCGGTACTTTGGACTGCCGGCTGTCTCCTTGCGGTTCTTCAATATTTTCGGGCCCCGCCAGGACCCGCAGTCTCCCTACACGGGTGTCCTTTCCAAGTTCATCGTCTGCTACCTGCGAGGCGCCACGCCCACCATCTTCGGCGATGGGGAGCAGTCTCGCGACTTCACCTATGTGGCAAATGTAGTCGATGCGACGCTGCGAGCATGTGTTGCCGATGCGGCCCCCGGCAAGGTTATCAACGTGGGCACGGGAATAAGCGCCACGCTCAATCAGACCATCGCACGTCTTAATGCTATCTTCGGAGTAGAGGTGAGGCCCCAATACGCCTCGCCCCGCGTCGGCGACGTGCGTCACTCCACCGCCGATATCTCGCTGGCGCGTGCCACGCTCGGCTACGAACCCCTGGTTTCCTTTGACGACGGCCTGCGCCGGACCGTCGATTGGCTGCGCGCAGCCTTGAATCAAAGCGCGACGTAGCAGGGCCCCAGGCGGCTCCGAGGGCGTTGAGGGAGAGGCGGTAACAAGTCTCCATCCCACCCCCCCGGCGCCAGGGTCTAAAGCTGGCCATCCTTGACCCCCTTTCGCACATCCACCATAATGGGTTTCTTCTCAAAATTGTAAGCGGCGAGGGGCAACTCATGCGCGAGATCCGCAAGGTGGCCGTTCTGGGAGCGGGGACAATGGGGGCGCGCCTGGCCGCCCATCTGGCCAACGCCTCGGTCCCTACTCTGCTGCTCGACATCATTCCCGGGGAGTTAACGCCTGAGGAACGCGCAAAGGGGTGGGGGATTGACACACCCCAGGTCCGCAACCGCATGGCGCGGATGGGGCTGGAAGCCGCGCTGAAGTCCCGGCCGGCCGCCTTCTTTGCCCCCGAAGCGGCTCGGTTGATTACCCTCGGCAATTTTGAAGACGACCTCGCCAAGGTCAAGGATTACGATTGGGTCATCGAAGCGGTGACGGAGGACCTGGCGGTCAAGCGGTCGCTGCTGGATAAAGTCCAGGCAGTGCGTTCTTCCAACGCCATTGTAAGTTCCAATACATCCGGGATTTCCATTTCGTCCATCAGCGCCGGGTTCAGCGAGGAATTTCGCCGTCATTTCCTGGGCGCCCACTTTTTCAACCCTCCGCGTTACCTTCACCTGCTGGAAATCATTCCCACGCCGGATACCCTGCCGGGTGTGGTGGACGCCATCTCGCGGTTCGGGGACATAGTTTTGGGCAAGGGCGTTGTGGCGGCGAAGGACACGCCGAATTTCATCGCCAATCGCATCGGGGTCTTCACCACCCTGGACATCCTTTGCATCATGCAGGAGGACGGGTACACCATCGAAGAGATCGACGCGCTGTCGGGGCCCGTGCTGGGCATGCCGAAATCCGCCACCTTTCGCACCATGGACATCGTCGGGCTGGACGTGCTTGCGCACGTGGTGAAGAACCTGCGCGAGTCGCTGCCCAATGACGAGCAGCACGCTCTCTTCCAGACCCCCAGTGTGGTGCAGCAGATGA
>DATJVT010000384.1:0-3434 GCA_035501695.1 Terriglobia bacterium | reverse complement strand
GAAGCCCGAAGCGCGCGCCCGCATTGTTCGAGCCGACGCAGAGGGTGCGCATTACACTTACGGCGTGAAGTACGAGCATGCCCCGCGTTAGGCCCCCCGCGCGACCCTCGTCTGGAAAGGTCTCCTTTATGACATCATCCAAGCAAGACGCTGCGAGCGTAGGACCTCTTTCTGCCGGTCGGCTGACCGTGGGCCGGCGTGAGGTTTTGCGGGCAGGACTAAGTGGGGCGGCCGGCCTGGCTGCGGGACTGGCAAAGGACGGCCCCCCGCTCCAAGTGGCAGGGAAGGCTGCAGGTGACGGCGGAAGATCACCCCAACGTCGCGTCATCGATGCCCACAATCATCCCCGCTGGCTTGGCCGCGACGGGGCGCGCATCGTCGCGGACATGGATGCGTCCGGCATTGAGCGAACCTGGCTCTTAAGCTGGGAGATCCCAGAGCGCGAATGCGACACGGTGTACTACGAAAAGCTGCCCCCCACCGGCGTAGGGATCCCCTTCCGTGATGTGATCGACGTCGCCGAGCGCTATCCCGACCGGTTCATCCCTGGCACCACCACGGATCCGCGCGACCCGCACGCCCTTCAGAAGCTGAAGGCTGCGGTTGACATTTTCCGGGTGCGGGTGTTCGGGGAATTCAAGCTTCGCCTGCGATATGACGATCCCGACGCCATCCGGCTCTTCCAGTATTGCGGTGAGCTGGGCCTGCCGGTGGTGTATCACCTGGACGTTACCTTCCCACGGCACGGCGTTCCCAGTGACTGGCAATGGTGGTACGGAGGAGGGATTGAGAACATGGAGGCCCCGCTGCAGCTCTGCCCGCACACGAACTTCCTGGGGCACGGGCCGGGTTTCTGGCGGGAGATCTCCGGCGATGCCGACCAGGATACGGTACAGTACCCCAAGGGCAAACCGATTGTTGGCCGGGGCCGAATCCTGGAGTACCTCGATAAGTACCCAAACTTCTGCTGCGATCTCTCCGGAGGATCCGGGCACACCGCGCTGAGCCGCAACCTTGATTTCACCCGCAAATTCCTGACCGACTATCAGGACCGCATGTTCTTTGGTCGAGACGACTTTAACAACAAGATGTATGACCTGCTGGTTTCCCTGAACCTGCCGGACCCGGTGCTAGCCAAAATCCTGGCTGGAAATGCACTGCGCCTGGTCCCGGTCTAATAAGCAATCGTCAGCGATTTGCACCTGATCAACCCGGGGGCATTGAGGGAGTAACGGGCTACATCGGAGTGGAAATCCGCCGGGTGCAAAGTCCGGGTGGCGGACTTCTCTCCGTCTGCGCCCTGATAGGTGTAGGTTACCTGCACTGGTCCCCGCAATTGCGCCGCATCGTGCAATTTGAACTGCATCGCATTTGCGCCGGCGAAGATCTGCGGAATCGACATGATGCCGTTCTCGAAATACAACTCAAGGCTGAGGGCGCTCAGGCCTGGGGGAGAAGTCCGGCCTGGCTGGGGAGACACGGAGACGCGGACCTGAAATCGATATACGCCGTGGATGCTCACGTCGCTTCCATTGAAGCGGGGGCGTCCCAATTCGATCGTGGAACGGCCTGGGCCGGAGACTAGTTTCTGCCAGGCGGACCAGGCATCCGGCAATGACTCGCTTGCCGCCTTGGCCTGCAGCGTTCGGATTTCAAGCTTCACGTCGCCGGGCGCACTCCCGGCAAGGTCGGCCTTTAGGGTGCCGTCTACAAGTACATAGGGGCTGTAGAAATCAAAGGTGGCTTCCCCGCCCTCACCCACACCCGGGGGCCGCAGGAAGGGCGCCTGGTCTGCATGGACCAGCGTGGAGCCCGGCGCCAGGGCGTCGCCCACCCCGGCGTGCAGGTCGGGATTATAGCGAATACGGCCCCACGCCTGCCCGATCGTCAGGTGGCCCACCAAGTCCGGGAAGTAGCCTTCGCCGGCGGGCACCTTGACGAGATAGGGTTTGGCCTTCTGATAGTTCGGATCGTACTTGGGCCAGTTGCCGTCGAATGATGCGTCGGTGACCCGATAGAACCGTCCCGACGCGAGGAAAGGCCATTCCGGCAGAGTCCGCGATACCACCGGAACGTAGAACTTACGCGCCGTGTTGTCCCAGTAGCGCTCGATCACAGTTCCGTGCGGCAAGCGGAAAGACATGTCGTGGAGGCGAGTTCCCATTTCATATTGGCTGTTGCCGAAGACCGACTCCTTGGGTGAGCCGGCCTTCTGCCACGCCGCCTCGCTTTCGAAATAGACAGGCTTAAGCAGCAGGGCGCGGTCCCATTCCACGCCGAACACTTCGAAGAACGGCCGGCTGCGATATTGATAATGGCGATTGTTCAGGACATTGGCATCCACGCCCACTTCCGCCCAATCAAGAATGCGGGCGTCGGGCGCGTCGCGCTCGATAAGGTAGTATCCGTAGCGCGCATCGAACGCGGCATAGCGGCCGTTGAGGCGCAGGCGGTACATGGTGTGGTAGCCGCCATCGTCGTGCTGAACGCAAACTCGCTCAGCGGCGAGCGGGTCCCGCCGGTATTCCTTCCAAGCTGCCTCCGCGATGCGGCTGAAAGTGTCGCAGTATCCCCAGCCGTACACAAACAGGTTCTTTTGCGCGTCGGTCACGTAGGCTTCGTGGCCGTAATTGCCTTCATAGGCCTGGATCATTCCGCCCACCGCCATGCGGGAAAACAGGCGCAGCCACTCGAAGAACACCTTGGCTTGCGCGGTCTCAGAGGCGTTTTCCAGGTGCTCCAGCCGCATCACGTCGCGCGTCCAGGAAACCAGGTCGGTGGCTTGCGGCCACCTCTCGCTGATGACCAGAGGGCCGGAAGGGGCCGACGTCGAATTCTCCGCCGCCCGGCATGGAACCGTTGCCATGAGGAGCGTGCAGAGCAAGAGAAGGGTTATACGTTGCATAAGGGGGAATTCTACTGAAAAATGCGCGCGATGGCCGCTAAAAAATCCTGATCAATCTATGCGCCTCGGTCCGTGGGCTGTTATCGACCGCCGGAATCATGATAGATGGTGGCAAATATCCCGCATCGGGCAGTGTCCTGATTCCAGCGGTAGCGCCGGGCTTGAGCCCGCCACATGCCGCCCTCGAGGTCGGCCCCACATCGAAGTTAGGACACTGCCCGGCATTCGCTACGATTGCAGTTGCTCCTTGGGTGGGATTACAATCTAGAGGCAAAGGGAAAAAGAAAGACGCAGCGCCAAGTCCGCTACCGTCGCGACAGGTATTCGTCATGAATCGAATTCGTCGACAGAAGGCTTGCGGATTCATACGCCCCCTGGGCACGGCAGGTGTCCTCGCTGCCGCCGTGTCGATCGCCGTTCTCGGGGGAAGGGCGCAGAACCCCGTTCCTCCGCAGGGACCGCCCACCGGACCTTCCCCCGTGGCCGTCAAGGAACTGGCCGCACCGCCCGCCGCTCAACACAAGGGGGA
>DATJVT010000383.1:0-5977 GCA_035501695.1 Terriglobia bacterium | reverse complement strand
TGCCCACGGCGGCCAAGTCCTCGAAGGTCTTGAACTTCAGATAACCCAAGCCCACCTGGGTATCGGGCTGGCCGGCTTTCATTTCATAGATATGAGCATAGAGCGTCGTGTAATCCTCCAACACTTCCTGCACGCCTCGGTAGGGGCTGGAGGTGTCCTTCTGCATGTACTTTCTTCCTTCCAAGTAGAAGCGTCTTCCATCCGGGCGCGCGAAAACCAGGTGGTAGCGCATCTCGGCTTCGCCCGTGGCAGAGTTCACCTGCAGGTAGTTGAAGCGGCTGTTCTGCGCATCCACGGGATAGGCCACCTGCGTTTCACCGAGGAAACTTCCGAAGGTGATGGAACCCTGCATCTGGGCCTCGTGCTCGGGTCCGTCAATGAACTCGTTGACGTCACTGGCCGTCATTTGGACGTCAAACTTGCAGTCCACCCCGCCCGCGGGGGAGCCGGAGGATGGGATGTGTGAAGCGAATGCCTGGTCTCCCGCCCGGTCCGGCGTGGGGGTGGTCGCTCCCTCAAAATACCAACCCACCATCTCCTCGCTGAATGTCATGCCAAGGCCGTCGGGCAGATAGGCGTCAAGGAATGGCCGCAGCAGAGTTTCGGTGGGAAGCGCCTTCATATCGGTCCGCGACAGCATGTAGTAGAAGCCAAAATTCCCGGAGGCATCGGAATGAAAGATGCCGAGCGAGAGATTGGCCAGAGTCGAGGATACGGCCGAGGGAACCGCCGTGATGTATTTTCCCACCAGGAAGTCGCTCGTTACCTTGCGGATTTCGTCGTGGAAGGGGGTGAAATCATTCAACTGGAAATGGTCCTGGAGAAACTTGGGTAGTACCAAGCCTTCCATCAGCCCCATCAGAAGATAGCTCGAGGTGAATTGGCCATCCGGCTTGGAGTCAGAGCTCAGATAAGCAACGCCACCGGCGTGGTTGGCGTTAGAGATGACATCCATCCTCCACACGCCTTGCAGGTCCTGGGGAGTGGGGACGGATCCCTCCGCATACAACGCCTGATGATCGTCTACGGTCATTTGGCCGAAGCTGTGTTTCCGCGTCATGGGAAAGGTGAATTGGCGAATCCCCTTGGGATATTCGCCCAAATAAACGCGGCCGATCATGAGGTCAGGGTTGATCACCTTGAAGATGTCGTAGAAACCCTGCCAGGGCGGATCGAGGTATTTGAGCAGAATGTAGTTGCCCGCCTCCAGAGTTCCTGTCGGCTTTGTCAGGTTGACTTCTTCCAGGCTATTGCGCGCTTGGATGCGATTGTCCGTGTCGCTGGTAATCCCTATATAGTGCCCGCTGGCATCCTTATGGAATTCTTTCTTGAACCCGGTGAAGAGCGCCGAGGACATAACGTTCAGAATATGGTCCTGAGGGAAGAAACCCTTCCAGTACTCATCGCTGCGGATGGTGCGGGTTGTCAAATCGATTTGCGGCGTTCCGCCTTGATTGGTCAACATATCGATGCCCAGCGACGTGCATCGCCGGAAGAGCGGTTCGAGTTGCGCCTCGCTGTAAGTCGATACCGCCAGCGCGTCAATGCTGGAGAGGCTCACGGACTGGTTTGGCTGCGGGTAGGCATTTCCTTGCAGGGCCTGAATGTGCCGCTCCACGGCGCGTTCAGTAAGCGCGGAAATGGTTAGCAGGGGATTCACATTCAGGGCAGAGGGAATGAGCGCCCCATCGCAAACGAAGAGCCCCTCATGCACGCTGCCGTCGGACGCAAACACCCGGCCGAACTCGTCCGCAGCCCCATGCAGATAATCTTCTCCTGTCGTGCACCCGCCGAGGGGGTGCGCCGTAATCAAGTGCCGGGTCTTGAAAATGTCCCACAGGGGATTGGAGATGAAGTTCGCCTGCAAGGCATGCGCGTGGCGGCGGAGTTCCGCGTTGATGCGAGTGAAAATGATCTCGCGGCCTGCGCCGTCCCACTGGATGCTCATTCGCCCATCGGACTCGAACCAGGGGGCGTCAAAAACCATAGTGCCGCGCGCATCGTCGTGGCCCATGACCAGGTAGAACATGGTGTGATTCAGGGCGCCGTCGATTCTGTAGGGATGCAGGAGGTCGCTGTCGGCAAGGGCGCGCTGCTGCTGGGCCGCCTCATTCCCGGCATAAGTTGGGTCTCCGTGCAACAGGGCGAACCCTACCTTCGCCCCCTGCACGTAAGCGCTGGGGAAGGACAGGTCCTCCACGGTGAAGCGGTCCTCCACCGGCACCTTGCCGTCATAGGAGATGGCGCTGACAATCGTCGGTCCGGGCGGTAGCGCGTCCCCGGGCGCCGCCGGTTTCAAGCCATACCCCAGCACGTTTGTAACGTACGTTCCGTTGTAGGCAAGTCCAAAGAAATCGCCATTGCCGCTGAAACCTGTGCCCAGAACGGGCGAGACTTTCAACCCATGCATTTCCGAGCGCAGGAGAATTTCCGGGCTGTTAATCGCGCCGGCGGAAAGCACCACGTTCTTGGCATCCAAAGTGAAAGGTTGGCTGGAGAGGTTGTCCGCGACATGAACGCCATGAATCCGCCACCCTCCCCCCGCCAGTTTTTCCACCCATTCCACCTTGGTTTGCGCATAGATTTCCGTCCCCGCATTGCTGGCCATGGGCAGATAGTTCATGTAGAGAGTGTTCTTCGCGCCCACATTGCATCCCGTGACGCAGTCGCCGCAGTTTGTGCAGGGCTTTTGGTCAACGCCATGGGGATTCTTACCGTCGATGGTGAAATTGACGTTGATGTTCAGCGCGTAGGCATGATTGCCGAATTCCACCGCGCGACGATCCATGGCCTGCACCTTGGCCAGATCCATGGCGTGCGGGTGAGGGCCTGCCGCCAGCACCTGCCCTGCTCGCAGGTAATAAGGCAGCAGAACATCGCGCGTGATTGTACGCGGCCAATTGGCTTCCTGGAATACTTCCGGGTCGGGGATGATCGCCACGTTGGCATTCACCAACGAGGTTCCTCCCAAGCCGGAGCCCTTGATCACGGAGATATCCGGGTAGTTCAGAAACTCATAGAGGCCGAGAGGATTGGCGTCACTACGCTGGGCGGCCAGGACGCTGGTCAACTGATCAGGGAAAGTTCCGACGGGCCATTCGCGGCCCTTCTCCAACATGCAGATGGAGGGCTTGGGATTCAGGTTCGCCGTGGCCAACCGCGCGGCGAAGATCGCGCCACCATAACCCGATCCCACAATGATGTAGTCATACGCTTTCTTCCGATTCGCAAAGTTGAGTCCCAGCATCTTTCCCCCTTCACGTTAGTTTCCGGTTGTCCGCTCGGAATTACGACTTACCGCAGGAAACAAAACGTACGTGACCGTGCGTGCTCATGCGTCCCGGTGGCCCCCTGTGCGTGCGCCGGGAGGATCGACATTATGTCGATGACAAGTTACTTAAACTCAATTATTGACTCCCTAAAATGGCCCTACCCTTTGGTACATTTAGTCACGACAGAAGTCAAGCAAAATAGTGACATGGGACGCACTTGAGCTCCATCCATATGCTCATCTGGAGCTACTTTCTCCGAGGCCACTCTTCTCGACACTCTCGCGGTGGCTTCGCGTACCCTAAGGTCGCATTGAGCGGCACTGGCGTGACGGGGAATTAGCAAGTCGGCATGGAAATGCCGTGAATTCTCATCATTTCGGCGGCCGAAGTTTCGCCGTTTTGCATTGAGCCCTCGCGGGAATTGTTGGCTTGACGCAGGAAGGTGCTCATCTGCAACAGGCAGCAGACGGTTCTTGATGGATTACCAAATTAGATTAAACAAATATATCTGCCAGAAATGACGGTTGTCACATATACAACTAACGTGCGTCATTGACAGCTACCAATCAAAGGTATTTACTAACGCCATACCATTGCGTGAGGCCCTTTTCCCCTAGGTAGTAATAAGCAGCAGGTAGTTACCGGCCCGGAGGTCAATGTCATGAACGTTGCTCTCATCGGTGCGGAACTGGAAGAAAACCTCGCCATACGATACATCGCTTCCTCCCTCGAAGCCTGTGGTCACAACATCGAGATTGTTCCCTTTAACTCAGAGCATGACGCGGAGTCCGCCGTGCGTCAGACTCTTGCCTTCGAGCCGCGAATCGTGGGGCTTTCGATGATATTCACGGCGCGAGGGGGCGAGTTTTGCCGCCTCGCGAGGCGCCTGCGAGAGGCGGGCTTCGAGGGTCATGTAATCGCCGGCGGCCCTTTTGCCTCGTTCAATTGCGAACGTCTGGTCACGCAATTCCCCGCCTTCAACTCCGTGGCGCTGGGAGAAGGCGAAGAACTAATGTGCCGCCTTGCGCAAAATCTGGATCGTCTGGAACGCGTGCCCGGCCTTTGCTATCGCGACGATTCGGGGTTGCCCCGGATCAACCCAGCCCTCGGGAACGCCGACAAACTCGACGACTTGCCCTGGCCCAAGCGCACCACGTTCCACTCCTATTTCGACAAGCCTATCGCGAGTGTCCTCAGTAGTCGCGGGTGCTGGCGCGATTGCGCCTTTTGCAGCATCAACGCCTGGTACGAGCGGGGCGGCGGGAAGAAGTTCCGCATCCGGGCAGTGGACAGCATTGTCGCCGAAGTGAGCGACCTCTACCATCGTCACGGTGTCCGCATCTTCAATTTCCAGGACGATAACTTCTTCCTTCCCAATCCGATTAAAGCCGTGGAGCGGTTCTCCGCCATCCGCGATGGACTTCGTCGCAACGGCGTGGGTCAAATCGCGATCGCCGTCAAGGCACGGCCAGACAGCATTACCGAGGAGTCGATCCGCGTCCTCGACGAATTGGGGCTTTTCCGTGTGTTCCTGGGCGTCGAAAACGCCTCGGAGAATGGTCTCCGCAACCTGAACCGGAAGCAGACGATCGAGCACATCCTTAATGCCCTGAGGATCCTGAACGACTTTGACATCCATGTTGCGCACAACTTGCTCATGTTCGAGCCGGACACGACGCTCAGTGATATCCTCGTCAACCTGCGGTTCATGGAGCGCCACAACGAGAACCCCTTCAACTTTTGCCGCGCGGAGGTTTACCCGGGCACCGGGCTGGAGCGCAAACTGAGGAGTGAGGGGCGCCTGCTGGGCGACGGCTTCGGATATGACTATCGCCTCAAGGAGCCACGATCGGAGGCGTTTCACCAGGTCGCCAACTACGCCTTCTTCGATCGCAACTTCAACGACTACGGCCTGCAATATTTCAACATGCAGGTGGACTTTGATTTTCAGCTTCTGCGGCGCTTCCATCCGGAGTTACTGAGCCAGAGGCTGAGGGCTGCCGTCCGCAATTTCATCAAGCAGACCAACCTGGATACCTATGAGCGCTGCAGCGAGATCTACGACTTCATCGCCGCCTGCGATCCGGCCGACGAGGTCGCCCTCCGGAGTTATGCCCGCGAGGCCCGGGCGCGCATCGACCAGCACAGTCAGGAGCTGATGGCGCGCGGGGAACGCATTGTGAATTGTTTGGAAGAGACCTACATCCGGAAGGTTTCCGGAATCCCATGCAACGTTGCCGCCGCGCCTGAGCTGCTGAGCTCGGGCCCGGCGGATACGCCTAACCCAACACCTGTCATCCCAGGCCTTGAGTTCACCCGTCCCGGTTCCGGCTGGGAGGCGGTGGACCTCTTCGGCGTCGCTCGAGCGCCGATGCCCTACAACGTTTTCCGCGCTCGCCTGGCGGAAGATAAACGGACCAGCGAAGATGCTGTCTTGCACTAGCCCATAAACAGTCGCTGCTCCGAACCCGAACCGGCCAAGGCTAGAGTCCGCATCTCAAGGGAGGTGAAATGTGAGCGAAGCATCGTCTGTACGGGGCGGGGCCGAGCTGACCCAGCCCGCAGTCGTTCGCCTTTACAATAACCTGACCCAGGTGTACCGGATCATGCGCGAGCGCCAGAAGGAGGTCGACGCGGCCTTCGACCGCGTGGCAGCGCAGATCGGGTTCATCGTGACAACAACCCTGCCCGTGCGGGTGGAAGTG
>DATJVT010000382.1:0-5640 GCA_035501695.1 Terriglobia bacterium | reverse complement strand
ACCGGCCCAGTCTTTCGATTCGCTTTGCCCCACACGGTATACAGGATCGGGTTGAATCGAGGTAAGCGCCCCAAAGCCAAAGCTCTGGCCGAATTCCTCGGAGGACTGGTCGAATTTACCGATCTGCCACAGGGTTTGTTCTTCCGCGTAGGCAGTGGGAGCGGCCACCGTACCGATAAGGAAACCTGCCAGAAGGGTCAGCGCAGAGTGTCGTAACGGCATTTTCATTGTGTCCTTCCCTGATTTGTGAGGTGTTGAATGGATGAGCACCATCGTCTCAGGCAGCCGCTTTGTGACACCACAGCGGCTGCCCCTTGATCTTCAGGTCGAGCACCGAAATGTGGTCGCGGCCCAGATTGGCGACATAGAGTTGGTCGAAGTCCGGACCGCCAAAGGCACAATTCGTAGGTTGGCACAGCGCCAGGTTCTCAACGTCCTGGCAAAGCAATTTCACATGGCGGTCTGGCTGCACCCGGTAGATGCAATTGGAGGCATAAGTCGTGACATACAGTTTTCCCTCCCGGTCGAAGGCCATGCCATCGGGCACTCGCGCCAAACCCTCGGCATAGACCTCCGTCGAACCTGCCCGGCCGTCCTGCCTGATTTCCACCCGCACAACCCGGTCAAGGTTGCTCTCCACGACATAGAGGAATTCTTCTTCGGCATCCAAAGCCAGTCCGTTGGCGAAATGGAAGGGCCTGGGGGCGAACACCTCCGCCTTACCAGAACGCCATAGCTTGTAAATGATGCCGTTAGCCTGCTTCCATTCGCCCGAGTCGCTGAAATACAAGTTGCCGGCAGAATCAAACACACTGAAGTTGGGGGTGAGGAGCTTTCTCCCTTCCACCGAATCGAGAATCAGTTCTACTTTGCCTTTCATGCTGACCCGGTACAGGGCGTGTTTCCCCAAATCGCAGACATAAATGTTCTCCGATGGGTCGAGCGTCAGTCCCAGGCAGAAGCCTCCCGTGGTCGCAAGGGTTTCCACCTGTTTTCCCGATTGCGAGATTCGATAGATCTGCCCCGCCTCGCCGCCGGCGTAGAGGGTGCCATCCCGACCCACCGCCACGCCTTCGGGGTGGTCCATGCCGTTCGCATAATTGCAGACCTCGGAAACAGGAAAGAGCATGGCGCCTCCACTATGAGGATTTCATTGCGGGTTCACTTCAACTCCGCCCCCCTGCAGCTTCTTTGAAAGCTCGGCTTCGTTCAGAGCTTCCTGCGAAAGGTTCAACTTGTATAGAACTCTACTGAGGAGATAATGAAATCGGGGATTCTTGGAGTCCAGCTTGACCAACTTATCCAGAGTTGATCGCGCGGCGGCAAAGTCATTCTGACGCATCATCACCTCAGCCAAAACTGAATTCGCCGTAAGATTGTCGGGGTCCGACTTCAGGCAAAGCCGGGCCAGGCGCAAGGCTTCGTCCGTCTGTCCTGCGTCGAAAGCATCTCGAGCCAGTTGGGCATCAGCCTTGGGATTGCCCGGTTGCAGGCGCAGGACTTCGCGCAATTCTGCGCTTGCGGCGTCAGCGCGACCGGCCTCCCGGTCCAATTCGGCGAGGGCAAGCCGGACGTTCACATTGGCGGGATCAAGCTTCAAACTTTGGTGATACGCGGAAACCGCTTCCTCCAGGCGCTTCTGGCTCGAGCGGAGATCGCCCAGCGCTTCCCAGACCTTCGGATCGTCCGGATGTCGCTGGGTCACCGGCGCGAGAATGGCATCCGCCATCTCGTAGTTCCGAACACGAATCAGTTGTTCGGAAAGCAAGCACGAGATGTCAGGCCGATCCTGCGCTCTTTCATGGGCCTGCGTGATCCAGTAGATCGCGTCATTGGCATTGTTTCGCGCGACATCCATCCCCATTCGCAAGTAGGATTCGGGGTTGGCAGGTTCAAGCCGGGAAGCCTCCAGGTAACTCTCGCGAGCGGAGGCGAGATCGCCGAGCTTTGCGTAGGCCATGCCCAGGTTCAGGGCGGTGGAGAAATCCCGCTGGCTGGGAGGAATGGCTTTAAACTCTCTTACCGCCAGATGGTATTCCTCGCTTTCAGCGAGCAGCAACCCCAGGGAAAAATGTATCTTTGGATCCGAACCAGCTAGAGTCGAGAGGTGGTTGGCCAGATCCCGGCCCGCGGTTCGATCCCCCGCTCCAAAATATGCCTGGGTCATGCCCAACAGCGCCGTCGAATCGCGGGACTGTTCTGCGTGGGCGGCACGATAGTGTTGGAGGGCATCGCTATACCGTTTTTGGCTTAGTTCATATGCCGCCAGGTTCAAGTTGGCGGGAACATCCTGCGGAGCAAGGTCGAGCGCCCGATGGAACTCGCGCTCCGCCGCATCCCCATTCCCCGAACGGAGGAAACTCACCGCCAGGTTGTCGTGACAGGATACATTCCTGGGGTTGAGTTCGATGGCCTGGTGATAAGCCCGCTCGGCCTCCGCGAAGCGGTTTCCCAGGTCGTAGGACATCCCGAGCACATTGTAGGCATCCGCGTTGCGCGGACATGCCTGGGTGGCGGCCAGCGCCTGAGCCTGAGCCTCCCGCACATTTTGCTCGCTCAACAATCTGTAAGCTTTCTCGATCTGGGCGCTGCAGTTGACCTGGGCCGGCGCACACGGGGCAAGTCCGAACGTCACCGCAGCCAACAGGAATGCGCTTAATTCTACATCGTTCCGCGCGCGCGAAGTTCGCTGTGTCATGGGCCTGGGCTGTTCAGGGACCGGGATGATCGTGCTGGGAAATGACCACCAGCGCCTGGGTAAGCGCGTCTTTTTGGAACTGCCGGGCTTCTTCATCGCTGGCGCTCTTGACTCGGGCAAAAAGGGCATCCGCCTTGTCTTTTTCCCCATGGCGCTGGTAGGCCTGGGCCAGCATATAGGCGGTCGTGCGTGAATGGGGATCCAGTGACTGGGCATGCTCGAGATCGGAGATGGCCGACTCCACACGGTTCTCCCGCAGCGCCAGTTTTGCCCGGTCCATATAGGCATAGGTTAGTGTCGGATCGAGTTGCAGGGCTTTGTCGAGAGCCGCCTTCGCCTGCTCGAAGGCTGACGTTCCTGGCTCCACTCCCCTTTGGATCAATGCTTCGGCCAGGAAATAATATGGCTTGGGCTCGTTTACCCCCATGCTCACGCTTTTCTGGAAGGACTGTACTGCTTCGTCGAGATGCGCCCGTTCGAGCTCGCAAACGCCCAAAGCCACGTAGTTCCCGGCGTCCCCCGGTGCCATGCTGATGGAGCGGCTAAAGTCACCCTGCGCCTCGTCGAATTTTGCCGCCAGCGTATAGGCGATGCCGCGGCTCAGGTAAAGCTCGTGGAGGTTTGGAATTCTCTCTATCCCGGAGGAGAGGATCTGAACAGCCAGTTCGTAGTTGAGATGCAGGCACGACAGGGTAGCAATATTGATGTAGTTTTGCGCGTCGTTGGGGTTGCGGAGGATCCCCTGCCGGAAGGCATCGTACGCCGCCTGCGTATCGCCGGCTTTTTCCTCCGCCACCCCCAGTAGGCTGAACACTTCGGGATGGCCGCCGCCGGCCGCCAGAGGTTTCAGCACGCGTACACAGTCGGGGTACTGCTGATTCTCGAAGTAGGCGAGAGCCAGACCATAATTCCGCCGAAAATGGTCGGGGTAATCCGGGGGGAGAGAATCGAAAAGCTTGATCGCGGTCGCATATAACTCTGCTTTGCCAAGGGCCCAGGCAGTCTGAAATTTCTGCTCTGGCGTGAGGTCGGGGCGGTCCGCCAGGGCCTGCAATACCTGGCTCGCCTCCGCTTTTTGTCCCGTTTCCAGCAGGCTCTGGCCCTTCATCAGGGAGAGTCGCACATCCTGCGCCACCGGGGAAGGCGCCTTACCGAAATAGTCCAAGGCTTGCTGGAAGTTTCCGTGCTCGAATTCGTATTGGCCCAGGATTACGTCCACCGCGTTATCGTCGGGAAAGAGGGGCGCAACCTGCCGAAGTTCCTGGTGAGCCTCCTCTTTGCGTCCCTGGCTCCAGTAGACGATCCCCAGTTCGCGTCTTGCCACCCAATAACTCGGGTCGATCTCCAGCGCCTTTTGCAGCGCTTCAATGGCCTCCCCGGGTTTGCCCATCAGCGCCAGCGCAATGCCTTGCCCGCTGGGACCTTGCGGAAGGCGGGGAGCAATTCGCTCGAGGGATTGGAATTGTTCCAGCGCTTCCCCATAGCGCTTTTCCCCCAGGAGCCGCATACCATGTTGATAGGCGGCGTCGGCCTGCTGATTGATTGATTCACTGGCGGGAGGCGCAGCCTGGGGTTGGAAGGGAGTCGCCCCGCGAATAGCGCCACCCGGCAAAAACACCCCGCTCACTCCGGCGCAAATCGCAACTAGCGCGAGTTTTGGCATGATGGACATCGTGGAAGGCAGGTCCCGAAGCTGTTTAAGCAAACCTGAGGTTAATCTAGCATGAAAAGCCGGCGGTTGTGCATCCACGACGGGCTATCGGAATAATGTATGCATGTCCCGCCCGCGTGAACGGCATTGATACTTCTTCCGCTGGGAGTCATACACCATCCCACTCTCGATCCCAAGGTCAGCGGAAACGTAACAAAAACCGCCGCCGGGCAAACCCGGCGGCGGTTTCCCACTTTCACTCGTTCAGTACTGCCTCATCCAGAATTACCACAAGAACTTCAGCGAGAACTGGATTTCCCGAGCTGCCGCTGCGCTGAAGATGTGCATGAAGTTGGCACCGTTCACGGCAGTGCCGGCTGCACCGCCCAGCGTCGCGAATCCGCCGCTGGAACCACCGCCCGGCGGCGCGAAGTTAGCGCGGTTGAACATGTTAAAACTCTCCGCCCGGAATTGAAACTGCTTGCTCTCGCTGATGTGGAAGTTCTTCATCAACCCAAAGTCCCAGTCGATGGTGTCCGGTCCGCGCAGGGTGTTGCGTCCCACGTCACCGAACGTGTACGGGGCCGGGGTTGTGAACGCAGCCGGGTTGTACCAGTCCTGCACGGTTTGGTGCCATCCCGCGCTGGGTGATACCCCGGTGACGTTGGCTCTTTCGGTTTCGCTGGAGGGATTGATGTTGGCCACGTCCGTTGCGTTCGCCGTCGCAGAGAAATAAGATCCAGTCTCCACAGTGGTAATGCCGCTGATTTGCCAGCCTCCCAACAGAGCGTTGGCGGCGCCACTCATATCGTTACCGAAGGCCTTGCCTTTGCCAAACGGCAGTTCATAGGCGTAGCTGAAGACGAAGATCTGAGGAACGTTAAAGTCGCAGTTCCCCTTATCGGCGCTCCAGTTGTAAGGGTTCTGGATGCTGCCGGACTGCCCTTCATCCTGGATCGAGAGGCATTTCTGCCACGTGTACGAAGCCAGGAACACCAGCCCCTTGGAGAATCTCTTCTGGAGTTTAGCCTGCAGCGAGTTGTAGCTGGATACTCCGGAGTTGGAGTCCCAGGGGAACTGGCCGAAGAAGGGGAAAGGTGTACGCGGCGCCACGGGGCCCGGCCCCATGTTCTGCGGTAGGGGCGCGTTGTACATGGGCTGGATAAACAAATGGCGAGATTCCGATCCCACGTACGAGGCAGTCAAGGTCAGGTCGCGTGCCAGTTCCCTTTGAAAATCGAAGTTGTACTCCATGTTATAGGGAATCTTTAGAGACGTCGCCGCTCCAAAC
>DATJVT010000381.1:0-3646 GCA_035501695.1 Terriglobia bacterium | reverse complement strand
CGATTACTCGATCCCCCGATCCCGCGAGGTCGGGAATTGCCTGCGGGGGCATCTGGGTGGTCGACCTGGTCAAAGTGATCGCCAACTATCCCCGGGAGAATACCATCTGCTATATCTCGGAAGAGTCCCGGGGCGGGGGTGGCTTAGCCCACAACGTGGTGATCGACCTGGCGAGTTTTGACGCCAATCTGCCCCTTTATGCTCTAGGCGTGATCGGCAACGACGCTTACGGAGACTACCTGGTGGAGCGATGCCGCCGCTTCTCCAATATCAACATTGACCAATTACGCCGTACCGACCTCGATTCCACCTCCTACACCGATGTCTTCAGTGTGAAGGGGACCGGCCACCGGACTTACTTCCACTACCTGGGCGCCAATCGCCTGTTCGAACCTGCTCATGTCGATCTTGAGGCTCTGCCTGTCAAGATGTTCCATCTGGGATACTTGCTGATGATGAAAGCCATGGACCAACCGGACGGGCAGTTTGGCACCGTAGCGGCGCGATTCCTGTCGGAGTTGCAGAGCCGCGGCATCCGCACCTCGATCGACCTGGTGTCGGAGGACAGCGACCGGTTTACTTACATCGTTCCCCCCGCCCTGAAATATACCGATTACTGCATCATCAACGATTGGGAAGCTGAGAAATTGTCGGGCATTTCCTTGCGGGTAGAAGGCAGGCTGCTTCCTGAGAACCTGGCAAGGATCGGCGCGACCCTTCTCGGGCATGGGGTCAATGACTTGGTGGTCATTCACTTCCCCGAGGGCAGTTACCTTCTTTCCCGGAAGGGTGTGGAGATTTTCCAGCCTTCGCTGGCCCTTCCCGACGGCTACATTGTGGGAAGTTCGGGCGCGGGGGATTCCTTTTGCGCCGGCGTTCTCTACGGGTTGTATCAGGGTTGGGACTACGACCGGACCCTCCGCTTTGCCACCTGCGCCGGCGGCATGAACCTGAGCGACCTTACCACGACGGGCGGGATCAAGTCTTGGCAGGAAATACTTCAAATGGAGCAGAGGTTCCCCTACAGGAAGTCACTGGCCTGAACGGCGGCCTAAGTTCAAATTCCACCTCTCAAGGAGTCACCGAATGTCCGTCTACCCCCGGTTGCGCCGCCTTTTTGCCTCTGACGGTAAGTGCCTCCAAGTGGCAATGGACCATGCCATTGCCAACGAGCCGAGCAACCTCCCCGGCATGGAGAACATGAAACAATTGGTCGGGGCGGTGGCCGCCGCCCAGCCTGACGGGATGATCCTCTCACTCGGGCAGGCCCACTGGCTGCAGGATCTGGCGCAGAGGCCGAAGCCGGCACTGGTGGTCCGCGCCGATGTCATGAACGTGTATATGCTCCCGACTCCCGAGGAAGTCTTCTGCATGTTCGTCGATGAGGTAGTGGAACAGGCCGTGGGGCTGGATGCCGCCGCTATCGTCGTCAACCTGCTCTGGGAACCCAACTTCCCGGACCTGCACCGGCAGTGCACAGAGAATGTTGTGCACCTCAAGCCGCTCTGCGAACGCTATGGCATGCCGATGATCGTGGAACCCCTGGTAATGACCCCGGATGGTGACGGCGGATATCGGACCAATCCTGACATTCGGAAAACGGTGGCATTGGCGCGGCAGGCGGTGGAGTTGGGCGCCGACGTTGTCAAGGCGGACATCGCCGCGAACCTTGAGGACTACCACTTGGTGGTAGAAGCGTGCGCGCCCTGTCCTTTGTTACCGCGCGGAGGCCCCAGGGTGAGCGACGCGGAAATCCTGTCGCGCACCGCCACGCTCATGCAGCAGGGAGCCTCCGGGGCCGTCTACGGCCGGAACGTCTACCAGCACGCGCACCCACAGCGCATGATCCGCGCCTGTATGGCCATGGTTCATGAAGGCGCCACGGCGGATCAGGCCATGACTATGCTGAAGTAAATCGCGAGCCTCTTAAGCCGCCAATCCCTTCCGGATTTGGGCCGCACGGTCGAAAATCTCCTCCCGGCTGATGCCCGCCTCCTGGTACATGGCGAAGACATTTTCGTCGGGTGTTTCCGGTGGAATGGTGTGGGAGGCCGCCAGGATGTAGCCGCCCCCATCACTTGTCATCCCCTCGATCAAACGGGCGGTGGCGCGCCGCACCTCATCCACCGAGCCGGCCGGTAGCAAGCCCTGGGTGTCCACCCCGCCCATGAAGGACAACTGCCTCCCGAATTCCCTTTTCAACTCCAGCGCTTCCATTCCCGGGCAGTTGCATTGGATGGGGTTGAGGACATCGATACCGATTTCGATGAGGTCGGGAATGATGGGCCGCAAGGCGCCGCAGCAGTGGTAGGCCACCCACAAACCCTTTGCCTTTCCCACCGCCGCGATGCGGGCCAGGTGCGGTTTGATCAGCTTGCGCCACGTTTCCGGGCGCATGAGCATGGAAGTTTGCGAACTCACGTCATCGCCCGTCCACAGCCAGTCCAGATCGTAACGGGCCACAGCGGCCTGGGAGAGTTCCAGAGCGAAGCCGGCGCAACGCCCCAGCATCTCGTTGGCAAACTCCGGCGCCTCCACCATGTCGAGCAGGGCCATTTCGATGCCGCGCAGGCGCCAGTACATTTCGTAAACGCAGGGAGAGACATCGCACCCAATAAAGTAGTCCCGCCGGAGTGCGGCCACCGGCAGCATCAGGCGCATCAAGTCCTCCAGGTGATCCGTGGGGAACTGATAGCGCAGGACCTCTTCACGGCTCGCCTGGGCAAGGGGAAACCCGGTAATCTGGTTGAACCCGTATTGCCGGGTCCATTCGACGCCCCAGATGTCTCGGTGCGATTCGCCCTCGTTATCGTGGACAATCCCCTCCATGGCATAGTTGTTGTTTACCCAGGTTTGCCTCACGTCGTCACCCATGGCCTCGGCCACGCGGGACGCGGGTATCTCCAGCAATTGGGCAAAGTGCCGCGCGGTTTGGGGATGTAACCACATAAAAACGGGAATCCGGTCCACCGGTTCCCGGCGCAGGGCAGCGTGGACACGCTGTTTGGAATTCATCGGTGTTTGTCCTTTGTCATTCGTCCTTGGTCATTAGCCCGTTGTCTGTAGTCTGTAGTCCGTCGTCCCAGACGATTGTCCAAGGCCAAGTCGCGACCGAATACTGGACGTTGGCGTTCCGTTCTCGAATGCGCGTAGGATAATGTCGCGTGCCATAGACAACGGACAACTGACAACGGACCAATCACCAATCAGCAACCGCAAATCACCAATGTCTTCATTCTTCCAGCGCATTCACCTCCCGGATCTTTCCTTCCGCGGCCAGGGGTACGCGCAGGGTCTTGATCTCCAGCGGGTGGAACTGGCCCGTCCAGCGCCGGTGGACCAGGCCGAGATCCAACGTGGCCTTGGTGGCATGGCCTGCCGTTTCGTAGCACCGAACGATGAGGTCGTTTCCGTCTTCGGCTTGTTTCACGGTTGACACGACGATATTCGGAACATCCACGGAAAGGAACGAGACGGCCTGGGGGCGGGTGCCGCGATGAATTCCCTGGTAAATAACCGTCAGGGGAGACGTCAGTTCTTCCGCCCTGCGCACTGCGGCGGCGTCCTGCCAGGTGCCGGAGTGGGGAACCAGTTCCATCCGAAATGTCTGGATGCCCTGGTCCTGCCAGATATACTCGCCGTTGGG
>DATJVT010000380.1:0-15171 GCA_035501695.1 Terriglobia bacterium | reverse complement strand
GATGCCCTTCCCGGAGAAATCCCACGAGGCATGCCATGATATAATAAGTTCATCACAGGCGATGGAGTTCGCCTTCAACCGTCCTTTACTTGGACTGATGACTCCTGGCTGCTTCCCCGCGCCAGGAGTTTTTTGTTGCGTGGGGGCACGCGGAAAGTGAAGCCAAATTGCGGATCATCCTACTGGTCGTTTTTGGGTCGTTAGGGACCCTCGCCCGCTATGCCCTGCAAGGGGTCATCCAATTCCACACGGAATCAACGTTTCCGACGGGTACATTGGTCGTGAACCTGGTAGGATGTTTCCTGCTGGGAGGCATCGGCCAGTTTGGTCTCGATCACCTCTCGTTCCCACCGGAGTGGCGCGTTGCCGTCGCAGTGGGTTTTTTCGGCGCTTTCACTACCTTTTCAACTTTCAGTTGGGAGACCGTCCACCTTTTCGAAGACGGCGATTGGATTCGTGCCTGCGTTTACGTCGCCGCCAGCGTGCTGGGCGGACTCATACTCCTTCGTACCGGCATGCGGGTGGAGAAGTGGTTCTAAGCGGAGGCGTCATGGAACACCAGCGCTTTGAAGGCGAACGCACCCTGATGAGAATTCACATTGGCGAGTCAGACCGCTGGCAGGGCGCGCCTCTTTACGAGGCCCTGATCAAGTTGTTTCGCCAGGAAGGCTTCAGCGGCGTTACGGTTCTGCGGGGAGTCGGCGGCTACGGCTCCACTAGTCGCTTACATTCCGATAAGATTCTACGCCTTTCCCAGGACCTGCCCATCATCCTCGAAGTGGTGGAGTACTCCGAGCGGATTGAAAGCATCCTGCCGAAGCTTGATGAAATGGTCGGGGGGGGATTGGTCACGCTTGAGAAGGTCCGCGTTATCCTCTATCGGCCCAACAAGTGAATACGCGACTCGAAACTCGTGACTCGTGACTAGGAAGGCCGAGTCGGGCAGTTAACGGTTTCTCCCGTAACCCGTATCCCGGACGCCGAGTCACGAGTCGCGAGTCCCGGCACTTAAAGTGCGCGAATGCGAATTGACCCGCCGCTGGTGTGGAGACGCAATTCCTCGCCCCCCGAACCAATGGATCCGCGCAGGCTGGAGTGGCCAATTTCCCCCACCACGCGCACGGGCAAATCGCTGGACACCGAACCGCCCGACGTGGAGGCATCCAGATTCAAATTGGCGGAGGAGTCAATCGCGATCTCAATGGAACCCCCGGAGGTTTCCAGGTCCCCTCCGTGCCGGTTGCCGGGGCTGTAGGTTACATGGATTGGCCCGCCGGAGGACTTGGCCTCCACATAGCCGGAAACACGATTAATGCGAATCCCTCCACCGCTGGTGTGGGCCTGAAGGCGCCCATCCAGACTCTCCACATCAATAGGGCCGCCGGAAGTTGCCACGTTCGCATCGCCAGTCACCTCCCGAAGGCGAATGGGGCCTCCCGAGGTGTGCGCCTCCAGGTTTCCACTTAGTCCCGTTACTTCAATGGGCCCCCCTGACGTCTTCACGTCGGCGCCCCCCTTTAAGCCTGAAAGCGTGATGCTCCCACCTCCCGTGCGAAGCTCCGTGCGCGTTTCCGTGGGAACCTCAATCTCATAATGCATGGAAAAGCCGTGCGACCAGGCCGATTCGTGCTTGCGCCGAGCCGTTACGCTGGCCCATCCGGCGCCGCTGGTAAACGTGAACTCGAGTTCGCTATTCAGATCGTCCCGGTCCGACGTAATCACGATGCGTGCCCCCGCTCGCCCCCCGCCCGTCACGGTGACGCTCCCGGCTTCCGAGGCCAGCGTGAAGCGCCCCCCCGGCTGAAGCTCCAGATTCTTCTCGATGCGAGTCTCGGCCAAGACCGGCGTCCATGCCGCCAGAAGCAGAAAGGTGGCCGCCATCAATCCCAGAATTCCCTTGCTCTTCATTTTCTCCTCCACTGTTGAATTCTTATGACTTGTTACGTTAGACGGGCCGGGTAAGTTCCGGTGAGCAGGGCAGGTGCAGAGAAGTCGCCGGTAGACGGCATACAGTTCCGTATCCCGTCTTAGAGGTCGCTATACACGTAAACGCCACCCATGCGGACTCGTATTTTGATGTCCTGATCGCCGTGGGAATTCCAGAAGGTGATTTTCCGGCCCCACCCCGCGCCTTCCTCGCCGTGCAAATCGCTCTGCACGTAGCCCAGTATGGACCGGGCATTCAATGAACGCAGCCGGTAGACGGACGGGACGTCAATTTCCACGTCCCCGTAATTGAGGTTGATTTCCTGTTTGCCAATCAGGCCGTCGACACGCACATCTCCGTCCACGCACTTTATCGTTACATTGGCATCAAAGGGCATATGGATGCGGAAGTTCACGGAGAGCTTCGACTCATCGTGGAAGGGCCGCCAGGGCCGGCGCGGGGGATATGCTGTGTGGAGCAATACCTGTGTATCCTGTCCGGTCAACACCACCTGCACTTGGTCGTAGAGCGGCGCCGCGTGCTTGTCATCCTTTGCCTCCACCACCTTCTCGGCTTCAATCTCCAGGCGCGGTTCATCCCAACCTTCCACCTGGATGTTGCCGGTGCGGGTGTCAATGCTCAGCGTGCCGTAGGAAAACATGCGAACCGAATAATGAAAGGTTTTACTGAATTCGTCCGCTTGCGCGGAGGCGGAAAGCAGCCAGGCGGCGCACAACAAACACGCCGCGGTTCTCGCGAGCCGGCTGGCGGGTATCCCATAAGGGCAATTTCGTCCTGGATTGTTGGATATCATCCCACCTACCGTGAACTGGCTTTCATTTTCGCAGCGGTTTCTTAGCTACCAGACCTTCACCTTCTTTGATCAGCAAAAGGTGGTCGACGGGAGGAGTATCGATCTTCTGCGTCTGACCACTGGGCCAGCGGATTTCAATGCGGTCGATGGAGGTGCGGTTTCCCAGGCCGAAGTGCAGGCGTAAGTCGCTCGACGATAGATAGCTACCGCCGCTGCGTACGGTGTCATATTGTGCAAGGCCGCCGGCGACCACCTTCACCTCCGCGCCGATACCGTCACGGTTGCTCTTGGTTCCAATAGTCTTTACGAGAATCGAGTGATTCTGGTTCCGGTGCAGATGCCGCAGCAGTTCTGGCGCGCCATTCATGTTGGAGATGAAGATTTCCAGGTCGCCGTCATTGTCGTAGTCCGCCGTCGCCAATCCCCGGCTTACCTTTTTCTGGGCCATCGCCGGACCGGAGTGGAGACCGACCTCATCAAAAGTCCCGTCTCCGCGATTATGAAACAACAGGCATCGTTCCGCGTAAGTAATGCCGGTCTGGTACCGGTCAATCTGGGGAAACGTCTGTCCGTTCGCCAGCATGATGTCTTTCCAGCCGTCGTTGTCGTAGTCCAGGAACTTGGCGCCAAAGGTGGTGAAGAGCCATCCCACGCCGGCGATGCCGGCGCGATAGGTGACATCGGTGAATGTACCGTCATGATTGTTGTGGTAGAGGTTTTTGACGTCGTCGGAGAAATTTCCCTTCACGATGTCTCCCCACCCGTCGTTGTCGTAGTCGGCAAAATCCGTGCCCATGCCCGCCTGCTCCATCCCCTCGCTGCTGTATGCTACCCCGGCCTCCGCGCCGACGTCGGTAAAGGTGCCATCACCGTTGTTGTGGTAGAGGGAACTGGGGGTGGAATCGTTGGCCACGTAAATGTCCGGGCGGCCGTCCCGGTCATAGTCACACCAGACGACGCCCAGGCCGTAGTATTTGCCGGAATCGATCCCCGCGCGCTCGGTAACATCGGTGAAGGTGCCATTTCCATTATTGTGGAAGAGATGGTCACGCCCGCCGGGGAGACCGCGCGGTCCGCAGAAGGTCGAAATGCCGCGATAGGTGCAATTCGGCGCGCTGCCCATGTCGCCGAGCTTGAGGATGTCCACGTCCAGGTAATCGGCCACATAGAGGTCCAAGTGGCTGTCGTTGTCGTAATCGCCAAAGGCACAGCCCATCCCCCAGCCGCTCCCGCCCACTCCGGCCTTGGCGGTGATGTCGGTAAAGGTCCCGTTACCGTTGTTGTGGTAAAGGATGTTGCCGCCGTAGTAGGTCACGTAGAGGTCGTCGAAACCGTCATTGTCGTAATCCCCTACGCACGCACCCATTCCCCAGCCGCTATGATCGAGCCCCGATTTCGCGCTTACGTCTGTGAAGGTGCCGTCGCCATTGTTGTGGAAAAGCCGGGAGCGAGGACTGCGGCCCTGCTTCCACAGTTCGAACGTCGATCCGTTCACGAGGAAGAGGTCGGGAAAGCCGTCGTTGTCGTAATCGATCCAGGCGACGCCCCCGCCGCCTTTGGCTTCGATAATGTAGCGCTTCTCCGGACCACCGCTGGTGAGGAGGAAATGAATGCCGGATTTTTCCGCCACTTCAATAAACTGCTCGTTTTGAGTCGGGACAGGCTGCCCGGCCGTCGGCGCGGGCTTGGGGTGGAAGGCGGGCGTGCCTGGCCCCGGCGGCACAGTCTGCGCCCCGAGAGCCGAAAACACCATCAGCGCCAAGCTATGTGCAAACCCCGCCCCAACAACAAGCAGGAGGAAATTTTGGGGTGAGCAACCACGTTTGTGCAGGGTCATGTTGGTCCCATCTAAGGCTGCAAGCTCGCGCCGGCTACGCCGGAAAGCTGCTTCTCGCGCCGCGCATGCAAGGCGGCGCAGATGGCGAATTCCCGCCCGGCCGATTCCTTGTTTCCCGTCTGCTGGTAAAGACGCGCCAGAGTGTAATGCACTTCAATATTGTCAGGGGCGGAGTTCAGCGCTTCTTTCAACTCCGATTCCGCCTCGGGGAACTTCTTCTCCTCGAGGTAAACCCTCGCCAGACCGTAGTGTGCCTGGTAGGCGCGGGGATTCAACCGTGTCGCCTCTTGATAGAGTTTCCCGGCCTCCCCCGGCTTGCCATGCTCCAACTCGATGTTTCCGGCCAGCCAATAGGCCGTGGGGAATCCCGGATTGACTCCTATTTCCAGATTAAACTGCTCCAGGGCCGAAGTCAGGTCTCCCAGGCTTTGGTAGGCGTATCCCAGATGATAATGCGCCAGCGGCAGGTCAGGACTGAGGGCCAGGGCCTTCTTGAATTGATCGATGGCGGGTGCGGTCTGGTTCTGATTGTGGTAGGCGCGCCCCAGCAATAAGTGAGCCTGCGCGTTTGCGGGGTCCATGCGGACGCAGGTTTCAAGAGATTTGGAAGCCTCGGGGTAGTGCTTCTCCGCCAGGTCCACCAGCGCCAGGTCAAAATAACTCTGGGGTTCGTTCGGATCGTCCTCGATAGCGTGACGGAAAGCCGCCCGCGCCTCCTGGTTCATTCCCTTCTTGAACAGCACGATGCCGAACAATTGCTGGAGGCGCGAGGACTTGGGATATTCCCCCGTGGCGGCCCGCGCCTTCTCCAGCGCCGCATCCATTCGGCCGGCCTCAAGCTCTGCTGTGACTTGATCGGCGAGGGCGTCCTCGGGTACCTGCGCGCGCGCTGAACCCAGCATCCACGTATTCAGCAAGGTGAGAAAAAGCACCACCCAAAACCCACGAGATTTTCGAAGGGTTGGCACCTCCTGATGTTACGTCCGGGAAAAAGACGGAGTCAATCCACAGATCGCGCAGATTTCGCAGACCCATATCTGTGAAATTGGTGAAATCTGTGGGTTCTACTTTCCCAACCCGATTTGGCATGCGTGGGCCTCGCGCGTTACTCGTTCTTCGTCAAGGTAAGCGCGGGTGCGGCGGGTCAGCTCATCGAAATCCACTTTGTGCGCGTCGAACTCGGGACCGTCCACGCAGGCGAATTTCACCTTGTCGCCAACGGTTACGCGGCAACCGCCGCACATGCCGGTGCCGTCCACCATGATGGGATTCAGGCTGGCCATGGTGGGCACTCCCCACTCGCGGGTGAGCGCCGAGGCATAACGCATCATGGGAATGGGTCCAATGACGTGCGCGGCGCCCAGGGGAGAAGTTTGCCGGGCCTTCCAGGCGCGCATCAAGTCCACCACCGTGCCCTTCGTTCCAACCGAACCATCGTCCGTGGCCCATTCGACTTCGTCCACCGTGGTGCGCAGTTCTTCATCGAGAATGATCTGAGCGGTGGAACGCGCTCCGCACAGCGCGGTGACACGATTGCCCGCCTTGCGGAAAGCGCGGGCCACGGGCAGCAATTCCGCCACTCCCACGCCGCCGGCCACGCACAACACGTGCCCTACATTTTCGATGGTCGCGGCCTGCCCCAACGGACCGAGCAAATCGGCCAGCACCTCTCCGGCTTCCATCGCCACCAGGACGCGGGTCGTTTTGCCGATACCTTGAACGACGAGTGTGATGGTGCCTTTCTCCGGGTCGCCGTCCACCAGTGTCAACGGGATGCGCTCGCTGTCAGGGCGCGGGCGCAGAATCACGAACTGTCCGGGTTGCCAGTGCCGGCTGATGCCCGTGGCTTTCACCTCGAACCAGGCGATTTCCGGGGTGATCAGCCGCTTTGCCAGGATGCGGTTCTCCGCGCGAGCATCTGTAGCGCCGGGCTTTAGCCCGGCATCGGTAGGTGCCGACCTAAAGGTCGGCGCTACATCGGACCGGCGGTCGGAGACCGCCGCTACAGCAGGCGCGACGGCAGGTTGTTGATCGCGCAACGCCTCATGAATGGCCGCCGCCGCGGCACGCCCGTCGCGCATGGCCAGTATCACAGTGGAGCCGCCACGCACCACGTCGCCGCCAGCAAAGACGCGCGCCATGCTCGTCTGCCCCTTCGGATCCACCACGATCTTTCCGCGATTGGTAATCAACTGAGGGGTCGAGCGCTGCACCGTGGGGTTGGGACTCTGTCCGATCGCCATCACCACGGTATCCACAGGGACTCGATACTCCGAGCCTTCCATGGGAACCGGCGACGGACGTCCGGAT
The DNA here is from genome assembly GCA_035501695.1 of Terriglobia bacterium. GTDB lineage: Bacteria > Acidobacteriota > Terriglobia > UBA7540 > UBA7540 > Bog-366. The sequence goes on along the minus strand of DATJVT010000380.1, from coordinate 8,283 downwards.
TCATCCACCTCGCCCAGCTTCATGCGGATGCACTCCATCTCGCGCAACGTTCCTTTTTCGTCTCCGAACAGGCGCACCGGCGCCGCAAGAAATTCAAAGTGCACGCCTTCTTCTTCCGCATGTTCGATCTCTTCCAGGCGCGCGCGTAGTTCGGCCCGTCCGCGGCGGAACATGATGGTGGTCTCGCTGCCCATGCGTCGCGCCCAACGCGCCGCGTCCATGGCGGAGTTCCCCCCGCCCACCACCACCGTCCGCTTCCCGATTCGCACCGGCGTATCGGATTCCGGAAAGCGAAAGGCTTCCATCAGATTCAGGCGCGTCAGAAACTCATTGGCGGTGTAAACACCAATCAGGTTCTCACCCGGAATGCCCATCAAGTGCGGCAAGCCCGCGCCAGTCCCCAGGAAGACCGCCTGGTAACCCTCCGCGAAGAGTTCATCCACGGAGTAGGTCTTGCCCACGATGACGTCCTTGTGGAACTCGACTCCCATCTCCCGCAGCCGGTCGATTTCCTGGTTGATGATTTCCCGGGGCAGGCGGAAGTTCGGAATACCGTAAGCCAACACGCCACCCAACTGATGCAAAGCTTCAAAGATCGTCACCCGATAACCATTGCGCACCAGATCGTACGCCGCGATCAGTGATGCCGGACCGCTGCCGATCAAGGCGACACGCGCGCCCGTGTGAACTTGCTGTGCTGGAACCACGTTCCCCGTGGCTGGCTCTTGCGAGTGCATATGTTGGTCCGCAGCAAACCGCTCGAGCGACCCGATCGCCACCGGTTCGAGCTTCTTCCCCAAGAGGCAGGTCTTCTCACAGAACAATTCGTGCTGGCAGACCCGGCCACAGATACCCGGGAAAGGGCTTTCCTCGCTGATTTTCTGGAACGCTGCGTCAAATTGTCCCTGCGCCATTAAGTCAATGAAGCTCTTTACGTTGATGTGGAGAGGGCAGGCATCCACACATACGGGGTCCTTACACTGCAAGCAGCGCAGCGCTTCAATCTTGGCTTGTTCCAGGGTAAAGCCCTGCGCGACTTCTACCGCACTCTTTACCCGTTCTTCCGGGGCCATCACCGGCAAGACTTGGCGAGGCGCTTTGGGATTCCGCCGCAGCTTGGGTTTGGCTTCCGCCGGCACTGAATCAGGTTGTTTGGCACTCTTCGAATCCACCGTTTTCCCCCTCGGGCCACCCTGGCACTGCGTGCTTATACTCAGCGAACGCTTTTGCGGACAATGACTTCCGCATTTTTGACAGGCCCTCGGAATGAGGGCAGCAATTCACGTGCCAGCCGGCATTCGCTGGACCGCCAGGCTCCATCGGCCGGATTCGCCCTTCTCTTAAATAGATAGAAGGAGCCACGGACAAGGGTATCCTTCCGACGGACAATCGAGACTGCCGGCGAGAAAACCGTGAACATTGGGACTGCTCCTCCTCCAGGCCCGGCTCTTGTTTCTATGGCAGCGCTTGGTCATCAATAGGGCCAACCCGCCTCGGCGGCTGGCTCCCGACTTTCACATTGCAAGAGAGACATTATGACCTCTATGACACATTGTCCTAGATGATTGATAACAGTTGTGTTTCACCCATGATTTGGTCCATACTCCCGCTGGACTCCAGCTTGTCTCTCGCAAATGGGGGTGTTTGAATGGCAGTGACAACTCAAATAGTGAAAACAGCATACGACTCCGCCATGGAGAATTTTGATCTCGCGGCGGATGCCCTGAATCTGAGTCTCGACGTTCGTAACATGATCAAGTCCCCGGAGCGGATTCTGCACGTGAATCTCCCGGTACGGATGGATAACGGTCATATTCAGAGTTTCGAGGGTTACCGGGTCCAGCACAGCACTTCGCGCGGCCCGGCCAAAGGAGGAATTCGCTATCATCCCGGCGTCACCCTGGATGAGGTGAAGGCCCTCGCCACATGGATGACGTGGAAGTGCGCCGTCGTCAACATTCCATTTGGCGGAGGCAAAGGGGGCATAACCTGCAACCCCAAGGAGATGTCGCAGACCGAGCTGGAGCGGATGACCCGCCGTTATGCCAGCGCGATTCTGCCGCTCATTGGGCCTCAGCAAGACATTCCTGCTCCGGATGTCTACACGAACTCGCAGGTTATGGCTTGGATCATGGACACCTACAGCATGACCAAAGGCTTTCCCATTCCGGGGGTCGTTACCGGCAAGCCCATTGCCCTGGGCGGCTCGCTGGGACGGAACGAAGCGACCGGCCGCGGCGTCTACTACACGATTCAGAGCGCGGCCGAACACCTGCGCATTCCCATCAAAGGCTCCAAGGTCGCAGTGCAGGGGTTTGGGAATGCCGGTTCCATCGCGGCGCAACTGCTCGACAGCAATCAAGCCTATGTGATTGCGGCCAATGATTCGCGCGGTTGCGTGTACAACTCCAACGGTCTCGACATTCCCAAGCTCATCATGCACAAGGAGAAGACCGGGAGCGTGGTGGGAATGCCCAACTCGGAGTCGATCAGCGCGCAGGAACTCCTGGCGATGGAATGCGACATTCTCATTCCCGCCGCCCTGGAGAACGCGATTGATGAAACCAATGCCGGCGCGGTGAAAGCCAAGATCGTGGGTGAGGCGGCCAATGGACCGGTCACACCCGACGGCGACGCCATCCTGGAGAAGAACGGGATCATGGTTATCCCCGACATTCTCTGCAACGCCGGTGGCGTGACGGTATCCTACTTCGAGTGGGTGCAGGACGAACAGCACCTGTTCTGGGAGGCGCAAGATGTTTACAACCGCCTCGAGCGCGTAATGAAGAACAGCTTTGCCGAGGTACTGAAGATCCACCTCGACCACAAGGTCAGTATGCGCACCGCGGCCAATATGCTGGGCATCAGCCGCGTGGCGGAGGCCACCGTGCTCCGCGGTCTCTATCCGTAATCTGCTATTCATACGTGAATTTTGATTTGGAAACTTGACTCGACACTTTGCCCTTTCGGGGGCCGTACCAATCAGCGCCCCTGAAAGGGCCTTTTTGTGTCTGGTACATAATGGTGCTACCGAGAATCGCATCGCAAGACTCCTGATGTTGGACGCCGCGCGGCGGGCTTGCTACTTTCTCTAACGCCTTCTTTTTCCGGGGGTAAAATACGGACCGGCATTTGAGATGGCCCGACAATAGCTTGGGGAGTAGCAGGAGATAGAGTGCGAGGTTCGACTTTAGTCGCGATTCCATACTTGCTTTTGCTGGGGGGGGCTGTCTCGTACTTGCCGGCTCAGGTCGTGAATACAGGTGAGCCTCTCAATATCCAGTTAGTGTTGGAGCGGACCCTGAAGACCCCCAGCCAGCCGATTCGCGGATTGGCATTTGGGGGCGAGCGGCCCGGGCTGGCGGCGGTGGGTGAAGATGACAATGTGCAGGTGTGGGACGCGGCAACGGGAGACCTTTTGAAAACCATCATCCTTGCCGACCACCCCAAGTCAGTTTCCTGCCTGGCCTTCAGCCCGGACGGCAAGTCGATTGTCATTGGCGAGTCCTTTACCAAGACAGCAATCTTCACGGCGCGCGTGGAGTTGGTTGACGTGGCTGCCGGCCAGGAGGTTCGCACCCTGGCCACGCATCATTGGGAAGTGGAGAGCCTTTCCTTCAGCGCGGATGGCAAGTGGCTGGTCTCCAGCAATTGGGACCGCAAGGTGCGCGTGCTGGATTTCCCCTCGGGAAATCAAGTCCGCGAATTTGAAAGCCCCGCGAAGCCCCGCTGCGCGGCCATCAGTCCGGATGCCAAAGTCGTTGCTGCCGGCGATACAGACGGAACCATCATGCTCTGGGATCGCGAGGAGGGTAAGGAACTCCGGCGCCTCAGTGCCGAAGGCGGCGAGATTACCAGCGTCTGCTTCACTTCCGATGGGCGGCGTGTGGCTTCCTCTGACACTCGGGGCTATGTGCGCGTCTGGGACACCCTTACGGGTAAGCCCTTGGACACATTGCCGGGACACGTCGGCGCGGTGCTGGGGGTGGTCTTCAGCCCTGACGGTAAATTCGTGGCTTCCGGCGGAGCGGATGGCACGGTGCGCCTCTGGGACCCTGCCACCGGTCAGAATCTTGAAACGCTTGGCGCCCACTCGAGCGTGTGGCAGGTCGCCTTCAGCTCCGACGGCAAATACCTCGCTGCCGGCTACGGCGACGGTACCATCAATCTCTGGAAGAAGCGCGAATAGCAAAGCGAGAGCGCTAGCTTAAAACTGTCTGCAAAAACGTGCCAAACTTCACTATTTCCACGAGTCGCGCTGCATTGCATTCCAACGTCGTTCGGGACCACCCAATCCCCATGAGTCGCGTCCGCGCATCTCTGAAACGGCGATGCCGTGTCAAGCCGATTTTTTTAGATCTTTTGTACTCCTTTGACAAACCTCTCCGTTCGACTTCAGAATGGCTTGTAGCCGGCGAAGCGGAGGCGGGCTCTGCTGGCGAGCAACCCGCTGAGGAATAGCCGGTGGGAGGTTGATCGGAACGATCTCGGGGCGGCCCTGGGTCCCCCCGCCTTGTCCGGGTTGGGACAGCTTCCCCATGCTTGAGAAAACGCCCCGCCCCCCGCTGCACTCAGCCTTGTTATTCTGGATAGCTGATCCATTCAATTTATCTTGGTTTGGATATTTCCTCCTTGATATCGGGTCCCGGCGGGCGGGAAGCGCGGTGGCTTCCCGCCGCCTGCCGGGGATGAAGCACGCCCCCGTGGGCGTTGGATTCTTGCTCGGCGAATGCGAGTTTTGCGAGTCGGTTCGGTCCCCTTCATCTCTGCGGGCTCGCCAGGTTGCCCTGGTCCCGATGAGGTTGTCCGGGAGCAGGTCCCTATCAGACTACGGTCTTGATGGACCTAGCGCCAGCGCGGGCTTCCTGCTCCAGTACGCCGACTTGGCGGCCCCAACGGTCTTCCCGATAAGGGCAGCCGTGCTTCAAAACTCCATACACGCAACGCGCCAGGGAGTGCGCAATGGCGGCCTTGGCCACGTTCGGTTTCTTGCTGCAGCGCAGGCGGTGGTAGCGCCGCGCGAAGGGATTGCGGTATTGAATGACGACATTGGCGGCGGTGACGAGGGCCCAACGCAGCCAGCGCGAACCCTGCCGGGTGATGGGACCCGACACCTTCACGTCTCCGCTGTCGTAAAAGCTCGAGACCAGCCCCGTATTGTTGGCCAGGGCCTTGGCGGAAGGGAACCGCTCCCTGGTGCCGATCTCACTCCAAATGACGGCCGACAGGATGGGGCCGATACCCGGGATCGTGCGCAGCAGCGCCACCTGGGGAAAAGCCGCAGCGGCTGCGAGCGCAAACGAAAAACCGCGTGAACAGCCCGCTGGAGATGCACGGACTGCGACCGCAGCGGTGCGTCTTCACGACCAAGGGACGCGCCTGGATCCGGCAGCAAGCGCTCTCGCCGGGGGCGCAGTTGTGTTTTGAGCGGGTGTTCGCCTCTACGATTTTCTCTGCGCCGAGCGCGAAAGCAGCGAGGCGGAACTGCTGGCAGCCGCTGCGGCTTTTCCCCAGGTGGCGCTGCTGCAGACCATCCCCGGCCTCGGGCATATGCTGGCGGCGGTGGTCTGGAGCGAGATCGGAGACCTGGCCCGTTTCGACTCCGCCGGCGCCCTCCTGAACCATACGGGTCTGGTACCGAGTTCCTGGGACAGTGGCGAGGTCTCGATCCACGGCTCCATCACCCGCCAAGGCCCGGGGTGGCTGCGCGGGGCTTTGATCACCGCCGCCAACGCCCTCACGCGCAGCAAGAGCCCGCCGGGAAAACGCTACGGGCACCTGCGGGGATGCCGCAAGCACCCCCATGTGGCCAAGGCCGCGGTGGCGGGTTCCGTCGCTCGCTGCGTTTATGGAGTTTTGAAACACGGAGCACCGTTCCAGTCCGAACGTTGGGGCCGGAGAGCCTGCAAGTTGGGGCAGTAAGCCTGAGGTAGCCATGGGGAAACCCAACCCGAATCGTGATAAGGAACTGCCCCTCGAACAACAGACTGAGGCCTTCGGGAAATCCCCCGGAGTGATCCTGTAGAGATGACTGGAATCGGCGCATCCGCCGGCGACATCATTGCACGAGATAAGTGCCCACGTCCTGGGCTCCGAGTTTCAAAAAAGGCCGCGCGAGAATACTTCTCCGCGGCCGCGAGTGCGGTGGCTTGGGAATTTCTCCTCGGCCACCGCACCCGGCAAGCAAAGGGTGAGAACCTCGCCATAGCGAAGGGAAGGTGTTTTAACTTAGCCCTTGAAGTTTCGGAGTGGCGAACGCGGCGAGGTCGTCAGGGGTTTGGCGCAGCGTTTTCTGAGGGGGGAAGCTATCGTAACGATCAGGAGGAGGAGCGATCATGCCATCGCCCCCCTGCTCGTCCCTACGATGACCCTCCGACTGGTTATTCCTCGGCGGGTTGCTCGTCAGCAGAGCCCGCTTCCGCTCCGCCGGCTGAGTGCTATTTTGAAGGTGTGCCCAGACCCTTGTCAATACGGCTAGAAATCCGCTTGACACGGCATCGCGGTTTCAAAGATGGCTACCAACCGCTTCCGAAGGGCCACCGATTATAGCGCGTTATTGTCTTTCTGGGTAAAAACCCCACGCGGGTTCAGGCTACCTGGAACGGCCGTCCCATCGCTCCGCTCAGGGCAGGCTCTAAAGGGCGCACACACAATGACCCCTGGACCCAACAATCGCGATTGATACGAGCGGAAGATGCAGAAAAAGACGTTCACCCTCGCAGGATGTGTGGTATAGAGATTTTGTCAAGAAACCTAGCCTCACACCCGGAGGGTGAACGATGGAAGCGAGCTTACCGCAGTTGATTCTGCCGATCAAGCTGGAAAGAAGTTCGGAACGTTTGACCAGTCTGGGCGGGCTGGTGGTGGTGGAAGAACTGGCGCGGGCGGTGGGTTTATGGGAGCAGGTGGATGGGGCGTTGGCGGGTCCGAAGTCGGGGCGGGGCTATGCGCCGCACGCCTTTGTGCAGGGACTGATCTGGATGCTGCACGCGGGCGGGCGGCGGTTGGAGGACCTGCGGGAATTGCGGGCGGAGCAGGAGGTGTTGGAAGCGTTGGGGTTGCAGGCGCTGCCGGATGCGGGGACCGTGGGCGACTGGCTACGGCGGCAAGGGGAGAAGGGGGCGGCCGCCCTGGAAGCGATCCGTCAGAAACTGATCGCGCCCTGTCTGGAAGCGGGGAAAGAAGTGACGCTGGATGTGGATGCGACCGAGATCGAGGCGGAGAAGCAGGACGCGCAATGGACCTATCATCACGTGCAAGGGTATATGCCGCTGGTGGGATATGTGGACGGGGTGTGCGTGGGACACGAGTTTCGGGAAGGTAATGCGAGTCCAGGAGCGGGGATTCTGAAGTTCGCGCGGCACTGTGAGGCGGCGATACCGGCGGGGAAGCGGATCTATTTCCGTAGTGACAGCGCGGCGTATCAGGCCGAGGTGATCAATTACTACAGCCAAGCGGGGCGGAACTTCAGCATCACCGCCGATCTGGACGGGGCCGTGAAGCGGGAAATTCGAAACCTGCCGGAGACGGCTTGGCAACCCTACCGGACGGCCGAGGGCCTGGCCACGGACCGGGAGAGCGCCGAGACCGTGCACAGCATGAACGGCACCGAGCAAGCCTTCCGCCTGATCGTGTTGCGGTGGCCGAACCCGCAACCCAACCTGTTCGAGGCCGACCGATATGGCTATCACGCGGTGGCCACGAATCGGGAGGAAGGGGCTGGCGCGGTGATCTGGAAACACCACCAGCGCGGAGAGAGCGAGAACTGGCATAAGGAACTGAAAATCGGTTTCGGGATGGAGCAGATGCCGTGCGGGCAGTTCGGGGCCAATGCGATGTATTTCGCCCTCGGCGTGCTGGCCTATAACTTGGCCCCACTCCTGAAACGGCAGGTGCTGCCGCCCGGGTATCGCACGGCGACGGTGGCGACGTTGCGCTGGAAGGTGTATCGGTTGGCGGGCAAGTTGGTGCGCCATGCGCGCGGCTGGATGCTGCAGATTAAAGCCGACCTGGAGAAATGGAGCACCTTGCAAGCCGCCCGGGTCGCCTGCGCGACGTTGCAGACCTGAAAGGAGAAGGCCGAGAAGAGCAATAAAGACGGCTGGTCGCATCCGTGGTGGCAGTGTCGACCCGTGAGGCGAACCGCCGAGGAGAGCATCCATGGGACCCTGAACTTTGACCCAAAATTGAATCGCGAGCGTTCCCCGGTCAACCCAGCTCGCCGCAAATGACGTTCGTATCGCTCCAGCACCATCCTACGATCGCTCAATCGCGATTCTCGGG
>DATJVT010000379.1:0-21570 GCA_035501695.1 Terriglobia bacterium | reverse complement strand
CCATCTCCGGCAAGCTGATGTAAGGCCCACTTCATTTGACAGGAAGCGATTATGAGAAAACATGCGAGCGCCCTAGTCCAGCGGGGACTCCTGACCCTGGCGGTCATCGCTGCGTTTTGCCTCCACGCCAATGCCGCCTCCCAGGTGGTATGGCAGATTGGCAGGTTCGACCGCTCGTCGGCGGAGTTTACCCTTGGCGAGACGCGGGCGCCTCAGACCGTCGCGGGCCAAGCTCCGCGCGATATTGTCTTCGTCGTCGGCAAGAGTAAGGCAGAATTGGACTGGCCCGCTTTCCAGCCTGGCTCGTCCAACGGGCAGGCGGGCTACCGGGCTCATCCCTTTGCTATTCAGTTCGACTTGCCGTCCAAGCCGCAGGGACTCTATACGTTGAAAGTCGGCTTGCTGGTGGAAACTCCCCGCGTTTCGCGGCTCGAAGTGGCGATCAACGGCCATCGCGCGCTGTTATTCCAGCATCCCGTACTCGACTACTCGGGCGGCGATGTCAGTGCGGTTTTTCTTCCCAATTACTCCGCGGACACGATCACCACGGATTTGCCAACAGCCCTTCTGCGGCAAGGAACCAACGAACTGGTGCTGACGGCAAATGACGATCCCACGGAGCGCGACGACGTTACCAGCCCCGGACTCTATTACGATGCGCTGGAACTGGATCAGGACGCGCAAGCCAAGTACTCATCCGCGGCACTCGCCGTGCAGGCCCAGCCCACTATCTTCTACGTGCAGAAGGAGAGCGGGCTGGCGGAGTTGGTGGACGTCTATATCCGCCACAATTCCCCCTCCAAGGCAGGGGGAGAGGCGACCCTGACGTTGGGGAAACAGAAGCTGACTTCCAATCTCGACGCGGGTTGGGACTTCGGCGAGCAGAGAGTGGAATTCGCCGTTCCCGAGTTTACCGCCGGGACGAAGGGCGAAGTCTCCCTGAAGCTCGGGGGCCGTAACCAACGCTTCCCCGTGACGCTCGATCCCGCCAAGAAATGGAACCTCTTCCTGGTGCCTCACACACACGTGGACGTGGGTTACACCGATTATCAGCCCAAGGTGGCGGAGGTCCAGAGCCGCACGATTGACGAAGCCATCCAATTAATTCACGACCACCCGGACTTCCGCTTCAGTCCGGACGGCTTTTGGGGAGTGCGCCAGTTTCTGGCCAGCCGTACCGAGGATCAAAAGCATCTGCTTTTCCAGGCTGTGAAGGATCAGAAGTTCTTTGTCCCGACCGTGGAAGCGAGTTTGCTTACGGGATTCCCGTCCCTGGAAGCCCTGATCCGCTCTCTCTACCCGGCTTTCGAATTCAATCAACAACACGGAGGCGAACCGAACTATGCCAACATTACCGATGTCCCTTCTTACTCGTGGTCGTACGCTTCCGTCATGGCCGCCGCGGGCCTGAAATACTTCGCCGCCGGCAGCGACAACTATCGCGCGCCGGTTCTGCTGCAAGGCCGCCTGCATGAGAAATCTCCCTTCTGGTGGGAGGGCCCGGATGGAGGCCGCATCCTGATGTGGTACTCGCGCCACTATCACCAGATGCGGAGCCTGTTTGGTCTGCCGCCCACGATCGCGGGAGGGCACGATTCCCTGCCGATCTTCCTCCAGATTTACTCGCGCCCGGATTACAAATCGGACGCCGCCCTGATCTACGGCACGCAGGTTGAGAACACGGACCTGTTCCCGCAACAGGCCACGATCGTAAATGAGTGGAACAAGACTTATGCCTACCCCCGACTGAAGTACTCGGGCTTTGCCGAGGCTATCGGTTATATCGCCGGCCAAATCGGCGACAGCATTCCGGTGATTCGCGGCGACGGCGGCCCCTATTGGGAGGACGGCATCGCTTCCACGGCCCGCTCGGCGGCGCTGGAGCGCCAGAATGAGGAACGCGCCCTGGGCGCGGAGAAGTTCTCGACCTTGAGCAGCCTCGTCAACCCGCGCATCCAACCTGACGAGGCGAAGCTTCACACACTGTGGAACGACATGGTCCTTTATGACGAGCACACCTGGGGAGACAACCGTAGCGTGTCGAACCCACTGTGTCAGGAAGCGATCCGGCAGCAGGCGATCAAGGAAAACTTCGCTTATGATGCAAGAAAGCTGGTTGACGATCTCCTCTGGCGGAGCCTCGCCGCTCTGGCCGATTCCATTTCCGATCCCCCCAATACCCTGTTGGTCTTCAATCCTTTGAGCTGGCGACGCTCCAGCCTGGTAGAAACCGACCTGGACAAGGGACTGGGACTCATCGACCTCACGACCCGTCAACCCGTCACCTACGAGGTCCTCTCCACCGGTCCGGCGTATCAACATATCCGTTTCCTTGCAGAGGGAGTCCCTTCGGTCGGGTATAAGGCATACGCCATGAAGCCAACCGACCAGCAACCGCCGGCACCGCAGACCACCACGGCGACAACCGCCGAGAACCGGTTCTACCGTGTGGTTTTCGACGGCGAGAGTGGAGCAGTAAGGAGCATCTTCGACAAGGAACTGGATAAGGAGTTGGTCAATATCTCTGGTCCTTATCGGTTCGATCAGTATCTCTATGTCACCGGAGCAGACCGCGCTCCCAACCGCGTGCTCCAGTACAGTTCCGCCACACCTACGCCGGAACTTACCATCCATCCCGCCGTCCGCGGCCATTTGGTTTCTCTTATTCAAGAACCTTTTGGCGTGGTGGCCCGGCTTGAAGGTGAAGGGGTCAACACCCCCAAGATTGAAACGGAAGTTATCCTGTTCGACGGGCAAAAGAAGATCGAGTTCGTAAACCGCGTGCACAAAACAGAGGTATACACTAAGGAATCGGTTTATCTTGCCTTCCCCTTCGCCATGGACCATCCGCAATTCCGGTACGAGATCCAGAATGGCATCGTGGACCCCAGTCGCGACCAGTTGCCGGGAGCAGGGAAAGAATGGTTCTCGGTGCAGCACTGGGTGGCGGCGGACCAGGACGGGGTGACCGCGGTCCTGATGCCACTGGATGCTTCCCTGGTTACCTTGGGTGATATCTTTCGCGGCGCCTGGCCGGAGCGGTTTGGGCAGCGTCCGGGTACGATATTCTCCTTTGCGATGAACAACTATTGGGACACTAACTATGCGGCCGCGCAGGGCGGCGATTTCACCTTCCGCTATGTGCTCACCAGCGGCCGGCAATTGCAACCCGCCGACCTGAGCCGTTTCGGTTGGGAGGAGATGACCCCTGCGGAGATTGACCATATCACCTCGCAGGACAAGGCGCTCGACACGCCGCGGCCCCTGGATGCCGCACAAGGCAGCTTCCTGCAAGTGGACCAACCCAACGTGGTCTTGGTCACCTGGAAGCTGGCGGAGGACCACGAGGGAACGATCCTGCGTTTCCTCGAAGTTGGGGATGCAACGAAGACGGTGGATGTGCAGATTCCCCATTTCAACGTGAAGTCAGCATGGAGCAGCGACGCTTTGGAGAGAAAACAAGCCGCCCTTGAAACCACGGCGCATGGCATCCGATTCTCTATTAAGCCCTTTCAAATTGTCACCGTGCGCTTGGAGGGCGCTGGGAGCGCGCACTGATGCAGGCGTTGAACTCTGCGCCCAGCCATTGTAAAATCTAAATCCTTAAAGGGTGCTGGAGACTGGGAGAGCTGATTCCCGGCCACTTCGCCCCTTGAATTCTGTCATGTGGTGGGAGAAGAAAACTCGGCCGGGAGTGGAACCCTCGGGTATTCCCCAAATGGAGGTCCCCCCGGCGCCTCCGGAAGTGGAAACTGTTATGAGCGAACCGACACCAAAATCGACCAATCCCTTACCGAGGCCGGCCAATCCCTCCGGGCCTGCCGGCGCGCACACCCTTTTGGGACGTACGGCCGTGGCGCAAGGACAGTTGTCCGCCGGCGAGGATCTGCTGATCGAAGGGAAATTCGAGGGGACTATCAACCTTGATGACCATTGCTTGACAGTGGGTACGGAGGGACGCGTCAAAGCGGAAATCCACGCCCGGCAGGTCATCGTCCTCGGGTCGCTAAACGGCAACGTGGTGGCTCGCGAAAAAGTCGATATCCGGCGCACGGGGCGCGTGGTGGGAGACCTTGTTGCCGGCACGGTGGCGATTGAAGAGGGTGCTTACTTTAAGGGTAGTGTGGAGATGGCGCGCGAAGACGGCGCCGGAAACCCGGGCGAGGGGAGTTCACCGAGCAGCCTACGAACCAGCGCCTGAGCCGGATCACCTAAAGGGCTACCATCAAACTCATATCGAATCTCGCTTCGCTGCCCCAACCGCGCAAGCTGCGCTGCCCGATGCGCAAAACGTGAGATGGCCCAAAGAAAAAGCCCGGAAGAACCCGGCAGAACGGCTGCCGCGCCGGCCACCAGCCCAGGGCTCCAATGGCTGTGGCAACATTTGTCCCACCTGCGGCACCCTCATTGCTTCGAGTGTGGCCCCCTGAGCCAATCCACCCTGGACGTCCTGCTGTTGCGAGGCGCCAAGCTCTACCTTGCGGACCTCATCACCCCTGCCCAGCAGAACCCCACGCAATTCTGGTCTTCGCAGGGTAAGAGGCGGGTCTTCCAGGTGGATGATTTCATAGCACAGATTCCTCCCATCCCGAGGGAATCGCTGGCGGCCATCTGCTGCTGGGGCCTGCTGGACCTGCTCCCGCGTGAGGCACTCCCTGTGCTAGTGGAGCGATTCCACTCTTACCTTCAGCCGGCCGGCGTGCTGTTTTCCATCCTGCGTGAGCCAAGTGTGACAACGGGTGCGGGGACCCGCTGGTGGTTCGAAAGCCTCACCGTACTCGGTTCCAAGGACAATAGCCAAACACCCTTCCCCTACCCCTCTCTTACCAACCGCGAGATGGAACGGCTGTTCCCCGGTGGCAACGTCAAGACCTTCCTGACTCGCACCGGGCGCCGCGAAGTTTTGGCAGTCAGGTGACGCTCCCATCTTTGCTGTTCCCCTAATCTGAAAAACTGTTTAAGATTGATAAGAGACAGGGACACAGTATGAAGAGATCAGGGACCGCACGCGGTGCCGGCGGGCGGTCGCTCTTTTGGTAAGGCGGCAAGGGGGGAGACTCAGGAGGGTTACGATGAAATCGTCCAATACCGCGACCGAAGCGGCCAACTTTACCGAGCTTTTGTGCGGGATCGGCCGGCCGGCGGTAGGCACTATCGAGGAGCGCGCCCGACAGGAAGATCCCGGCGTGCTCAAGATCATGCTGGAACAGATGGTGCTGCTCCGCCGTTTCGAGGAGAAAGCCGCGGAACTGTACACGCTGGGGAAAATCGGGGGATTCTGCCATCTTTACATTGGGCAGGAGGCGGTGGCCGTGGGAGCCCTTTCCACCACGAACACCGACGATTATGTCTTCACATCGTACCGGGAACATGGCCATGCACTGGTACGTGGTATGGACCCGGGGGCGGTGATGGCGGAGCTCTGCGGCAAAGCCACTGGTGTTTCCAAGGGCAAGGGCGGGTCGATGCACCTGTTCGACCGCGAGCGCAGCTTCATGGGCGGCCACGGGATTGTGGGTGGCCAGCTTCCCCTGGCGACAGGCACGGCATTTGCCGCCAAATACCTGGCCCAACCGCGCGTGACCCTCTGCTTCTTCGGGGAAGCAGCCGTGAACATCGGATCTTTCCACGAGTCTCTGAATCTTGCAGCCCTCTGGAAACTCCCTGTCATCTTCATCTGCGAAAACAACCGTTTTGGTATGGGGACCCCCATAGAACGTGCTTCTTCCCTTTACGAGCTTTCCCAGAAGGCTTGCGCCTACAACATGGCGCGCACCTGGGTGGATGGCATGGACGTCCTGGCGGTACGAGAAACCCTGAAGGAGGCGGTAGATCGCGCCCGCAAGAACAGTGCCCCCACGCTCATTGAGGCGCGCACTTATCGCTTTATGGGGCATTCCATGTCCGATCCTTCGCACGGTCATTACCGCACCAAGGTGGAAGTGGAAGAGCAGCGCCGGCAGGATCCCATCAAGCAGTTCAGCGGCGCGCTGGAGGCCATCGGTCTCGTCAATCAGGAATATCTCGATACGGTGGAGCAGAGAGTCCGCGATGTGGTGGAAGAAGCGGTGGCGTTTGCGGACCGAAGCCCCATCCCCGACGAGCGGGAACTGTTCGCCGACGTTTATGTAGATTGATCATCGTCGATTTTCGACGGGACACAATTCATGATTGCCAGCGTCGTGCTGGGGCCGGGGTGCGAGCGGTAACAAACCACATCACAGTTCCTAATCGGCAATCGAAAATCGACAATCGAAAACCCAAGATTGCGGGAGCCATCAATAATGTCGACCTTGACCTATCGTGAAGCCCTCAACCAGGCTATGCGCGAGGAAATGCATCGCGACTCGACCATCGTGCTGATGGGGGAGGAAGTGGGCTTCTACAACGGTGCTTACAAAGTCAGCAAAGGCCTGCTGGAGGAGTTCGGTCCCATGCGGGTGTTGGACACGCCCATCACCGAGCTGGGTTTTACCGGTCTTGGCGTGGGTGCGGCCATGGCGGGGCTGCGGCCGATCGTGGAGATGATGACGTTTAACTTCTCCATGTTGGCGCTCGACCAGATCGTGAACAGCGCGGCCAAGATGCTCTACATGTCGGGAGGGCAGTTCCCCATCCCGCTGGTGGTGCGCGGACCGGGTGGCGCAGGACACCAGCTTGCCGCCCAGCACTCGCAAGCGCTGGAAGCATGGTATGCCCACGTTCCGGGACTGAAAGTCGTCGCCCCCGCCACTCCCGGTGACGCCAAGGGTTTGCTCAAGTCCTCCATCCGCGATAACAACCCTGTGGTCTTCATCGAGTCCGAGGTGCTTTACGGCACGCGCGGCGAGGTGCCCGAGGGCGAGCACTTGGTTCCCCTGGGCGTGGCGGACATCAAGCGCCCTGGCCGGGATGTGACCCTCGTGGCGCACTCCAAAATGGTGTTCGTGGCTCTGGAAGCGGCCAAGGACCTAGCGAGCGAGGGAATCGAGGCCGAAGTTGTGGACCCACGCACCCTGAGGCCCCTCGACACAGCGGCCATCGTCAATTCGGTCAAGAGGACCAATCGCGTGGTGATTGTGGAAGAGGGTTGGGAATACTGCGGGGTGGGCGCACAGTTCGTCGACGTGATCCAGCGGGAGGCGTTCGATTATCTCGATGCCCCTGTCCTGCGCGTGACAGGAGTCGATGTTCCAATGCCCTACGCAAAGAACCTGGAGCACCTGGTTCTTCCCGACAAGCAGCGAGTAAAGGATGCCGTGTACCGGGTAATGTACAGGAAAACATAGGATTCAGGAGACAGGAGTCGGAAGTCAGGAGTTAGAAGTAAAGAGCTAGCGTCGACTGGAGCCTCCTGCGTGGTGCGAGCGAGTTTCGGAAGGTGGTCTTTTCATTCTGAATTCTGACTCCTGTCTCCTGAATCCGACTAGCGAGGATTGCTCATGGCCGTTAAGGTAATGATGCCTAAGGGTAGCGATACGATGACGGAGGGCAAGGTCCTGAAGTGGCTCAAAAAGGAAGGTGATGCCATTTCTACAGGCGATTCCGTCGTCGAAATCGAAACCGACAAAGTGAACATGGAAGTGGAGGCGATGGGCAGCGGCGTGCTCCGCACGATCTTGGTCGGGGTGGACAAGGTTGTGCCGGTCGGTGAATTGCTGGCTGTTATTGGCAAGCCGGAGGAAGACATTGGGGCGTTGATCAAGCCGGACGGGGCGCCACCCGCAGGAGTCGGGAGTCAGGAGTCAGGAGTCAGTACCCATGCCCCAGGAGTCGCACTGGGAGGAAGCCCAGTCCCCGCCCCCCAGCCCCCACCCCCCAGCCCCGCTCCGGTGGTTGCAGGCCGCGTGCTGGCTTCGCCGCTTGCCAAGCGTATGGCCAAGGATATGGGCTTGGAGCTAGCCGAAATTGCCGGAAGCGGTCCCAACGGACGGATCGTTCGTCAAGACGTCGAGCGCAGTGCGGCGCTCGCGGCCCCGCCCGCTCCCGCCGCGGTTGGGGCGGGCAGCGTTCCAGCGCCTTTGCGTGCCCCCGCGCCGGCCATGACTCGACGACCCCCTCCCTCGCCCACCGGCCCGGAATTCTCCGACGAGCCCCTCAGTTCTATGCGCAAGGTCATTGCCACTCGCCTGGTACAGAGCAAAGCGCCCGTCCCGCATTTTTATCTCACCATCGAAGTGGACATGAAGCGGGCCAAGGAACTGCGTGAATCCGCCAACCTGCTCGATCCCGCATTGAAGCTCAGTTATAACGACATCATCTTGAAAGCCTCCGCTGCGGCCCTTCGCCAGAATCCTGAAGTGAACGCTTCGTTCCAGGGCGAGTCGATCCGCTACCATTATCGTATTAACCTGGGGGTAGCCGTGGCAACGGAAGGCGGCGGCATCATCACTCCCGTTATTCGCAACGCCGACACCAAAAGCATGGCGGAGATTTCCGGTGAGGGCAAGGATCTGGTGGCCCGTGCGCGGACGCGCAAACTGCTGCCCGAGGAATACGCGGGCTCCACTTTCTCCGTCTCCAACCTGGGGATGATGGGGATCGACGAGTTCTCCGCCGTAATCAACCCCCCGGAGGGCGCCATCCTGGCCGTGGGTGCTGTGGCGGAGAAAGCCGTGGTGGTGGAGGGGCGTGTCGAGGCCGGATTGCGCTGTCGCCTGACCCTCTCCTGTGATCATCGCGTCGTGGACGGGGCCACCGGGGCTAAGTTCCTGCAGAGCCTCAAGCAGATTCTGGAGAATCCCGTCTACCTTGCTTTTTGAGCGGTAGTTAGTCGTCAGTTCTCAGTCTAAAGACCTGGATGCTTATGACCGGTGGAATGGATTACGCTGTTTCCAGACGGGGCCGGGAATATCTCGAGCCGTCAAACGATTCCTCAGGGCTGAGAACTGACGACTGACCAATCTTTTCCATGCCTTTCGAAAAAGAACTCGAGATCGCGCGCCGCATCACCGAACAAGCCGGGCGGCTGGCCATTGAGAATCGCACCCGAGGCTTTGAATCGGAGACCAAGCCCGACGATTCCCCCGTGACCTCGGCAGATCGCGCCAACGAGCGGCTGATTGTCCAACTGCTGGAGGACGCGTTTCCCGACGATGGCCTGCTGGGCGAAGAGGGCGCGCGGCGCGAGGGTCGCAGCGGACGCCGCTGGATCATCGACCCCATTGATGGGACGCGAAGTTTCATGCGGGGCATCCCCATGTGGGCAGTCATGCTGGCCTTGGAAGCCGATGGCCAGGTGGTAGCGGGAGTTTGCAACCTCGCGGCGCTGGGAGAACTTTACTCCGCCGCGGCGGGACTGGGCGCATACTGCAACGGAGCACAGATCCATTGCTCGGAGGCCACAGCGCCGTCCCGGGCCATGTTCTGCCTCACGGGGTTTGACAAAGTTGTCAAGCGCAGTTGGGGCAACCGCCTGCTTCCCTGGCTGGCCCAATTCTGGTCCGTTCGGAGCATGGGTGGTGCCATCGACGCAATGTGCGTGGCCTCCCGGCGCGCCGAGGCATGGATCACAATGGAGGCCAAACCGTGGGACCTGGCTCCCCTGAAAATCATCGGCGAGGAGGCCGGCGCGCGCTTCTTCAACCTCGACGGAGGGTCAAGCATCTATGGCGGCGATTGCGTGCTGACAATTCCCGCGCTTGAAGCCGAATTGCGCGAATTCCTGCTTGACCCGGCTTCCCCGCGGCAACGTTGAAGGGCGGGGGGGAAAGGGAGCGGCGATGCGAATGCGGCGATACGCTATTGTTGTGGCGCTCAACGCGTTCCTGATGTGGGTGGGAGGCGCGATCCCGGCCGCCGCCCAGGGAACGTCCCCCGCCTACCACGATTTCACCATGACAGCGCAGAACTACGAATTCAATCCAAGCGTTATCAAGGTGAAGCGGGGCGAGAAGGTGCGGCTGCTCATTACTGCCACCGACCGGGACCACGGAATCAAGATCCAGGGTTACGACATCGACCAGGTCCTCAAGAAGGGCGCCACCGAGACCATCGAATTCACCGCTGACAAGGTCGGCACATTTGAGTTCAAATGCTCCGTCTACTGCGGCAAGGGGCACCGGAAGATGAAAGGAACTCTGGTGGTGGAAGAGTAACGAACCACGGTTCTCTGCCGCGGTCACAACGACCCTGGCCCCCCTACTGTGACCTTTGCACTCCAGAATTCACTGATAAGAATAAAGATAACCTGACCTCTCCGCTTGGAATCACGCGTGCTTATTAACCCGCAATGATTTCCACGGGTGGCGTATTTATGCGCAGCTGGGGAAGTGTCGATCCGCTGGGGACAAGGGAGGAATCCGCAATGGAAGACCCAATCAACCGTAGAGATTTCTTGAAGATCGGTTCGGCAACCACCCTGGGCGCGGGGGCTTTGACCAGCGCATTTCTCTTTGGGGCGGCAGAGGATGAAAAACCGATCCGCATGGGCATGATCGGAGTGGGGGGGCGCGGCACCAACCATGTGGAATCGCTCCTGACGATGGGGGTTCGGATTCCCGCCGTTTGCGACATCAACCAGGAACACCTGGAGCGGGCCCAATCAATGGTGGAGAAGGCCGGGCAGAAGCGGCCGGAGGGCTACGGGCGCGATACGGAAGACTACCAACGCATGATGATGCGCGACGACCTGGATGCGGTTTTGATCGCCACCTATTGGGAGTATCACGCGCCCATCGCTCTGTGCGCGATGCGGTCCGGCAAGTACGCGGCGGTGGAAGTCCCCGTGGCGCTGACCGTCGAAGAGTGCTGGGACCTCGTCAATACCTCCGAGGAAACCGGCGTTCCGTGCATGATGCTGGAGAACTGGAGCTTCCGGCGCGACAACCTGGCGGTGCTGAACATGATCCGGGCGGGACTGCTGGGAGAGATCGTCCATTGCCACTGCGCCCACTCGCACAACTGCATTGACCATTGGTTCTTTGATCCCCAGGGCAACATGCGCTGGGGCGGGGAGTACCTGGTGAAGCACAACGCCAGCCAGTACACCACTCACGCCCTGGGACCCGTGTTTGGCTGGATGAATATCGGGTACGGCGACTATTTCGACAAGGTGGTTTCCATGGCCAATCGCTCGCTGGGGATCAACCACTATTTCGCCACCAAGTTTGGACCCAATCATCCAAACGCCAAACGGACATACGCGCAGGGGGATATCGTCACGACTCTGGTTAAAACCAAACTGGGAAACACGATCGTCATTAACTACGATATGCAGTTACCCCGCCCCTACGACAATCGCTGGGAAATCGAGGGCACGGAGGGCATCTACAACGAGCAACGGAACGCTGTCTACCTGAGCGGCCACAGCCCCAAATACGAGGAATGGGAATCTTTTGACCCTTACCAGCAAAAGTACGACCACACCTGGTGGAAGGCTGCCCAGCAGCAAGCTAATTCCCTGCACGGCAAGAACGACGCCGGCGCCCAGCTCATGGTAGGCCACGGGGGCACGGATTACCAGGAGCTGAACCAGTTCCTGAGCGCCGTCCGCAACAAGACGCAAACCCCCATCGACGTTTATGATTCGGTGATCATGAGCGTCATTAATCCCCTCTCCGAAATATCCATCCGCGAAGGGGGAATCGTGGATTGCCCCGACTTCACCCGCGGGAAGTGGAAGACGAAGAAGCCGGGGTTTGCCCTGGAAGCGGCTTAACCCGTCTCCTGCTATCCGACCCAAGGCGCCTTGGTGTGCTTCAACCAACTTCAGTTGACGCGGTGGCCAGCTCTGCCCAGAAGTCCGCAATCTCCTTGAATTCCGAAGCGCCTGGATGTACCGTTCCAAGCTGCTGAGAATTGCGAAGGGCAATCTCGGCCAACCCTATGAAAAGTGATCGAACGAAATACACTGCGCGGACCACCGCGCGGCTGGTGACGTATATCTTTGCCGCAGCCTGCGGCGTGCTGCTTCTCGCTCACCTCAACGTCGCGGACACTGCCGCCACGCGGCCGGGCTATTATCGCGATCCCGCTCTTCACGGGGACACAATCATCTTCACGGCCGAAGGGGACCTCTGGTCGGTCAGTGTGAAGGGTGGGGCGGCACGGCGGCTCACCTCCAATCCCGGCCGGGAACGCGGCGCAGCGATATCCCCGGACGGGCAGACCGTCGCCTTCCGTGCCGAATACGAAGGGCCGACGGAGGTTTATACAATGCCCGTGGATGGCGGCCTGCCCCAACGCCGCACCTGGGATGGCGACGCCGCAGTTGCCGGATGGATGCCGGACGGGCGGTTGCTGGTGCGGACCCGGCGCTACTCTACTCTGCCTGACCCGCAACTGGTGGCGATCGACAGCGCCGGCCGGCGCGAGATTTTGGCTCTGGCCCAGGGAGCCGAAGCCAGCTACACCTCGGATGGCCGCACCCTCTTCTTCACGCGCTATGAACCGCAATCCAGCCACACCAAACGCTACCAGGGCGGCACGGCGGAGAGCATCTGGCGGTTCGAGGCCGGTTCTGAGGCCGTGCCCCTGACCGCCGACTGGCCCGGCACCTCGCACGATCCCATGTTCTGGGACGGGCGCGTCTATTTCCTTTCCGACCGCGACGGCGTAATGAACGTCTATTCCATGGACCGTGACGGGCACGGTCTTAAGCAGCATACTCACCAAGAGGGCTTGGACATTCAATGGGCCTCTCTCTCCCAGGGCCGCATCGTTTACCAGTGCGGCGCCGACCTCTGGTTGCTCGACCTCAAGTCTGGCCACGATGCCGTCATTAACATCACCCTGGTCTCCGACTTCGACCAATTGCGCGACCACTGGGTGAAGAAGCCGCTCGAATACCTCACTGGATTTCACATTTCGCCCGAAGGCGATGCGGCGGTATTCACGGCGCGCGGTGAAGTGTTCACGCTCCCGGCCAAAAGCGGACGGATCGTCAAGGTGGCGGGCAACTCCGGAGTTCGCTACCGGGAAGCCCGCTATATGCCGGATGGAAAGAGCATCATTGCCCTTTCCACCGAAAGCGGCGAAACGGAGTTCTGGAAATACCCGGCCAATGGCATCGGCGCCCCTGAGCAGTGGACGCGCGACGCCAAGGTGCTGCGCTGGGAGGGTGTGCCTTCCCCGGATGGCCACTGGCTGGCAAACCACGATAAGGACCAGCAATTGTGGCTGTTCGATACCAAGACAAAACAGCAGAAGCTCATTGCGCAGTCGATGATGGGTCGCTTTGAGGACCTTACCTGGGCGCCCGACAGCCAGTGGCTGGCATATGTTGAAGAATCCACCAATACTTTTGCGCAGATAAAGGTGCTGAACGCCAACACGGGCGCCATTCAGGCGCTCACTTCCGACCACTACAACAGCGGAGACCCCGCCTGGAGCGCGGACGGCAAATGGCTGTATTTCCTCTCCGATCGTGCCCTTCGCACGGTGGTACGCTCGCCTTGGGGGCCACGTCAGCCCGACCCCTATTTCGATCGCTCCATGAAGGCATACGAACTGGCGCTCACTCCCGGACTGCGCTCGCCTTTCGCCCCGGCCGATGAACTCCATCCGGACCAATCTTCCAAGGCCGAAGAAGCGAAGCCGGAGAAGGCGGATGCCAAAGCGGAAAAGCCCGCCGAAACGAAACCCGCCGCGGCGGGCGAAACGAAGAAGCCGTCTTCCGTCACCGTGAACATTGACTTCAACAATCTGGCCTCCCGGCTGAATGAAGTCCCTCTGCCTCCCGGCAATTACTCCGACCTGCAAGCGACGCAGAAACGACTGTGCTGGCTGGACCGCGACGAAAGCATGCCACCCAAGCGAAATCTTGCTTGCGCGGATATCGCCAACAAGGGCGATCCCCCGGAAACCGTGCTGGCGGATGTGAAGAGCTACGAACTGTCTTTGGACCGGAAGAAGATGCTAGTGTCGAAAGGCGACGATTTCTACGTTTTTGATGCTGACGCCAAAGGCTCGTCGCTTTCCGATGCCAAGGGGCTGGGTAAGGCCAGAATGGATCTCTCGCGCTGGACGTTCGACACCAACCCTCGCGCGGAATTCCGCGAACTATTTCTGGACGCCTGGCGATTGGAGCGTGACTACTTCTACGACCGCAACATGCAAGGGGTGGATTGGAAGGGCATGCAGAACCGTTACCTGCCGCTCATCGACCGGGTGGCGGACCGCGATGATCTGAACGACGTCATCGCGCAAATGGTGAGCGAACTCTCGGCCCTTCACACCTTTGTGCGTGGGGGCGATTCCCGCGAAGCGCCCGACCAGGTGGGGCTGGCTTCGCTGGGGGCCGTCCTGCAACGTGACGAACCAGCGGGCGGATTTGTGGTTAAGCACATCTACCGGCATGATCCCGATCTGCCCAACGAAGCCCCACCCCTGGCCCGGCCCGACTCGACGGTGCCGGAGGGCGAAGTGATCCTCAGCATCGACGGCCAGGATCTGCTGACTGTTCGCGACGAACGAGCGCTGCTGCGCGGCAAGGCGGGACGGCAGGTGCTGCTGCGTGTCAAGTCCACGGCTGGCCAAGTGCGGGAGGTTATTGCCACCCCCATGACCGACCGGGAGGAGCAGAACCTGCGCTACAAGGAATGGGAATATACGCGTCGGCTCAAAGTGGATTCGGCATCCCAGGGGCACATCGGTTACGTACATTTGCGGGCGATGGGGTCGGGTGACATCGAACAATGGGCGCGCGAGTTCTACCCCGTATTCGACCGACAAGGGTTGATTATCGACGTGCGCCACAACGGCGGGGGCAACATCGACTCCTGGCTGCTCGGCAAGTTATTGCGCCAAGTATGGTTCTGGTGGCAGCCACGCATTGGCAATCCGGAATCCAATATGCAATATGCGTTTCGCGGCCACATGGTAGTACTCTGCGATCGACAGACGGGCTCGGACGGCGAGGCTTTCACCGAGGGTTTTCGACGGCTGGGACTTGGGAAAGTGATCGGCGTGCGCACGTGGGGAGGCGAGATCTGGCTGACGGCTAGCAACACCCTGGCAGATAGCGGCATTGCCACTGCCGCCGAGATGGGAGTGTACGGACCCGAGGGCAAGTGGCTGATTGAGGGTCACGGCGTGGACCCGGACATCCTCGTGGATGACCTCCCACACGCCACATTCGACGGGAGCGATGCCCAACTCGATGCCGCCCTTAAGTACCTCGATGAGCAGATTCGCAAGGACCCGCGACCGGTTCCCAAGGCCCCCCCCTATCCCAACAAGGCCTTTAAGTACAAGGAGTAGCACCTGCGTGTAACCGTCCGCTTGGTCATTTGCGGCAAGGATGGCCGTGCCGTCGTTGGGGCGCGTGAATCCAAGACTGCGCGGGCAGAAACACCCGTGCAGACCCTAACGGTCCATGATGCGTAGTTTTTGAGCGGGCTTGCGCAGCCTTTTCATTGCGAGTTGGAACTCGCGTTTGGTGGGTAAGGAAATGGCACCGGTGTCGCACCCTTCCATACAGATTTGGCACCCCGGGCTGCAGTGAAGGGGATGTGCCACGACGGGTCGGCCCGTCTTCAGGTTCCACTCGAAGACGTCGTGCGGACAAGAATTCAGGCACTGGAGGTCCTTGCGGCAGGCGTCTGGGTTGATGTTTGGGGACCAGGGGAATATCTCGCGCAGATGATCTAGTAAGGGCATAACTTGTATCAGGAAAGAGAGGCTCGCGCCATGGGGCCTTTATGCGTCGCACGAATAACCGGACCGGTTATTCCTCAGAGGCCCTCAAGAGGGAGGACGATTGGGATCGGCCAGTTCCTTCAGGCGCTCCCGGATCCGGTCCAGGATGCCGTCGTTCGTCGAGTTCCGTATGTCCAGCGGCACAAAATGCTTGGCATCGAATTCCGTGTCGCGCAAGACCTTTCTGAACAGCTTCATTTGAGTTTCTTCCGCGCACGCGCAGGTTAGGACATAGGTGTCGGAATCATCCTCAGCTGCGCGCAACACATCTTCGAGAATCTCCATGCCTCCCTGGGCGCAAAGCTGCGGATGCACAGCGGCATAAGAGACATCGAATTCGGATTCGATTTCGAACGCCAGTGAATTCATATCGGCGTAACGGAAAGGATCGAGGCCTTTGCAGTTGCAGATCAGCGTCTTAACCTTCATGAGGAACCTCCTGAACCGCAGCACCCTCACTGGTTCACTTAGAGACACAATTCCCCTTGCGAGTTGCTCAATATGACTCCCCAAATTCAGGGCTGTGCATAAGTATTGCCACAAACCACGATTCAGTTTAAAACCCAGAGTTTGCAGATTTCTATGATAATACGTATCTTAGCTTAGCGCTGAGGTTCTTGGCAAACTGTATTTCGGCAATGCCGGGACATTTTCCACACCCGATGGGTAGGTAGTAATGGAACTCCCCCTGTCGAATGGCAAGATGTGCGGAGGTAAATTCGGGATTGCGCGTAGTCCGAGAAAATCGAGGGAGACGGCATGCAGGGGATTAGAAGAACAGAATTATGTACTTGATCTTCAAGGAAAAATTGCTTGAGGAGCCGACAATCTGTAGAATACAGGCAGAATAGTTAGCCGCGGCGCCTGGGCCGCAATCGGGCGCCATGCCGCTATGGACCCCGGTTGTTGCTCGGTCCGGGTCCGGCCGTCAAAGTTGGTGGGGAGCCTCTGAGGGATGGCCGGTCAGATATGGATAATAGCCCGTTCTCTCAAACTTCGAATGGACAGGACTCGGTAGCGAGCCGGAGACGAAGCACCCGGATTGACTTCGTCACGACGGTGCTCCTCTCAGGCAAGGACTCAACAGGAGCGCCCTTTCGGGAGTTCACTCAGACCTCGACCGTGAACCTGCACGGCTGCAAGCTTCGCACCTCGTATCGAATCATGGTGGGCATGCTCATTAACATTGAGTGCCCTCAGGCCGGGACATCGGGAAAAGGTGTTTGCGTCCGCGTTTGGGACCCATCACCGGGAGTACCAGGGCACGAGATTGCAATTCAGCTTATAAAGCCTCAGAACCTATGGGGCGTTCCGACCCCCCCGCCGGATTGGGAAGTGGTTGCCAAGACCCTGGTGCAAGGTCGGCAGGGGCAAACCGAGCGCGGGACGCGGCCCGCCGTCACCGTGCCTTCCGGTTCCCCAATATCTCCACTCCGCGCCCCGACCATACTACCAGGGACCCTTCCGGCTGTAGCTACCGCAGCCTCGTCTCGCACTACGACCATCCTCCCGGGGGCCATACCGGCAGTTACCTCCCCGCCCCCGTTGCGAACTGCCACGATCCTGCCGGGAGCCATGCCGGCCGTAACCTCCCCAGAGATTCCCGTGCGCCCCGTTCCTCTTAGCGGTCCGAGCACGGAACAGCGCCTCGCCGACCTTGAAAAGCGTGCCACACAATTAGTCTCGTCGGTGCTCGATATCATGCGCGGTCAGGCGGAGGAACTGACCCGCGATTGCCTGGAAGAATTCCGGCAGCAGGTGGACGTGCTCATACAAAACGCCGAAGAGAGGCTGCGGCAAGGTTCTCAGCAGTCCTACGATGAATCGGCGGCTTCCTTGGTCAGCCTGCGGTCCGACCTGTTGGAGCAGATGGCCACCCGCGGGGCGCAGATCGTACGTTCCACCGACGAAGCGATGCGTTCCCGGCTCCGCAACCAGTTATCGCTCGACGAGAAGATTGCCCCGGCAAGGCAGACTACAGAAAAGTAAGGAAGCGCCTCCGCTTTACCTCTCATAACCCCCATGCCTTCCGAAATCCTTTCTGATCAGAGAGATCACAATCCAGGCCCAGTTGATTGAGTGGGGGGTGACAGGGATAGCATCTTATGGGCCAGCTCAAGCAGCATGTTTGATATAATGGATTTGGTGCGGGAGAGGGCAGTTCACCAACAGGTCGCGCAAGTGGGATGGGGCCGGAGATGTATTCCGGACCGGACCGCTGCCTCCTGGTCTGCTCCCGTCCCCAACTCATATCGCCGCAGTGGGGGCGCCTCGCGGCCTACTCTCGGTGCGTGCGAAACGGGAACAAATCCCAAGCGATCTCGAAACCTAATACGGAATTCAAGGGGAATCCGATGGCAACCACTCACGTCGAGCCACAAGAAGATACGTCGCACGCCGGGCAGAACCAAATTATCAACGATCTCAGCATACAGGTGGCGACGGTAAACGGCTCGGGCAGCCAAACTGCCAATCTCGTTTTGCTCCGCGCTATCTTTCAGATGGGTATTCCGGTCTCGGGCAAAAACCTGTTTCCATCCAACATTGCCGGACTCCCGACGTGGTTTACGATTCGGGCCTCCAAGCATGGTTACATCGGGCGCCGCCGGGACAGCGAATACATGGTGGCGATGAATCCGGAAACCGCCGAGGAAGATGTCATGGGCCTGAAGCCGGGCGCCACTTGCGTTTACGACGAGCGCCTGAATTTGAAGCGCCTGCGCCAGGACGTGATTTTCCACTCCGTCCCATTCGATCAACTCGTTACCCCGGTCTGCCCCGACTCGCGATTGCGCAAGTTGGTGCGCAATATGATCTACGACGGCGTGCTGGCCAAGCTCCTGGGAATCGAAATGGAAGAGATCCATAAGGCGTTGCAGAAACAGTTCCGCAAGAAAGCCAAGGCCGCGGAACTGAACTGGAATGCCGCCCGCGTCGGTTATGAATACGCCGACAAGAACCTGGTGAAGACTGATCCTTACCGCCTGGAACGCATGAATGCCACCCAGGGCAAAATCCTGATTGAAGGCAACGCCGCGCTTGCTTTGGGCTCAATGTTTGCTGGCGTCACCGTTGTGACCTGGTACCCGATTACTCCGTCATCCACCGTGTGCGAGACACTGACTGATTACATGAAGCGCTACCGCGTCGATAAGGAGACGGGGAAGGCGACCTTTGCCATCGTGCAGGCCGAAGACGAGCTGGCAGCGCTGGGCATGGCCCTCGGCGCGGGCTGGGCAGGAGCACGGTCCATGACCGCCACCGCCGGCCCCGGAATTTCCCTGATGGCCGAGTTCACCGGCTTCGGGTACTACGTGGAAATCCCCGCCGTGATCTTCGATATTCAACGCGTGGGACCTTCCACCGGGTTGCCTACCCGTACCGCACAAGGCGACATCCTCTCGACCGCGCTGCTTTCGCATGGTGACACGATGCATCCCATGTATCTGCCGAGTTCGATGACGGAGTGCTTCACCATGGCGATAGACGCCTTCGATCTTGCCGAAGAATTGCAGACACCCGTCTTTGTCATGAGCGACCTCGACCTGGGCATGAACACCTGGATGTCAGCCCCCTTTCCGTATCCCACCCGACCTATTTCGCGCGGCAAAGTCCTAAGCGCGGAAGATGTTCGCCGCCTGGGAGGATTCGAACGTTACAAGGATGTGGATGGCGATGGGGTGGGCTATCGCACGCTGCCCGGCACGCCGGACCGCTTGTGCGGATGGTTTGCGCGCGGCAGCGGCCACAATGAAAAAGCCATTTACAGCGAACGCCCCGATGTTTACGTGAACAACGTAGACCGGTTGGCCCACAAGTTTGAAACCGCCCGCCTGAAGGTGCCCGGTCCGGTCATCGCGGATTCGCAGAAACTCGAGGTGGGGATTGTCGCCTATGGCACCAGCCATTGGGCCGTGGAGGAAAGCCTCGACCAGTTGCGGCGCGAGCAGGACATCGATGCCGGCTATTGCCGGCTGCGGGCATTTCCCTTCACCCGAGAGGTTCATGATTTCATCAACCGCTATCAACGCGTGTACGTTGTGGACCAGAACCGCGACGGCCAAATGCTCGGCTTGTTGCGCCTGGATTGCAGCGCGGGCCAGATTGCCAAACTACGCAGCGTCCGACACTATGACGGCCTGCCCATCGACGCGCGTTCCGTAACCGACGCAATCGTTTCCCAGGAGGCGGCAAACTAACATGGCAACCACCACAGTTCCTTCTTCCCCATCCTCAAAAACCAATCGCGTGGGCCTGGAGATGGCGCACTACAAAGGCAATAAGAGCACGCTCTGCGCGGGTTGCGGCCACAACGCCATATCCGAACGCATCATTGAGGCGTGCTTCGAGATGGGTGTCGAGCCCCATCGCGTCGCGAAGCTTTCCGGCATCGGGTGTTCCTCCAAGAGCCCTGCTTATTTTCTGAATACCGCTTACGGTGTGAACGCGGTCCATGGGCGCATGCCCTCGGTAGCCACGGGCGCCTTGCTGGCCAATCGTCACCTGATTGCTATAGGAGTGAGCGGAGACGGAGACACCGCCTCCATCGGCATAGGCCAGTTCGTGCACCTCATGCGGCGCAATCTTCCCGTTATTTACATCATTGAAGACAACGGCTGCTACGGGCTCACAAAGGGCCAGTTCTCTGCGACTGCGGACATCGGTTCGAAACTCAAGACCGGAGTCGTGAACGACCTGCCGCCCATCGATACCTGCGCGCTGGCCATTCAACTCGGCGCCACCTATGTCGCGCGCTCCTTCTCCGGCGACAAGCGCCAGTTGTCGGCACTCATCAAAGGAGCGCTCGCCCACAACGGAACCGCCATGCTCGACGTCATTTCTCCCTGCGTCACTTTTAATGACCACGAAGGCTCGACCAAATCGTACAGCTACGTCAAGGACCATGACGAGCCAGTTGCTGATGTGAGCTTTA
Source organism: Terriglobia bacterium (assembly GCA_035501695.1). GTDB lineage: Bacteria > Acidobacteriota > Terriglobia > UBA7540 > UBA7540 > Bog-366. Next base: position 1,019 of record DATJVT010000379.1, on the reverse strand, counting down.
TTCCGTTCTTCGAGGACATCTCCGTGGATTACGATCCCGGAACCACCACCAGCATCACCCTGCACGACGGCTCGCAGGTGCTGCTGCGAAAGCTCACGGCCGATTACGACCCCACCAACAAAGGCGCCGCCTTGCAAATGCTCACTGAATCGCACGACAAGGGGGAAGTCGTCACCGGGCTTTTTTATGTGGCGCCCAAGCAGCCGAACTTCATCGACCTTTTGAATGTGATGGACGATCCCCTGGCCACCCTGCCGGAATCCAAGGTGCGCCCGCCCAAGGAAGTCCTGGATCAGGTCATGGAATCGTTGATGTAAGACGCCCTTGCACCTGTTGGGTATGGCCCATTTCAGTCGCGCAGGCCCAGGAGAGTTCGAAAAACAGTCAGGTTTTCTTCCCAGCGTTCGGCGGCCCACCACGCCAATCGCCTCTGCCGGTCCTGTTGTTTCCACGGAGAGTCGCGCAGGCTTTCCAGGCAATCGGCCTCGGTGACCGATTTGTCATAGGCGATGACGGCTTCTTTCGGAAACCCATAAAGCCCCCGCAAGCGTTCCGGCATGACCATCACGCAGTTCATTTCCACCCCAACGATCAGAGCGGCGGTAAACCTGCACACCATGTAATCGGAGGGTGAAATGATCGGGAACCATAGGAGGACAGGCTGCTGCTGTTGTGCCAGAGAGGTCATGAGCTGTACCCCATCCAGACCCCGATGTTGTGCGTAGCGGCCATCCCCGGGAGTGAAGTGACCGCACCGGTGACGATCGTAATGCACCAGCCTGCCACCGGCCTTCATATAGTCGCCCGCGCCGGCAACGTCTTTCCCTTCAAACGTACCGATGCAAATGAGGGTGGGAAGTTCGCCCGCATCCTGTGGGGGCAGGGAAGAGTTTTCCTTGTCCGCTTCCCTCCGGACTACGGGCTTGGAATATAGAGGAAATATCCACCTTTCGGTCCCCTGCGCCGGGGTCAAATAGAGGGACTTCCCGAAGGGATTCAATTCGACATCTTCTGGATGA
>DATJVT010000378.1:0-10814 GCA_035501695.1 Terriglobia bacterium | reverse complement strand
GTTCGCACGATCTATCGCCCGCGGGCAGTTCGCCAGTCAAGGGAACCCTTTCCGGTTCCTGCCTGTATTGCCACGCTCCGCACTCGGGGTTGAACGGGACGGCAGGGGTCGCCCCCACTCCGCTCTGGAACACGAAACTTTCCTCCGTTCAGGCCTACACGGTTTACAGCAGTACCACCCTGGTGAACACGCCCAATCCCTCGCCGCCCTTGGGGACGGACAGCACCCTTTGCCTCAGTTGCCATGATGGCACCGTAGCGGGGTTCCCGGGAGCATTGGTGGCGTACGGCCAGGTTCCCCTGAGCGGCCAGATGAATCCCTCGGACGTGTTTGGCACCAACCTTTCTACCATGCACCCCATCAGCTTCGTGCTGCCGATAAAGTGCCCTACGACGGGGCCTTGCGATTTGGTTCCGTCGTTGACCGCCGTTCCGCCTTCCACCGCCGATCCCACCGGGGCTGTAAGGCTGATCAATGGCAATGTGGAGTGCACGAGTTGCCATAATCCTCACGTTCAGAATATCGATGCGCAAAACCCCAATTTCCTGGTGATCGACAACTCCAGCGGGGCCCTATGCTTGGCCTGCCACAGTACCGTCCCTTCCGGAACGGGGATGGGACTTGCGAATGTTCTGGAGGCGAGTCACGGGGGATTGGCAGCGGTGGGATCGCCGCTGACCGCCCGGACCGCAGGCAACAATGGCAACCCGCTGGCGCAGTGGAGAACCAGCGTTCATGCCACCGCCTCGAACCGCGTGGCGCCGCTGATCTCCCTGGAGTCCACCTCGACGGCCACCAGTCGCTCGGTAACGAACCAGAGGAATACCACCTCGCTGGGGCATTACAACACGGTAGGAAAGAACGGTTGCTCCTCGTGCCACGCGGTGCACAATGTGCAGGGTCAGAACTCGCTGCTGCGTGCCGTGGACGACCAGACCTGCCTGATCTGCCACAATGGCAGCACGAATATCTCGCCTCCCATTCCCAACGTGCTGGCGGAAATGGTGGCGCCCAAATTCGGCCATTCCTTTTCAGCGGGCAACACTCCACATCGCGCCCGTGAGGGCGCGCTGTTGAACCAAGCCGTTCATGTCACCTGCGTCGATTGTCACAATCCCCACTCCACCGAGCGCGTGGCCAGCTTTCCCGCTGCGCCCGCCATTCGCCTCTCCCAGAGCATGGTGATGGGCATCAGCGCCACGGACGGGACCTCGGTGGTCAGCCCGGCAACTAATCAATACGAGAACTGCTTGCGCTGCCATGGCTCGAGCACCGGCAAGCCTGTGGCGGTCAATTTCGGGTACCTGCCCCTCCGCGAGGTGGCTGCCAGCGATCCTCTAAACGTCATACCCGAATTCACCAACACGGCTACCTCCAGCCATCCCGTGTTCCATGATCGCAGCAGCATGTTTCCCCAGTACAGCCTGCGCTCCAACATGCTGGAACTGGATGGCAGGACTATGGGACGCGCCATGGGCACGCGCATCCTCTGCACCGATTGCCACAATAGTGACGACAATCGCGAATTTGGCGGCAAGGGCCCAAACGGCCCGCACGGCTCAATCTTCTCGCACATCCTGGAGCGGCGGTATGAATTCAGCCAGGCGGCGGTGCCGGGCAAGCCGGTCACCAATTTATTTCCCAATCCGATTCTCGGTGGCGAGGGTGGGGCAATCGGCGGCCCCTATGCCCTGTGCGCCAAGTGCCACGACCTGAACCAAGTGATGAATAACACCAGCTTCAGCGAGCACGCCCGCCACGTCAAACAGGACGGCTTCTCCTGCTCTGTCTGCCACACGGCCCACGGCATGGGCGCGCAGTCGGGCGCCATCACCGGCGAACGCCTGGTAAATTTTGACGTCAAAGTCGTCGCCCCCAATGGCGGCGTTCCCATTTCCTACAACCGCGCCACCAACTCCTGCAGCCTGGTCTGCCACAATTATGCCCACCAGCTCCGGTCGGTTGCTGCGGCGGGAAAGCGTCAATGAAGGGGACAGGAGACAGGAGTCAGAAGAAATACTCCCCTCGTTAATTTGATCCTTCGTGCTATGTTAGGAGTTGGGACTCAGGAAAAGTGCGATACTATCGCGCTCATATTCTGACTCCTGACTGCCGACTTCTGACTCCCGACTTCTGATTTGATCCTTGGTGCAATGTTAGGAATTGGGACTCTGAAAGCGTGCGATGCTAATTCTAACTCCTGACTTCTGACTCCTGACTCCTGTCTTCTGAATTCATGTTCTCCACCCGCACCAACTGGCCGCTTGCTCCCAATCGCCTTTCCAGCCTACTGCACGACCGCCTTGCGCGCGGCTTGCCCGTCCTCGACCTCACCGAGTCCAACCCTACCCGGTGTGGCTTCTCGTTCGACCCGCAGGAGATCCTCGCTCCGCTCCGCCATCCCCGCGCCCTGATCTACGAACCTGACCCGCGCGGGATACGCCGTACGCGGGAAGTAGTGGCGCAATACTACTCCGAACGTGGGGCGCACCTTGACCCTGACCAGATCTTCCTCACTGCCAGCACCAGCGAGGCTTACTCATTCGTATTCCGGCTGCTTGCCAACCCTGGAGACACCATCCTGGCGCCGCAGCCAAGCTACCCTCTCTTCGACTTCCTCGGTGCTTTGAACGACGTGGAGATTCTTCCCTATCCGCTGGTTTATCACGACGAATGGCGGGTTGACTTGGAAGCGCTCGCCTCCCGGCGCGGTCCGCACCTTCGCGCCGTCCTGGTGGTGCATCCCAATAACCCCACGGGCTCGTATATTCGACAGCGCGAGCATGAGAGGATGATTGACCTGTGCCGGCGGAACCAGGCGGCCATCATAGCCGACGAAGTCTTTGCCGATTACGCCTTTGGGGAAAGCGCCGAACGGGTGGCGACTCACGCGCAGGAGTCGGACGTCCTCACCTTTGCGCTTAGCGGACTCTCCAAAATCTGCGCCTTGCCGCAGATGAAGTTGGGGTGGATCGTCGTGACCGGCCCGTCACCATTGCGCAGCGAAGCGATGTCACGCCTCGAGGTGATTGCCGACACCTACCTCTCCGTCAACGCTCCCGTAGCTCTGGCCGCGCCTCAGTGGTTGGCGCGCCGGCATGCCATTCAGGCGCAGATCCTGGGGCGAGTGAAGGCAAATCTGGGTAGACTCGAGGCGATGCTTACACCCGGACTCCCGGTGAGCAAGCTGAAGGCCGACGGCGGTTGGTACGCCATCCTGCGGGTGCCGTCCCACCGCAGCGATGAGGAATGGGCGGCGGACCTGATTACCGCCGAGGGTGTGTCCGTACATCCGGGCCACTTCTACGATTTCCCCGCCGACGGGTTCCTCGTCTTAAGCCTTCTGCCGGAACCCGAGGTTTTCGAAACGGCGGCGGCCAAAGTTATTTCTCTGATCTGCGCCGGCAGCTGAAGGCAGCAATGCGATTCTGACTCAGGGCTCTAGCGAGATCCTTTCCCGGCTTCCTCGACCAGCTTCCGCACGGGGGGCACGATCATCAACATCAGCTCCGCATGGGGTTTGGCGGCTGAGTCCAACAGCGCAGACTGCTGCTGCACCCAGGCCTGCGGCGCGGGACGGCCGGAGTCAAGATGGTCCAGAGCTTCCAGACCGGCATTGGCCACCTTCGTCAGATCTTCGGCCGAAGGCGCGTTCTCTTGCAGCAGCGCGGAGCTCTTCAGGAGAGGGGCCAGAGACTCCTGGCAATCGCGCCAAACCACCAGTTGACGGCGGATCGTCGCCTCATTCTCACGCCACTGATCGACCATTCCGGAAAAAACCCGCGCCTTCTCGCTCGCCGGGCGCGCGGCGTCAACCAGGCGGTTGTACGCCGAGAGGCTGGTGTATTCGCGCGAGTTTTCGCGTTTGTACTCCTTGATAGGTTCGAGCACATCAGCCAGCGTCCGGAGCGCATCCGGCGCCTGCATGCCTGCCAGGCGTTCCAGCATCAGAGGTAAGCTGGAATGATGGGTCAGGCCCACCCAGTTGAGTTCACGGCTGACGATCGCGAGCCGCCGGTACATGGAATCAACATCCGTCACCTCACGGGGCGACCAGAACCTCTCTGCGATGGCTGCGGTGGATGGCCAGATGCGCGAGTCGACGTTCTCCGGCGTCACCAACTCGCTCCACATGCAAGCTTCGCCACCCAGGATGCGCGATGCCTGGTCGGGCGCGAGGCTGGCAGCAGCTCCGCCCAGAGGATCGACGCGATAGTAGTCGGCCGGCGCCAGGGCAAAGTCCAGGTAGTAACCGTTGGATAAAATGCTCATGTACCCCAGCCGGGCCGTCTGCGCGAGCGACTCCGGTCCGCGCCAGGAGTGTACAACAATGTCCTTGGGCAGCCCGGGGTGAAAGATCTCGTCCCATCCCACCATTTTCTTGCCATGCTTCTGAACAATGGGCAGCAGGCGACCATTGAAATAGAGTTGGAGGTCGGCGTTGTCTTTCATCCCGTGTGATTTCTTGAATTCGAGGATCCGGGGGTTCGTGTCCCACTCTTTGCCGTTAACCTCGTCGCCGCCGACGTGGAGGTACTCGTCGGGAAAGACGGCAGCGACTTCACCGATCAGGCCATCGAGAAACTCGTAGGTTTCCTCGCGCGTCGGGTCCAAAGTGGGATCGAAGATCCCCCACTTGCGCTCGATTTGAAACGGTCCCGGGCCGCTGGCAAGGCCGGGATATCCCACGTACCAACTGGTGGAATGGCCGGGCATTTCGATCTCCGGGACGATTCGAATGCCGCGGTCGCGCGCGTAAGCGAGGAGTTCGGCGATCTCGGCCTGCGAATAGAAGTGGCCGTCGGAGCCCAGTTCCTGAAGCTTCGGATACTTTTTGCTTTCGATGCGAAAGCCCTGGTCATCGGTGAGGTGAAGGTGCAGGACATTGAGCTTTACCGTCGCCATGGCGTCCATGTTGCGCTTCAGGACTTCCGCGGGCATCCAGTGGCGAGAGACATCGATGGTCAGCCCGCGCCAAGGGAAGCGCGGACGATCCACAATGTGGATGGCGGGCGCGCCGAATCCTTGGGCATCGAGCGCCACCAGTTGGAGAAAAGTCTCTGCCCCCCGCAGCACGCCTACCGGCGTGGGTGCCGTCAGGCGAGCCTGCTGCGCAGTGACGTCGAGCTGATAGGATTCGTCTTCCCGTACCGACTGGACCGCCTCACCGGCATGATCACAATGGAGCACCAGCGCTGCCTTGCCCGGGTTTGCTTCCAAACCTGCGGGCATGGGGATTCCGGTTTGCAGCGAGAGCCGGCGCGTCAGGCGGGCAGCCACAGCTTCCAGCCGGGGCTCCATATAGCCATCCAAGGCCACGCGGAAACTCCCGTCAATCACCAGCCGGCCCGAGCCAATCTCGGCTTTCACGGGCTGCGGCATCAGGTTGAGAGTCTGGGCCTGCACACTGGCGCAGCACCAAGCCAGAGCAACGATCAATGTGATCATGAGTCTTTTACTCTTCATCCCTACTCCTCCCAGGTGCGCTTTAAATGGCGCGCCCGACGCGGAAGACAATAGTCGAACCCTCCGGGATTTTCAACCTGCTGGACGTCGACAGCTAAGAGCTGCCTTATTCCCCCACTTTCCAGGTCAGATTTCTTCCAATGGTAGTAGAATCCTCACAGAGTCCCCTGGCTATCGGCGGGTCCGCCGCCACAGTGACGAGGCAAGTGGGGCAGTCCACATTTTGGAGTCATATGGCTAGAGGTTGGGAAAGCAAATCGGTTGAGCTGCAGAAGGACCTTTCGGAATCTGACCGGAAGGATATCGCAAAGCAACGTCTGAACGCGGATGATGCCGCCAAGCTCCGCAGGAAGGAGACCTTACTACTCGCCCGCGCCCATCTTCTGCAACAAATGCAGGCAAGCCAGCACCCGCGCCACCGGGAGATGCTTCAGACCGCTCTCGCCGCTTTGGAAAAGGACCTCGTGGACCTGGGCGCGACCAATCCAACCGCACGCTCCGATTGAATGGCTAAGACACAATGATCGTGAGACTCACACTGTGGCTCACGGCAGAGGAGCCGGCCCCCGCAGTGCCCGTTACCATCAAAGTGTAAGTTCCCGCTGGGGTCCCGGGGTTTGAGGGCGTCGTGCCGCCTCCGCCTCCCCCGCCGCCACACGCCGCCAGCACCAACAACAAGAGGCATCCCGCCACGAGTGGCAATCGCCGCATGCTCCCCCCGCGCGATCTCTGGAAAGAAAGAGCACCTACCATACAAATCAAAAGGATCGCGAGCCCGAGCAGGGGCTGAGGCCGCGGCGGGCGCAGAGGGGGAGGAGACACGTGCGGTGCAAGCCTCGACGGCGCTGTCGTCGTGACGTTCACCGTTACGCTGGCTCCAGGGGAAGCGGGGTTCGGGGACACCGTGCAAGTTGCTTCGGATGGCGCGCCGGTGCAGGTAAATGAAACTGTGCCCACCATTCCGCCCAAGCTGCCCAGGCTCAATATATAACTGGCAGGGGAACCGGGCGTGACAGTGGCCGAAGTGGGGGAGTTGGTCGCTGTCGAGAACGAGAAGTCCTGCCCCGTGCCGCTCAGGCTTACTGTCTGGGTACTGCCCGCCGCATTGTTGCTGTTGTCGGTGACGGTCAAAGTGCCGGTCAGCGATCCTGCCGCGGTGGGCTTGAAGGTCACATTGATCGTGCAGGAGGCGTTGGCGGCCAGACTGCCGCCGCAGTTGTTCGTCTGCGCGAAGTTGGTGCTGGCGGTGATGCTGTTTATCGTGAGAGCCATACTCCCGGCGTTCGACAGCGTCACCGCCTGTGCGGCGCTGGTGGAGTTCACCAGAAGGCCGGCAAATGTGAGCGTCGATGAAGCAATGTTAGCGACAGGCTGGACCGGGATTGTGTAGGTGGCGGAATGCACCGCGCTGGCGGAGAAGCCGATGGCGGTTGCGAAGGCTTCCAGCGTCTCCGTTGAATCAACCGCAATCGGCCCCGTGTACAAAGGGGACGAAAGGGTCGGAGTGCTCCCATTCGTGGTGTAGTAGATGGCGGCGCCGGGAGTGGCATCGGAGATCGTCACCGTTTGCGGAGTGTTGTAAGCGCCCGATGGGACACTGAAGGTGGGGGTGGCCGTCGGCTGCTGAGTTCCCGGCGTCACCTGGAAAGGGAGGTTGCTGTTGAGCATGCCGGCGGGCGTCGCTACTTGGACGGGGCCAGCGGTTGCGGCGGCGGGCACCGTGGCCTGGGCTTCATTACTAGATACAACGGTGAAGGTTGCGGCGGCGCCATTAAAGGCTACCCCGGTGGTGCCGGTCAGATTGGTCCCCAGGATCATGACTGAGGTCCCGGCCGCGCCGGAGGTAGGGAGCGTTTCCACAAACGGGCCAAGCCCCATATTCAAGCTGTACACCGTGCCCTTGTTATTGGTTCCGCCTACGGGTGTTGTCCCGTAGAAGATGCCATTTGTGGCTTGCACCAACCCGCCGTCGGCACCGGCGCCGACAGCGGGTGACCCCAGGTAACTGTACAGACTGTCAAGCGTTCCCGCGGGGGTGATGACAAAGATCGTACCCGCTCCGTTGGCTCCGCCGCACGCCGTGGTTCCGTAGAAGTTTCCGTCCGTCCCTTGCACCAAACCCGCATCAGGGACGGAGCCGTCCGTATTGTTGAAGGCATGCAGAGGTGTAAAGACGCCGCCCGCGGTGAGCTCGAAGACCGTCCCATACCCACCACCGCCGCCCTGATCGCAGGGGGTAACGTTGTAGTTTTGGCCGCCCAGGGCGGTGGTCCCATAGAAATTCCCGTTGGTCGCCTGAATCAAGGGGGAGTAGGGGCCGCCTCCGTCGCCACAGCTGCTTTGGGAACAAAAGCTGTAAAGCGTGGTCAGTGTGCCATTGGGAGTAATCTTGAAAACCGTTCCGCCAGCGTGCCCTCCGTTAAAGAGGGTGGTTCCATAGAGGTTGCCGTCCGTTCCCTGGATCAACCCGGCATCGGGGCCGTCGCCGTCCGGGCAATCTGCCAGCGTGCAAAAACTGTAGAGTGCGCTCAGGGTGCCCTGCAGGGTCACTTTGAATACGGTGCCGCATCCGCTCGGGTTATTCGCAGTACCTGGGCAATTGGAGACGTTGCCAGCCCCTCCAAACGTAGTCACCCCGTAAAGGTTTCCATCTGCGGCTTGCAGAAGCCGGGCCGAAGGGTCGGCCCCCTCCGTACCGGTGAAGCTGTGAAGGGTGGTCAATGTTCCGGCGGGCGTGATCTTGAAGACCGTGCCCAGGTTGTCAGCACCGCCATAGGTGGTTGTCCCATAAAAATTCCCGTCGTTGGCCAGCACCAATCCCCCGAAGGGGTACTTCCCGTCAGCGCACCCGGTCTGGGGGCAGAAGCTGTAAAGGGTGGTTATTGCGCCCGCTGTCGTGACTTTGAATACCGTACCGTCATTATTTGCCCCGCCGTAGGCAGTGGTTCCGTACAAGCTTCCGTCAGTACCCTGGACAAGAGACATTGACCACGGGCTCGCGCCGTTTGTTCCGTTGAAATTTGCCAGGATGGTGACTGGAGAAGCACTGCCAAACGTGTACGTTGTCGTGGCCACAGCACTGTTGGCATAGCCACTCGCCACCGCGATCGCCTCGATGGTCTCGGTGGAGCTGACCGTGATCGGCACGGTGTATTGTGTAGAACTAGTGGTTGGCGAGGTCCCATTTGTCGTGTAATAGATTGTGGCGCCGGGGGTGGTATCGGAGATCGCAACGTTCTGCGGTGAAGTGTAGACTCCGGGGGGGACAGAGAAAGTTGGGGTAGCTGCCGGACTCGGTGTGGAAATGTTGATGGTGTAGGCTGCGGTCGCGACGGTGCTGATTGAGTAGCTGGAGGCAATGGCGACGGCTTCGATGGTTTCGGAAACACTGACTGTAATCGGCCCGGTGTATAGAGTTGATGACGCCGTGGGAGCAGTTCCATTTGTCGTGTAGTAGATCGCGGCGCCGGACGTCGCATCGGAAATCGTCACCGTTTGCGGGGAAGCGTAGGTGCCTGGCGGCACGCTGAATGTGGGCGTGGCTGCCGGGGGGGGCGGTGTGCCAGGCTGGTACTCCCAAAGGTCGTTCAGCGACCCCTCCTTCCCAGTGGCATCAAAGCCGTCCCCACCAAAGAGCCAGAGATATCCGTTGCCGTCGACCCAACCGTTCGGCCACCGTCGGCCACCAGGAACGTTTGCGGCAGCAGGAACACCCAGAGCGCCGTATACTCCAGAGATGCTGTAGACATTCCCGGATTCCAGCACCAGTGTGTTACTTCCGCTCATCCAAGCCCATTGGCGGGTGGCAGGGTTGAACTCCCAAAGGTCATTGAGCCAGCCCAAATTGTCAGTCGAGTCCCAGCCCACACCCCCCAGTAGCCAGAAGTGTCCGCTCTTATCTGTCCAACTGACCACAGCACCTCGGCTACCAGGAGAATTCCCAGCGGCAGGGGTACCCAGTGTGCCGTAAACCCCTGGCATGCCGCAGACCCCGTCAGGGGTACCGCAGCCTCCGGGAACTCTGGAAACGCCGCCCATCCAGGCCCATTCGTTGGTGGATGGAGAGAACATCCAAAGATCATTGAGATCGTTAAGGTTGTCAGCCGAGTCGAAGCCATACCCGCCAAAGAGCCATAGGTTGCCGCTGTTGTCGGTCCAACTGACTGCCGCGTCGCGGCCTCCTGGAATATTTCCGGGAGCAGGCGTACCCAATGTTCCGTATACCCCGGGCTGGCCACCCTCAATGTAAGGTATCGTGCTGCTTCCACCCATCCACGCCCATTCCCGGGTGGAGACATTGAACTCCCAAAGCTCGTTCAGAGATCCTCCGATGCCGTTAGAGTCAAGACCCAACCCGCCAAAAATCCAGAGATTGCCAGTGCCATCTGTCCAGCTACTCGCGGATGTGCGGCTTCCCGGAGAGTTCCCCGCGGCAGGGACTCCCAATGTGCCGTACACCCCGGGCAGGCCAACCGTGCCAGGCACCTTATTGCTTCCGCTCATCCATGCCCATTCGCCGGTTGAGACATTGAACTCCCAAAGATCGTTGAGAGAGCCCAGAGTTCCGGTAGAATCATACCCATCGCCACCAAAAAGCCAGAAGTTGCCGTGCATGTCGGTCCAACCAGTCGCAGAAGATCTCCCTCCGGGAGCGTTCCCAGCCGCAGGAGTACCCAACGTGCCATAGACTCCAGGTTGGCCACCCCCAATGCCGGGAATCGTGCTGCTTCCGCCCATCCATGCCCATTGGCGGGTGGAGACGTTGAATTCCCACAGGTCGTTGAGATGGCCGAAGGCTCCGCTGGCGTCATACCCTGAGCCACCAAAAAGCCAGAAGTTGCCGTTGGTGTCGGTCCAACTGGAGGCACCAAATCGGCCTCCTGGGACATTTCCGGCAGCAGGGGCACCAAGGGTGCCATACACCCCGGGCGCGCCGCAGGCTAAGCCTTGGCAAGGAGGCGTATTGCTCCCCCCCATCCATGTCCATTCCGCCGTTTGAGCATCCGCTCTCAGGCATGTTAATCCCAGGATTAGCGCAGCACAGCATAGCGCGGCCAGTGGCTTGGTGACTCGAACGACTGCCAGGACCTTAACCCCAATGTGATACACGGTGCAGCGAACAGAACGATAGGCAGAAAGGCCAATCTTCATTGTCATCGGGAGCCTCCACCTTGGAATGCGAAAACTCCGCCTCAAGGCGGGCCACGCTCTCGGCAGAAATTTGCCTCTGCAAGGATTGCCGTTCTGCGGTAGAATGCGGCCAAACCCCAGTTAGGTCATCGATAAAGAGGAAGGAATCTATGCAACCCGAGGCTGGGGAGGTGACGCGCCTTCTGGGTGAGCTCAAA
>DATJVT010000377.1:0-16776 GCA_035501695.1 Terriglobia bacterium | reverse complement strand
CCTGGTCCTTGCGGAACTCCTCGACAATCCAATCCATCACGCGCTTGTCGATGTCGTCGCCGCCCAGGTGGGTGTCCCCGTTGGTGGACTTCACTTCTACCACGCCTTCGCCCACCTCCAGGATGGAAATATCAAACGTGCCGCCCCCAAAGTCGTATACGGCAATGGTTTCGTCCTTCTTTTTGTCGAGGCCGTAGGCCAGCGCCGCCGCAGTGGGCTCATTCACGATGCGCAAAACTTCCAGGCCCGCGATCTTGCCCGCGTCCTTGGTGGCCTGGCGCTGCGCGTCATTGAAGTAGGCAGGCACCGTGATGACCGCCTGGGTGACCTTTTCGCCCAGGTGCTGCTCCGCCGCATCCTTCATCTTTTGCAATATCATGGCGGAGATTTCGGGGGGTGAGTACTCCTTGCCCAACGCCTGCACGCGCACGTCGCCGTTGGGGCTCGAGATCACCTTGTAAGGCACCGTCTTCATTTCGCTCTGCACTTCGTTGTAGCGGCGGCCCATGAACCGTTTGATGGAATACACCGTGTTCTCCGGGTTGGTAATCGCCTGCCGCTTCGCCACTTGCCCCACCAGCCGCTCGCCGGACTTCGTAAAGGCCACCACCGATGGGGTGGTGCGGCCGCCCTCGGGATTCGTGATCACCGTCGGCTCGCCACCCTCCATGACCGCCACCACTGAGTTCGTCGTCCCAAGGTCAATTCCAATAATCTTGCCCATAACGCCCACTACCTCCTTCTTAATCGCGCGGATGCCCACCCGCCCGGTTCAAGCTTGCCGTTCTCAACTAATTGGATGCAAGAAAAGCTTCATTAGTCGCCAATTAGAATAAAGATTGAGCATTCCATTGTCAATATAAATTTCTATTTCATAATAACGTGTTTTATATGAATAAGTTGGATCTGGAGTGGAGTTGTGATTGATGCGTAATGGGTCCGTTCCAAGCCTGCTTTCGATACTGAACTTCAGCGATATTTTCGGAGCGCCCCGTGTCCGCCCCCCTCAAGGCCATATGTAGCCGCGAAGACTCCCTAAGCACGTGGGACACTGCCCGGAATTCGACGTGATTGCCGCGTGCAATGTCACCCCGTTTCGGTTTATTCTCGGGATTTGGGAGGAAACCATGGCAAAGAAGGCCCGCCAACCTGAATACACATCCGAGCACGCCAGAGGAGGGGTCCACACCGAACTGCCCGAGATCGAAACCTGGGAGAATCAGTACCCAAACTACGAGATCACCATTACTATTCCCGAATTCACCTGCATTTGCCCCCGCACGGGCTTGCCCGACTTCGGAACCATCACCATCCACTATCTCCCACGCAGGAGTTGCCTGGAATTGAAGTCCCTGAAGGCCTACATCGTTGCCTTCCGCAACCTCGGGATCTTCAATGAGAACGTCGTGAACCGCATCCTGGAAGACATCGCACGCGCCTGCAAGCCTAAGTGGGCCGTGGTCAATGGGGAATTCGCCGCGCGCGGCGGTATGCGCACCTTGGTGGAAGCTCGTTACCCGCGACAGAAGTAACCGCCATCGCCGAACTCCCGTGGCATTCCAGGAGGCTACAGAGGAACGCGATATCAAGATCATGGCTATTCATCTTGTCAAGCGAAAAATGCTATAAGAGGCTACAAAGTCTTCGGGTCGGCCGACGCCCCGGCAGGGGCAGGGGCCCGAGGCGCCGGCGGGCGGACCGGCGAAGAGCCGCGCCGGCCTGGGTGAGCACCCGGGTGTCAATCCGCCGGATTGTGAGTATACTGTTCGCGTTATGGACCCGGTTCCCGTCGTCCCTGAAACCACTGCCACAACCACGCCTTCCCTGCCGGAGGTGCACCGGAGCGTGGTCGTCCCTGCCAGGGCGGGGTTCTGGAGAAAAGTCCTGGCTTTCTCCGGACCGGGGTTCCTAGTGGCCGTCGGGTACATGGACCCCGGCAACTGGGCCACGGACATCGCCGGCGGATCACGTTTCGCCTATCAACTCATCTCCGTCCTCATGATTTCCAACCTCATGGCGATCCTCGTCCAGGCGTTGGCAGCCCGGCTGGGGATTGCCGCGCAGATGGACCTGGCCCAGGCATGCAAAACGCGGTATTCGCGGCGAACCAACCTGGTCCTCTGGGTGCTTTGCGAGATCGCCATCGCCGCGTGCGACCTGGCGGAAGTTATCGGCTCCGCCATCGCCCTGCAATTGCTTTTTCACATTCCCCTGCTCCTGGGCGTTTGCCTGACGGCGCTCGATGTTTTAGCCATTCTCTACCTCCAGCACAAAGGATTCCGCTATCTGGAGGCAGTGGTGGTCGCCCTGATCGGAGTCATTGGAGGGTGCTACCTTATCGAGCTTCTCCTGGTGCGCCCCAATGTGGTGGAGATTGCCAAGGGGTTTGTCCCCACACCACAGATCCTCACCAACCCGGAGATGCTCTACATTGCCATCAGCATGCTCGGCGCCACCGTGATGCCGCACAATCTTTATCTGCATTCCTCCCTGGTGCAGACCCGCGCCATCGATCGCACTTTCGAAGGCAAGAAGACGGCCATGCGCTACAACTTCCTGGACTCTTTCCTCGCGCTGAACTTTGCGTTTCTGATTAACGCCGCGATTCTGATCATGGCCGCAGGTACGTTTTTCCGCGCCGGTTACAAGCAAGTGGCGGAAATCCAGGAGGCGTATCACACCCTGACACCTCTGCTGGGAACACATATGGCCGCAATTCTGTTTGCCGTGGCCTTGCTCTGTTCCGGGCAGAACTCCACCTTGACGGGAACCCTGGCAGGCCAGATCGTCATGGAAGGATTTCTCAATCTGCGACTCGTCCCCTGGCTGCGTCGCTTGATTACGCGTCTTTTGGCCATCATCCCGGCCGTAATCGTGGTCATTTTTTTCGGACAGACCGGCACCGCCAAGCTGCTGATCTTCAGCCAGGTCATCCTGAGCCTGCAACTCTCATTCGCCGTGGTACCTCTGGTGCAGTTTACGAGCGACCGGCGCATGATGGGCGAATTCGCCAATCCGCGCTGGCTGAAGATCGTGGCGTGGGTCACCGCCGCGATCATCGCGATCCTGAATGCCTATCTTCTGTTTGTGACAGTGCGAGACTGGATACACTGATTGGGTAATCGGGTGATCGGGTGAGCAAAAGATCGCAGGGCCGCCTGCACTTTGTTCCACCGATCACCGGATCTCCCGATCCCCCGATACTACGAGGTTGGCTATGTTCAAAAAGATCCTCGTTGCACTCGACCACAGCAAGGCGGACAATTCCCTCATGCCGCGGATCAAGGAATTGGCGCACCTGACCGGCGCAGAGATTGTCCTGCTCCATGTTTCCACGGGGTGGGCAGCCCAGTGGCAGGAGAATCTCAACCTCTCCGATTCTCAGGAAATAAAAGAGGACCGGGAATATCTGGAAAAGGTCAGCGCGGGACTCCGGGGCGAACACCTGCGAGTCACGGCGCGCCATGACAGCGGTGAACCTGCGCGCGCCATTCTGAAAGCCGCGGAGGCTGAACATTGCGACCTCATTGCCATGACCACGCATGGGCACCGATTAATCGGCGATTTGATCCACGGCGCGACCATCACCAAAGTGCGCCATGAGAGCAATGTTCCCCTCTTCCTGGTGAAGGCGGAATCGCTTTGAAGAGCCTGAAAACCGAAACTGAAAAGTCGATAATCGGGTCTTGCCTCGTGACGTTGGGCACGTGGATTGACCCTGCTTGGCGAAGACCTGAAGCAGCCTCCGGAACGGTTGGAACTGCTTTGGAGGATCGAGGCGAGCAGCGAAGTTCGAGTTTCGATCTTCGAGTTCCGAATTTCGGCCGGCGGATTTCGTGGTAAAGTGGAGCCGGTCTCAGGAGACTGCTCAACATGCTGATGCCGGGCTACGCCACGCCCGAAGGGACGGACCGCTTTCGGGGCCGCTTTGCGGAAAGACTTCCCAGCCACTTGCGCGAGGTCCAGGGCCTTTGGCTCTCTTCCATCGGGATCGGCACCTACCTGGGCGAACCTACCGAGGCTTGTGATACGCTTTATCGCGATGCCGTGACAACGGCCCTGGATGGCGGCATAAACGTCATCGACACGGCGGTGAATTACCGCCATCAGCGCAGCGAGCGCGCTATCGGGCAGGCGCTGGCTGCCGCCATGGCCAGCGGCAAAGTGCGGCGCGATGAAGTAGTGATCGCCACCAAGGGCGGCTTCCTGACCTTTGACGGCAATGAGCCGGACGACCCCTCCGATTATTTCCAGCGGACCCTGATCGATCCCGGCCTTTTTCGCCCGGCGGAAGTAGTGGCCGGCTGCCACGTGATGACGCCCAAGTATCTCCAGAACCAGCTTGCCGTGAGTCGTCAAAACCTCGGCATCGAAAGCATCGATATTTATTATCTGCATAACCCCGAGACGCAGGCCTCCAACGTGGCACGGAGTGAATTCGAGCGCCGGATGCGGGCGGCTTTTTCAGCCCTGGAGAAAGAGGCCGGCGAGGGCAAGATTCGCATATATGGCACGGCAACCTGGAACGGTTACCGCGTCGGTTCCGATTCGCGCGAGGCGCTGTCGCTCCCGGACCTGCTGCGGCTGGCGGAGGAAGTGGGCGGCAAGGGCCATCATTTTCGCGCCCTCCAACTCCCCTATAACCTCGCCATGCCGGAGGCCTTGTCAGCCCGGACCCAGCGTTACGATGGCAAGGCCGTCCCGGTGCTGCATGTGGCGCGCGCCCACGGCATGATGGTTTTCGCCAGCGCCACCCTGCTGCAACAGCAATTGACCCGGAACCTGCCGGTCGAGACCCAGGCGTGGTTCCCTGGCCTCGCAAATGACGCGCAGAGGGCCATCCAGTTCGTGCGCTCCACGCCCGGCATCACCTGCGCGCTGGTGGGGATGAGCCACCCCCAACACGTCATTGAGAATCTCCTGACCGCGCAGACGCCGCCCCTCACTTTGGAGCAGTTCCGCGCCATATTCAGGCAATAGCAGGTATCCTTGACAACCGCTGCGCGTTTCCGTAACTTTCCCTTATTCTCATTCGACCGCAATAATTGAGGAGAAGACCTTGGCCCGAAAACCCATCATTACCCTGATCACCGACTTTGACACCACGGAGCACTTTGTTGGCACCATGAAGGGGGTTATCTACAGCATTAACCCTGACGTGGACATTGTGGATATCACGCACAAGGTGGCCTCCTACGATATCTTTGACGCCGCCTTCACCCTGGCCCAATGCTATCGTTTCTTTCCTCCCGATACGATTCACCTGGTCGTAGTCGATCCGGGCGTTGGGACGGGGCGGCGCCCCCTATTGGCACGCAGCATGGCGTACAAGTTCGTGGCTCCCGATAACGGCGTACTTTCTCTGATTTACGAACGGGAGGAGAACGTGGAGGTCCGCCATATCACCGCGGATCATTACTTCCTCAATCCTGTCAGCGCCACTTTTCAGGGCCGTGACGTCTTTGCTCCGGTTGCCGGATGGCTGAGCAAATGGCTGGAACCGGACAAGTTCGGCGAAACCATCAGCGACTTCACGCGGTTCACCTCTCCCAAACCCAAGGTGGTGGCTGAGAACTTCATTAAAGGCGTCGTCCTGAAAATCGACAAGTTCGGGAACATCCTCACCAATCTCCGGCCAGAGGACCTTCCGCAACTTTTCACGGAGAATCCGCCGCCCTTCAAGATCATGATCAATCAGCAGGAGATTACACGCCTGAACCTGGCCTATTCCATGGGAAGGCCGTCGGAACTGTTTGCCATCGTGGGAAGTTCAGGCTACCTGGAGATCTGCACCAACCGGGGATCCGCCGCCAAAACTCTAAATGTGAACCGGGGGGTAGAGGTAGGAGTGATGCTGGGGACTCAATCCGACGCAATGCCCGAGACCACCTGATCTTGCGCCCGCTGTTCTAGGTCCCCGCCGCCTCAGCCGAAGATTTAGGGGCGGCTTGAGGCCAGGGCAATGTTTCGATCCGAATCTTCGACACGCGGCGCCCTTCCATTTCGAGAACCGTATAGCGGTGGAACTCAAACACGAAACTTTCTCCGCCCTGCGGAATGATGCCCAGTCTTGCGAGCACGAACCCCGCCAGGGTTTCATAGCCTGCTCCACGCGGCAGGACGATGTCCCGCTCGTTGGCCAGATCTCGCAGGCTCATGGAGGCATCCACCACCAGCACATTTTCCCCCACCTTACGGATGGACGCCTCCTCCAAATCGTACTCATCCTGGATTTCGCCCACAATCTGCTCGAGCACGTCTTCGATGGTCACCAGACCTACAAAGGTCCCGAATTCATCCACCACCAGCGCCATTTGCGAATGGCGGCGACGGGCGTCCTTCAGCATCTGGGTCAAAGACATCGACTCCGGAACGATCATCGGTTGATGAAGGATGGCGCGCAAATCAAAGGCGGAGTCCTCGGCCCCCCTGGCGTGAGTCTTTTCCGCCATCACCGCCAGCAGGTCCTTGGTGTAGAGGACACCCACGATCTGGTCAGGCAGACCGTCAAAAATGGGAATGCGGGAGTGCTGGTCCTTGACCACCCGGTCCAGCAGCGTGCGCAGGTCGGTGGAGGCCGGCAGGCAGGTGATGCGATTCCACGGCACCATGATCTCGCGGACCCGCACTCGGTCCAAGTCGAAGACGCTGTGGATCATCTCCTCTTGGTCCGCATCCAGCAGGCCCCGCTTGCGAATCCCGGACACAATCAGCTTCACCTCTTCGGTGGTGGGTAGGGGGCCGTGACCTTTGTCCGGATGGCGGTGCAGAGAATGCAGCACTCCATTGGCTAGCGCGTCGAGCAGCCGGACAGGGTAGCGGCTGAGCTTGAGGAAAAGAAACATGGGCCGCGCCACGCCCAGGGCGAATCTTTCCGCGTTGTCGTACGCCATGGCCTTGGGGACCAGTTCTCCCAACACCATGAGCAGGACGGTGATGAGCAGAAAAGCCGTGGCTACAGAGATGGTGTGCGCCACGGCCAGGCGCGCTATACGGCCCAGATACCCTTCCAACGATTGTTCGATCGCGTCGGCCATGATGGCTTCACCCATCCAGCCCATCAACAAGCTGATGACGGTGATCCCCAGTTGCGTCCCCGAGAACAGCGCCACCATGTCGGAAAGCAGCGTGAGCACGAGCTTCGCCCGCGCATTCCCCTCGTTGGCAAGCTGCTCCACGCGGGTGCGCCGCACGCTGAGCAGGGCATATTCGGTAGCGACAAAGAAGGCGTTCAGCGCCAGCAGGCCGATAATCAAGCAGGCTTTCAAAAGGGCAAACATAAGACACCAGAGTGCACACTATTGTAGGGGACACTGGTCAAAACTCCAACTGGCAGGTGCCATTGGGAGAATCTGTGATGAACGTTACGGCGGTGGTGGCGCGGACCTGTTATGTAGCCTTGAGGTGCGTCACCTGCTGGGAAGGAGGAGCCGCGGACCCGCAATACGGGTCTGCTCTACACCCCGCTGCGGCGATCCGCTTACTGCCTGGCGGCTCCCGCCCCATCTGAAGGCCGGTGAAAGAGGGGAGACGGAATCGAGTCGCGGCCCGGAATGTGCACGCCCACCAGGCGGGAATACATTTCGTCATATTCCCGGACGGCGCGGCGCATCCGGAGGAATTCGGACTCGTCGTGCGGGACGAGTTCCCGGGGGGGAAGATTGGCGATGACTTTTTCCAACTTTTCTTCACGATCGGCTGAGCGGGGGTGGGTGGCGAGCACGCCATGAGGTTCGCCATCGCTTCGTTCCTCTTCTGCCTCAAGCCGCTGGAAGAACTGCGCGGTGGCGTGGGGGTCGTAGCCAGCCCGCACTAAATACTGAAGTGCCAAGCGGTCGGCGCGTTCTTCTTTCGCCCGACCTTGGCGCGCGCCTACCAGCCTTCCGGCAACGCCGGTGCCCATCGTCAGGGCAGTCCCCGCCGGCCCCGCCAAAACCAAGGCCGGCACGATAGCAGCCAACTCGAGGAGATTGCCCTTCGAAGGCGCCGCCCGCCAATCGCATGCATTTTCATGCGCGATTTCGTGAGACAGAACCGAGGCCAATTCGGCCTCACTCTCCGCCAAACTGATGACGCCGGTGTTGAGCACGATGTACCCACCGGGAAATGCCTGGGCGTTGACCTCCGGGTTGTATAAAACGTAAAAGGAGAAGACCTGTTGGCTGCCACTGCTCCGCGCCAAGTTCTGTCCCAGGCGGTTGACGTATTCATTCAGCGATGCATCCTCCCAGCGCATGCCGGTGGAAAGTACCCGCTGGAGGATGATGCTGCCCGCCTGCTCAGCTTCCAACATGTTCTGGCCGTTGCCGCATGCGCCATCTGGAGGCAGTGCCTGGCGTGAACCGGCCTGGGCGGATAGCGTCAGGAGTACAATTACCGCCGCCCATCGGGTCACTCCGGCAGCCACAGAGCGCAGCGCTAGCATCGGTAAAAACCTCCTACCTAGCTATCGGCACCGGCCCGCCAAACTTCACCGGCCTGATGCCCGGCCCTGTCCCTAATCGGTCGCCCCTGATAGAATGAACCTTGATCTTAGCTCAATCCCAAACCAACCGGGAGATCATGGAAAAGTTCTTTCGCAGCGCTATTCGCCGCTATTACGAACTGGAGTTACCTCGGGACCACGTCCGCCGCAGGCGCTGGCCTTTGTTGGTTGCCATGCATGGATATGAAGGAAATAAGGATTCCATGATGCGCATTGCGCAGCGCGTCGCGGATGGCAAGATGGTGGTAATTTCCTTGCAAGGTCCGTATCAATTCTTCCGGCGATTCGGAAGAAATCCCAAGAACTTCCGCGTTGGATTCGGCTGGGGAACAACCTACAAGATGGAGGATTCCGTTCAACTCCATCACCGGGACCTGGAAACCGTCCTCCGGCTTGCCACGCGCGAGTACCGTGCCGACCCCGACCGGGTATTTCTTCTGGCCTTTTCCCAAACCTGCTCCGCCAATTACCGCTATATTTTTACTCACCCGCGGGCCATCCGTGGCGCCGTCGGGGTGTGCGGCGGCGTCCCCGGCGATTGGAAGGAGAATCCGGAGTACCGGCCGGCGGCCACGCATGTGCTGCACATCGCGGCCCGCCAGGATCAATGGTATTCACGCGAGAAGAACCTGGAATTCCGCCGGCAGTTGGAGCAGCGCGCCGGCTCCCTCGACTTTCGGTTTTACGACTCACCCCACAAGTTTCCCCGCAATTCCATCCCCCACATCCGGCGCTGGATAATGAAGCACTTGTGCTAGCATAGTGCCGATGCATGATGAAACCGTGGTGGTCATCGAAAATCGTCCTCTCCCCGGCGGTCACTACCTTTTGAGTTTGGATGCTCCGCGGCAAGCGCCCGAGGTGCGGCCGGGCCAGTTCGCCATGGTGCGAATCCTCGGAAGGTCGGACGTACTGCTGCGCCGCCCGATGAGCATCTTCGATGTGCGTGCCAACGGCAGGCAATCCCTGTCCACCCGCAAGACTTCTTCCCCGGAGATCATGCAACTTCTCTACAAGGTCGTGGGACGGGGCACGCGCCTCATGGCGGAACTGAAATCCGGCGACAAGGTGGGGTTGCTGGCGCCTCTCGGCCACGGTTTTTTCGAAGAAGAATATCTTCCGCGTGCGCACGAGTGCGACGAAATCCTGCACGTGGCCGGAGGCATTGGCATCGCGGCACTGTTGCTGCCTGCGAAGAAATTAGCGGAGGCGGGCTTCAAGCAACGACTCTTTTTCGGGGCGCGGACGAAGGAAGACCTGGTGGGCAAAGAGGAATTCAAGCCTGTGGTGGGCGCCACGTTGCTGGCCACCGAAAATGGCTCGGCCGGCTATCGCGGGTTTGTAACCCGGCCCTTAGAGGAGTATTTGGCGAAGCACACCCATAAGAAATTCCTGTTCATGGTGTGCGGTCCATGGGCGATGCTGCGCGCCGCAGTGGAACTTGCCAAGCGCTTCCGCCATCCCTGCCTGGTGTCCATGGAAAATCGCATGGGGTGCGGTCTGGGCGTTTGCCTGGGCTGCTCGATCCGTGTCCTGGGGACCGGCCATGAAGCCTACCAGCGTGTTTGCACGGAGGGACCGGTATTCTGGGCGGAGAAGGTTGTTTGGGAATCGGAGAAAAGGCTCGGGATCTGGGATTAGGGATTCGGGGTTAGGGATAGTGGGTTCAGGAGCGGAGTTAAGACAATGGTAAGCAGGGCAAAAGCGAAGGTATGGGGTGAGCAAGGCCCGGCGCGCCTTCCCACTGCCCACGAAGCGTTCGCGACTGTCCCGCAGCCCACAGAAGAATTCATCCCCCGGATGGATATTGAAATCGCCGGGGTGCGATTCCAGAATCCGGTGTGGACGGCCAGCGGAACGTTTGGCTACGGCAAGGAGTTCGCCCACCTCATTGACCTGAACCAGTTGGGCGCCATATGTGTGAAAGGGATTTCGCCCGAGCCCATGGAGGGCAACCCCCCGCCGCGCATTTACGAGACCGACTCGGGAATGTTGAACGCCATAGGACTACAAAACGTCGGCGCGAAGCGATTTCTCAGCGAGAAAATGCCGTTCCTGCGCACCCTCAACGCACGTACCGTGGTGAATGTATTCGCCTACTCCACGGAAGATTACGTGCGTTGTATTGAGACCCTTAATGAAGGCGAAGGCATTGCGGCCTACGAATTGAACATTTCCTGTCCCAACACGCGCTGCGGGGGCATTGTGTATGGGACGGATCCCCGCCTGACGGAGGAAGTTGTCGCCGCCTGCAAAAAAGCCGCGCGGTTTCCGCTCTTCGTCAAGCTCTCGCCCAACGTCACCGACATCGCCATGTTCGCCCGCGTGGCGGAAGGCGCGGGAGCCGACGCGCTTTCGCTGGTCAACACCTTCGTGGGCATGGCGATCGACGTGGAAACACGCACGCCGCGCATCTCCAACGTCACGGCCGGACTCTCCGGGCCGGGGATCAAACCGGTGGCGCTGCGCATGGTTTACCAGGCGGCGCGGGCCGTGAAGATCCCCATCATTGGCATCGGTGGCATCGCCAGCAGCGAAGACGCCCTGGAGTTCATCATCGCGGGAGCCTGCGCCGTGCAAGTGGGCACGGCAAGCTTCTACGACCCCGGCACATCTTTGCGTATCGTCGACGGCATTCGGGATTACTGCCGGCGCAAACGGCTTCAGCTATCTGACCTCGTTGGTTCGCTAAAGGTATGATCACAAGTGCCTTGAAGCGTTGGGTGCAGGCAGTTCAGGAATTCACTTTTTTGTTGCGGGATTCCGTTCAGCACGCCTTCACCCCGCCCCGCTACCTGGTCGACACGCTCCTGCAGATGGACGTGATTGGGTTCGGTTCCCTACCCATCGTCCTGCTGATTGGTTTCTTCACCGGGGGCGTCCTGGCCTTGCAATCCTACCGGACCCTCAGCGCTTTTGGCGAGGTGGGCTTGATGGGAAAAGTGGTGGCCTTGAGCCTGGTTCTGGAGCTCGGCCCGGTATTGACGGCCCTAATGATGGCAGGGCGCAACAGTTCCGGCATCGCCTCCGAAATCGGCTCCATGGTGGTCAGCGAGCAGGTTGACGCCATGCGGGCACTGGGCACGGACCCCCTGCGCAAGCTCGTCGTACCGCGGCTGGTCGCCACCGTCGTGACGCTGCCACTCTTGACCATCCTGGCCGACTTCTGCGGAATGTTGGGAGGCTACTTCGTCAGTTATTACACGGTTCGCCTGACGACGGTGGAGTATTGGACCTCAGCTTATCAGGCGCTGACCTATCACGATGTAACGCAGGGGATCGTCAAACCATTCTTCTTCGCTATTCTGATTTCCCTGGTTGGTTGTTACCAGGGCCTACACACCACGGGTGGGACGGAAGGCGTCGGGCGAGCGACCACCCAGGCGATGGTGGTTGCCTCCGTGCTGATCGTGGTGGTCGACTTTTTCATTACCAAGTTTCTGATTGGGATCGGCTTTTTTTAGGCCGGGATACGCTACACGGGATACGGGATTAAGCATAAATAACGAGGAACCCGGGATGTCCTCTTAGCGACAAGAGATAACGATAAGAACGACCCGGTACAAATCTGGAGTGGTGTATCTCGTATTACGTACCCCGTATCCCGTACCCCGTATGGACACACCCGCCATCGAACTCCGCCACGTCTCCCTCTCGTTTGAGAGCAAGCAGGTGCTGACCAACATCTCCTTCGTCGTGGGCGCCGGTGAGACCCTGATCCTGCTGGGGGTAACCGGGTCGGGCAAATCGGTTCTCCTGAAGCTGATCCTCGGGCTCCTTAAACCCGACTCCGGCCAGATCCTCATTGAGGGGCAGGATTGGGTTCCCCTTCCCGAACCCAGTCTCCAGTCCCTTCGCCAGCGCATGGGGATCGTCTTTCAGGAGGGGGCTCTGTTTGACTCCCTCTCCGTCTACGAGAATGTCGCTTATCGCTTACGGGAAGAGCACCTGACCGATGAGGGGGCGATTGAGCAGCGCGTGCGCGAAGTTCTGCGATTCGTGGAGATGGAAGCAGCCATCGAGAAGATGCCCTCCGAGCTTTCGGGCGGGATGCGCCGGCGCGTGGCCATTGCCCGTGCCATCATCAGTAATCCCTCCATCATGCTCTATGACTCGCCTACCGGCGGGCTGGATCCCGTCACCAGCCACACAATCAATGTCCTGATTGCCAAACTGCGGGATATGCAAAAAGTCACATCAGTAGTTGTAACGCACCGCTTGCAGGACGCCTTTGTGCTAGCCAACTATGTTTTCTCTCCTGAAACTCAAGCCCTGGTTCCCCCTTCTCCCGACCGCCGAGATATGTCGCGGCCTCCGACCCGCTTCCTGGTGTTGCGCGACGGAACAGTTTACTTCCAGGGTAGCGAGCAGGAGTTTACGCGGTCTCCCGATCCCTACTTGCGGAAGTACCTGGCGTAAGTATTCGGAACACTAATCCCAAGATATGCTGATCCTGGCCCGGATGAATTAGAATAGGCTGTTGATCTTCGCGGAGGTGACCAGCTATGCCTCAACACGAGCGTGTGCAGTGGGCCCAGCTTCGAGTGGGCGTCTTAGTGATCGTCAGCCTGATCGTCTTTGCCGTCGCGGTGTTCTTTATCAGCGGGCAGGTAGGAATCTTCACCCGTCACTACACCCTTAAGGCCTATCTTCCCAGCGCCGGTGATTTGCGGGAGGGTGCCCAGGTGCGGTTGGCCGGCATTGCCGTGGGCAACGTTGAGAAGATTCGCATCTCCCCCTACCCCGACAAGCAGCGGGCCGTGGAAATCGACCTGAAGATCGCGGGCACTTATCAGAAAGAGATCCGCGCTGACTCCGTGGCCTCCGTGGAAACCGTGGGGCTGCTGGGGGACAGCTATTTGGACATTACTCGCGGCACGCCGGGCCAGGAACCGGTCCCCGAGGGCGGCTCGGTCAAGACCGCGGAGAAGGCGGACATCGCTGCCGTCGTGCAGAACACCAACGAAGTGATCATGAACCTCAATACCCTATCCGCCAAGCTGGATGACATCACCACCCAGATTCAGGCCGGCAAAGGGTCGATGGGAAAGTTGCTGTATGAGGACACGCTTTACAAGAAGATGGATGCCACGGTCACCGGCGCCCAACAGTTGGTGGAGCGTGCCCAGCGTGGCGAAGGAACCATCGGCAAACTCATGGCCGATGAAACCCTCTACAACCGCTCCGTCTCAACCCTCGACCGCCTGAACAGCGTGATCGATGACGTTCAACACGGGGAGGGAAGTCTTGCCAAGTTCATCTCCGACCCTTCGGCTTACAACAACCTTAACCGGCTATTGGCGAGTGGGAATACCGTGGTGGATGGCATCAATCAAGGCAAGGGAACACTGGGAAAGCTGGCCAAAGACGAGCAGCTATATGACCGCATGAACAACACCCTGGGTCATCTGGATACGATTACAACTCGGATCGAAAAGGGCGAAGGGACCATGGGTAAGCTCTCTACCGACCCCACGCTTTTCAACAACCTGAGCGCAAGCGCCCAGTCCCTAAAGGAATTCCTGGACGAATTCCGCAAGAATCCGAAGAAGTACTTGACCCTCAAAATGCATGTCTTCTGAGCGGGGGAAAAGGCAGGAGTCAGGAGTTATAAGTCAGGAGACGGAAGCCAGAAGTCGAGGAAGCAGAAAGGGAATGCCGAAGGGAAGATTCAAGAGCTAAGAGGCGGCGACATGCAAATCCTATTCTGACTTCTGATTCCTGCCTCCTGTCTCCTGACTTCTAACTCCTGACTCCTGTCCCTTACGCCTTTGGTGCGTGTCGTGAAAACATCTCCTCGATGTCCTTGCAATACTTCTCTTCTACCACACGCCGTTTCACTTTCAAAGTTGCTGAAATCTCACCCTCGGCCATGGTGAGCTCTCGCGGAAGCAAGACAATCTGGCGAATTTTCTCGTGGGGCGGAAGCCAGCGCGTGGTTTCGTCCACCAACTGCTGCATGAAAGCATGTATTTCCGGATGGTCCACTAGCTCTTGGCGGGTTTGAAAGGTTACCCCGTGCGCGCGGGCATGCGTTTCCAGGCGGTGGAACACCGGTGCAACCAGGGCGCCCACAAATTTGCGGCCGGCACCCAGGACTACAATTTGATGGATGTAGGGGTGGCTCTGAAAAAGGTTCTCCAGTTTTTCAGGGCACACGTACTTGCCGCCGGAGGTCTTGAAGAGGTTCTTCTTGCGGCCGGTAATCCGAAGGTAATTTTCCGCGTCCAATGCCCCCAAATCTCCCGTGTGGAACCACCCATCCTGAAAGGCAAGCCGGCCTTCCTCTTCCAGGCGGTAGTAGCCTGGCGAAACGTTTGGCCCTCTTACCAGGATTTCTTGTCCTAACCCGTCCTCGGCATCGTGATTTTCGTCCCCGAACTTGATTTCGACGCCGGGCAGCAGCGGGCCTACCGTCCCGAGCTTGGCGTGGCCAGGATAGTTGAGAGCTATCACCGGTGAAGTTTCCGTGAGGCCGTAGCCCTCGTACACCGGCAGCCCCATGGCGTAAAAGAACTCGGCTAATTCCCGCGCCAGTGGGGCGGCGCCGGAAGCAAGGATCGCCATGCGCCCGCCCAGTTGCTCCTGCACCTTCGAGAAGATGAGCGCATTCGCCACGGCGTGCTTCAATCGCAGCCAGTGTGGCAATGATTGGCCCTTGAGTCGATACGGGAAGGCTTGCTTTCCCACCTCCAGCGCCCAATAGAATATTTTCTGCCTTGCCGCAGGCGCCGTGTTGACCACATCCATGACACGGTCGTGAATCTTCTCCAGGACGCGTGGGACGACGCCCATGATCGTGGGTTTAACCTCCCGCAGATTCACAGGGAGTGAGTCAAGGTTTTCCGCATAGGCGATCGATACGCCTCTCCGGAAACAGAAATAGTCAAGGGTTCGTTCCAGGATATGGGAAAGAGGAAGCAACGATATGGAAGCATCATCCCGCGTCAGGGCAAATAGCTTCTCGCATTCCAGAACATTGGAAACAATGTTGGCATGGGTCAGGATGACGCCCTTGGGTTTGCCCATGGTACCGGATGTGTAAATCAGGGTTGCAATGTCTTCCGCCCGGGCGCCCAGGGCTTTTTGAGTAAACAATTCCACGGCGTTGGTTGCCAGCCCCATTTCCAAGGCGATGCTGCCCTCCCAACACTCCGCTCCCGTGCCTTGCAGCTTGCCACAATCCAGGGCCAGGACCAGCTTCAGGGATGGGAGGTGAGGGCGCACGCTTACTATCTTGGCGAGTTGGGCCTCTGTGGCCAGTACGATTCCTTTGGCTTCGCAATCGCGCAAGATGTATTCGATGTCAGGCTCGAGCAGCGTCGTATAGATCGGCACGGGGATGGCGCCCAGGCCCAGCAGGGCATAGTCCGTCAGCGCCCACTCCACCCGGTTCTCGGAGAGAATCGCAACCCGGTCGCCGCGCTCAATTCCCAGACGACTCAGCAGGGAGGCCAGCGCTGCCACCTTCCGTAGCGCCTCTTGGGAAGAAACACCCCGGTATCGCCCTTCGCTCTTGAACAGAAAACAGTCTGGCTTGGCGTGTTCTGCGACCGCGTTGAGGAACAACTCGTTGAGGGTCTTAATATCGCTTGAACCCATTACGTTCAGGAGTTTATCACGTTGCCGCCCAAATCCAAGGCGATCGTAAGAGTAGGGTGTCATCGCAGTCCTTTCTCTTCCGGCCTCATTGGGCTAAGATTCCCAGGGAGAGATTTTCATGTCCCAATCAGACACGGTCCAGGGTGAGGCGGATTTCGTAGATTCTTACCAGCCGGTGCGCGCCCCGCGCGGCACTTCGCTTTCCTGCAAGGGATGGCAGCAGGAAGCCGCCCTACGCATGTTGATGAACAACCTCGACCCGGACGTGGCGGAACGTCCCCAGGATTTGATTATTTATGGTGGCACCGGAAAGGCGGCGCGCAATTGGGCTTGCTACCACGCCATCGTCGCAGCGTTAAAAGACCTGGAGAACGATGAAACCCTGCTCGTGCAGTCCGGCAAGGCGGTGGGGGTCTTTCGGACTCACGAGGCCGCTCCCCGCGTCTTGATTGCCAACGCCAACTTGGTGGGCCATTGGGCCACCTGGGAGAAGTTCCGCGAACTCGAGCGCCTGGGTCTGATGATGTACGGCCAGATGACGGCGGGAAGCTGGATATACATCGGTACGCAGGGCATCCTTCAGGGCACCTACGAAACTTTTGCTTCCGCCGCTCAGAAGCACTTTGGCGGCGACCTGGCAGGCAAACTGGTGGTGACGGGCGGCATGGGAGGCATGGGAGGAGCTCAAC
>DATJVT010000376.1:0-6482 GCA_035501695.1 Terriglobia bacterium | reverse complement strand
CAGAATCCAGCCGTAATAGAGCCGCCGCATGATATCTCCTTCCGGAGGCACATCGTAGCGCCGGCATCTTGCCGGCTTTTGTCGAATCCGAAGGGATTGCCGGCTGGAAGCCGGCGCTACGGCCGCGTACCAAGGAGCTTTTCCGCAGTCCGCTAGTGCGGGCTAATCGAGTCCCAGGTCCTGCTTCCAGTCCACACTTTCTTCCCACAGGGGTTGCTCGTTCCTGCCGAGGAGGAATTTGTTAAGAACAAGCACGTCGATTCCGGACCGCATGAAACACCGGTACGCATCGGCAGGAGTGCAAACGATCGGCTCACCTCGGAAATTGAAGGACGTATTCAGCAATAACGGGCAACCCGTCATACGTTCGAAGGCGCAAAGTACGGCATGGAAACGCGGGTTGGTGTGCTGCGAAACCGTTTGCACGCGGGCCGAGTAGTCGACGTGAGTGACGGCCGGCACGGCGGAGCGTTCCTCCTGCACCCATTGTTCCAGCGGCTGCTCTGTACTGTGAAGTACAGGGCGGCGTCTCTCTTCGCGCAGGGGGGCCACCATGAGCATGTAAGGCGACGGTCCATCCAATTCGAACCACTCGGCGGCGCGCTCTTCCAAAATCGCCGGAGCAAAGGGCCGGAACGACTCCCGGAACTTGATGTCGCGATTCAAGCGCGATTGCATCCTGGGATCTCGGGCATCCGCCAAAATCGACCGATTGCCCAGGGTACGCGGGCCATACTCCATCGCGCCTTGAAACAAGCCTACAATCCGCCCCTGGGCAAGGTGGGCGGCGATCTCTTCGGCTCCCGTCTCGCCGTGTAAGACCCGATAGGAGTAATGCTTAGCCATTAGAAACTCAAGTATAGCCTTATCACTGAAAGACGGCCCCAGGTAAGAACCCCGCATGCTGTCGCGCTCCGCTTCGCACGCACGCGGCTGTTTGAGCACCTGATGCCAGCAGAACAACGCCGCGCCCAGCGCGCCGCCGGCGTCACCTGCGGCGGGTTGAATCCAGATCCGGCGGAAGAGTTTCGAACGCGCCAAAGCACCATTGGCAGCGGCATTCAAGGCCACTCCCCCCGCCAGGCAAAGATTCTCCTCGCCGGTCTGGTTGCGGGCGGCGCGTGCCATGCCCAAGATGATCTCCTCGGTCATCACCTGGATGGAGCGCGCCAAATCCATTTCCCTTCGCGTAATGGCGCTCTCCGGGACGCGCGGCGGGCCTTCAAAAATCTCCTCGAAGGCCCGGTTGGTCATTTGTATTTCGTGCAGGAAGCCAAAGTACTTCATGTTCAGCCGGAACGAACCGTCCGGACGAACGTCCACGAGGTGCTGGTAGATTCGGTTGACATACGTTGGCTGCCCGTAGGGCGCCAAACCCATCAGCTTGTACTCGCCTGAGTTGACCTTAAAACCCAGGTAAAACGTGAAAGCCGAATAGAGCAGACCGAGCGAGTGTGGGAAGCGCTGGTGCCTCATAATCGAAACCCTGTTTCCCTGCCCCCAACCCAGCGTCGCGGTGTCATATTCGCCGACTGCGTCCGCGGTAAGGATGGCCGCCGACGGAAACGGCGAAGGGAAAAAAGCGCTGGCCTGGTGCGCCTGGTGATGCTCCGGGTAAACGAACTTCTGCGGCCGCGAGTAGCCCAAACGGCGCAATTCCGTCTCAATGACATAAGGAATCCACAAGCGTTCTTTCAGCCACAGGGGAATCGCGTGCCGGAAAGCCCGCCAATTCTGCGGCGCGGAAACCAAGTGAGACTTCAGAATGCGCGCGAACTTGGTGATCGGCTTTTCGTAATAGGCAACGACGTCAAGATCGTTCTTCCCTACTCTCGCTTCCGCCAGGCAGAAATTCACGGCTTGGATGGGGAAACGGGGGTCGTGCTTGCGGCGGGAGAATCGCTCTTCCTGCGCCGCGGCGATAATCTGCCCGTCTCGCACCAGGCAAGCGGCGCTATCGTGGTAAAACGCGCTGATCCCAAGTATGTTCATTGCCTGCTATTCTGCCGAAGTGACTTCTAACACCCGGTCTCGCAGATAGCTTGCATAAATCTCGTGTCCTGCTTTTTCGAGGTGAGTTCCATCGTGGTAGAGCCGGGCAGCGCCCATTTTCCTCTGAAACAAGGAAAGGGGGTAGGATTCGGACACCCGCATCCTGTCGAGGTTGGGCAGCAGTGCCGCCAGGACCCGCCGGGTCGACTCGTTCGCCTGCCCATCCTGAACCTCCTCTTTGTTCGGAAGGAACTCAAAATCCACTCGGATGCCTTGGTCCGTCGCCACCGTCGCAATCTCCAACCACGAGCCAACGCCGTTATCAAACGCCGCCATCGGTTGCGCGTTGGCCTTCAAGGCCGGATTGGTAACGGTGGCGAGTTGCTGGTATTCCCACAAGAGATGGTGCCAAAACTCCTGCCATGCAAGGTGAGGACGATGGCCTTCGGCAAAGAACGGGAATTGCTGCAGGCCAAAGAGTGGCCGATAAGCGTCAGCCGGTGGCCCCATCACCATCACCAGATCCGCCTGGAAGAGCCCAAACTCCTGCACGTAGGCAAGCTCATGCTGCGGACCCCAGCCATTCACTCCCATGCAAAGCACTTCCACCCGCCGAGGCTGGCCGGGTAGCCGGCGGGGATTTTGGTTCAGCAGTTCTTCCAGGCGCGAGGCGTATAGGTCGCGCTGATCGATGTAGGAGCCGCCGTACAGAGTTGAGTCACCGAGCATGAGGATGCGAAAGGTGCTCGTGGGCTTCGCCAAGGTTACGTTGCGGGAGCGCATGCCGAAGGCGTTGATATGGATCGCGCCGCCGTAACGCCGGACATCCTGGTTGGGAGCGGGATAATAGCCAACGCGGGGATCAACCCGGTAGACGATCGGGTTGCCAAAGCCGAAGCATCGCAGGAGAAGTTCGCTGCTTCCGGCAAGCGCGACGGCCAGGACGATAATCCCGGTTGCCCAAATAAGTAAGTGGGGCTTTCGGTCAGGAGTTTCAAGGGAAAAGAGCCGCTGATAGTAGGGGGCGCGTTTGTCTTCGGGCGCTGCTGTCTGCCAATAGGTTGACAGCTCGGGCCGCCATCGCAGCGCCAGCAAGTCGACCCGGGCGATGGAGAGGAACACACGGGAGCCGCCAAAAACCAAAAGGTAGAATGGCCACAGGAGAACCCAGCTTGCGGCCTGTCCCGCACCCACGCCCACCCATTGTAGAGCGCGCCGGGTGGGCGCGCGCGTAACTGGCAGAATCAATCCGAGAACGAGAAGGAGGGTGGAGATGCAAACCAGGAGAGCCCAGGAGCGATGGCTGTGCCCAAGCAATAGCAGTCCCAACCCCGCGCCGGCGACGATCGGCAAACCCATCGCCTTTGTAAGTCCGGCACGAGCTTCCGGGATCGGCGGAAACCACTCCAGGTCCTTCATGGGACTGCTTAGATGGCCAACCCTGCGTGCGCTTCGCGGAGGGCCGCCGCAATCTGTTTCTTGACCTGGGCAGAAACAGGCAGCAAGGGGAGGCGCGTGGCTCCGCCATGGGAGCCGCAAAGGTCAACGGCAGCTTTGATGCCCGCCACCCCATGCGGACCACCAATCTTCTGCCCCAGCGGCAGGAGGCGCTGCTGCAGGTCGCGGGCTTCGGCGGCCTGTCGATGCAGGAATGCCTGGTGGAGCCCCACGCAGAGCCCCGGGGCGAAATTGGCCAGTCCCAGCACCGCTCCCACCGCGCCCTCGCAAAGGGATTCATAAAAGATAGAAACCGCCCCCACCAGCACGCGGAACCCCGGTCGAACCCCTTTCATTACGGCGCGCACGAAATCCAGCTTGCCGGAGCTTTCCTTGAGCCCCACCACATTGGGCAAACGCGAAAGACGCCCGATGGTCGCGGGAGGCACCTCCAGGCCGGTAAATTGTGGAATGGAATAGATCAACACCGGGCGCTTGACCCCGGCGCCTACCGTACGGTAGTGCGCAACCAGCGCGTCCGCATCCATTCGGGCCTTGTAATAATTAGGCGTCAGCACCAGCAGCGCGTCGGCCCCGCGCGCGACCGCTTCGCGGCTGAGGTCAAGCGTGGCCTGGGTACTCTCCAATCCGGTCCCTGCCAAGAGGATCTCGGGAGCCTTAACGATTTCCCGCGCGACCTCGACCAACCGCAATCGCTCTCGTTCCGCAAGATAGGGCGCTTCGCCGGTCGAGCCCGCCACGAGCATTCCCCCCAAGCCAATTCCAGTAAGCCGGCTCAGGTTCTCGCGGAAGAATCCTTCGTCCACGCCACCCCGCTTATTGAAGGGAGTGACCACGGGACAGAAGACACCAGCCAAGTTCTGAAGGATATCGTTTTTTGTCACGGCTAAATCCTCAATGCCATTGCAATCAGTCAGTTGCCGGGGTTGCCAGAGCACATCTCATCACCCCGACGGGTCTAGGCGCTAAAGTAATGGGAATTCGTGGTGATCCTCCCTTTGGAGTGCGGAGCAGCAGCTCCCGCCTTCTCCCGACAGTTTACACGGCCGAGTATGAAGCGACGAAGGAAAGTGGGAGTTGCTGCTCCCGCACTCCAAAAGGGCCCGTATGGTCCGTTATCTTAACGCCCATGCCCCACACGGGTTACCCACCGCGGTCCACTAATCGCAACCTTTCCGGTGGAGGTTCTGCAAACTTTCCACGTGCGTTTGACCCTGCTGGCAAGCGCGAATCCCCTGGATGGCCGCGTCCGCGGCGGAGAGGGTGGTGATGCAGGTCACCCCGTGTTGCACGGCCGCCCGGCGGATGGCCTTGTCGTCATGACGGGACTTGAGCCCCAGCGGCGTGTTGACAATCAGGTCGATGTCGGCGCTCTTGATGCGGTCGACAATGTTGGGACGCCCCTCATTGACCTTGAAGACGGTTTCCACTTTGATGCCCGCCGCGCGCAGAGCCGCCGCCGTCCCCCGCGTGGCAATCAGCGTGAACCCCAACTTCTCCAGGTCGCGCGCAATCGGGGTCACGCCCGGCTTGTCATGGTCGTTTACAGAAATGAAAACCCTTCCCTCGACCGGAATGCGCTGGCGGGCTCCCAATTGCGCCTTGGCGAAGGCCAGCCCAAAGCTATCCGCGACGCCCATGACTTCGCCGGTGGATTTCATTTCAGGTCCCAGGATCGTATCCACTCCCGGCAGCTTCTGGAAGGGAAAAACGGGCGACTTTACAAAGGAATGGCTGACGGGCAATTCCGCGGGCAGCCCAAATTCCGCGAGCTTGCGCCCTATCATGAGGCGCGCCGCAATCTTGGCGAGGGGGAAACCCGTGGCTTTGCTCACATAAGGAACGGTGCGGGAGGCGCGCGGGTTCACTTCCAGCACATAGACTTTCCCGTTTTGAATGGCGTACTGCACATTCATCAGGCCCACCACGCGGAGTTCAAGCGCCAGGCGAACCGTGTAGTCGCGCAACGTCTGCCGCTGGCCCTCCGGGATGCTCACCGCGGGCAGCACGCAGGAACTGTCGCCGGAGTGAATACCTGCCTCCTCGATGTGCTGCATGATGCCCGCCACCACCACGTCCGTCCCGTCGGCGAGCGCGTCCACGTCCACTTCCGTGGCATTCTCCAGAAAGCGGTCCACCAGAATCGGAAAGGCGCGCTGCAACTCTTCCGCGCGCAGGACGTACTCGCGCAGGGTCGCCTCATCGTAAGCGATCACCATGGCGCGCCCGCCCAGGACGTAGGAAGGCCGCACCAGCACGGGGTAGCCGATGCGGCCCGCGATGGCCAGAGCTTCCTGAACGTTCATGGCCGCCCCGTTTTCGGGCTGGGGGATTCCCAGGTCGGCCAGCAATTTGCCGAAGTGCTTGCGATCTTCCGCCAGGTCGATCGATTCCGGTGTGGTGCCCACGATGGGAACCCCTGCCGCTTTGAGTTGGCGGGCCAGGTTCAAGGGTGTCTGCCCGCCGAACTGCACAATAACCCCCGTGGGCTTTTCCGTTTCCACGATCGCCATGACATCCTCAAAAGTCAGCGGCTCAAAGTAGAGACGGTCGGAGGTGTCATAGTCGGTGGAAACCGTCTCGGGGTTGCAGTTCACCATGATGGTCTCGAACCCCTCTTCCTTCAAGGCGTACGAGGCATGCACGCAGCAGTAATCGAATTCGATTCCCTGGCCGATGCGATTCGGTCCGCTGCCCAGGATCATGATCTTGCGGCGCTCCGTGGCCTCCGCCTCGTCCTCGTCCTCGTAAGTCGAGTAGAGATAAGGGGTGAAAGACTCGAACTCCGCGGCGCAAGTGTCCACGCGTTTGAAGACGGGCCGGACGTTCAAGGCCCGGCGCCGTTGCCGAATCTCCTCAGGATTTTTTCCCCACAGTTCGCCCAGAGACGCGTCGGAGAAACCACATTGCTTGGCGAGGTGCAACACGTTGGCGGGAACCGTATCCAGGGTGAAACGCTTGAGCTCCCCCTTCATTTCCAGGATCTGCTGGACCTGATTCAGGAACCACGGATCGATTCGGGTGATTTCATA
>DATJVT010000375.1:0-6275 GCA_035501695.1 Terriglobia bacterium | reverse complement strand
TTGACGGAGAGTTACACG
This sequence comes from Terriglobia bacterium, assembly GCA_035501695.1. Classification (GTDB taxonomy): domain Bacteria; phylum Acidobacteriota; class Terriglobia; order UBA7540; family UBA7540; genus Bog-366. Next base: position 6,257 of record DATJVT010000375.1, on the reverse strand, counting down.
CATGCGCCGCACTTTTTCGTGACGGTCTCCGTCGACATAACGGACCTGGAATCATTGCGGGCCAAATTGAAGGCGGAGGGTACGCCGTACACCATCACCGACTTTATTTTGAAGGCTGCCGCTCTCGCCCTGGAGCAATTTCCCAATGTCAACGGTACTTCTGACGGAGTGAACATCCGGCTGCGGAGTGACATCCATGTGGGACTTGCAGTGGCGCTGGAACAAGGCTTGGTGGTTCCCGTGATCCGCCACGCCAATGAGCTGACCCTGGCGGAAATTCACGCGCGGGCGCAGGATTTGACCGCCAAGGCGCGCGCCGCTCAATTGACCCCGGCGGAGATGACCGGCAGTACGTTTACGATTTCCAACCTGGGGATGATGGACGTGGAAAACTTTACCGCCATTATCAATCCCGGAGAAAGCGCCATTCTTGCCGTTTCGAGTGGCACAAAACAGCCGGTGGTTAAAAACGATCAAGTTGTGGTACGTACCCTTATGAAGATGACCTTGTCGAGCGACCATCGCCTGATCGACGGCGCGCTCGCGGCGCGCTTCATCAATTCGATTCGCAAAACCCTTGAGGAGATAAGCCTGTGGCAGCGTTTGACATAGTAGTGATTGGGGCCGGACCGGGCGGTTACCCCGCGGCGATCCGGGCGGCGCAATTGGGCGCATCCGTGGCGCTGGTGGAGAGGGAAGAGTTGGGGGGCACCTGCCTGAATTGGGGTTGCATTCCCACCAAGACCTTAATTGCTTCATCGGAGTTATTCGCGCGCATCAAGTCCGCAGGCACCATGGGCTTGCGCGCGGACAATGCCTCCTTCGACTATGGCGCCATGGCCGACCGAAAAGACCAGGTGGTGCAGAAACTGCGCAACGGCGTCAAACAACTGCTTAAGGCCAACGGCGTGACGGTTCTTCAAGGCACCGCATCGTTTCAAGGCCGGAATCGGATCGAAGTCGATCGTGGCGCCGGGTCGGAGGCCTCCCTCCTGACTGCCGGCAAGACGATTATCGCCACCGGCGCTACGTCCGCCATGCCCGGATTCCTGCCGCGTCACGAGCGCGTGGTGGAAAGCCGGGGCTTTCTGGGACTGCGCGACTTGCCCGCCTCGACGCTGGTTCTGGGCGGCGGCATCATCGGCTGCGAGTTTGCCTGCATGCTGGCGCAATTGGGCGTGCAGGTGACCGTCGTCGAGCTTTTGGAAGACATCATTGCCGTGGTCGATCCCGACGTCCGCCGCGAGTTGCGACGTCACATGGAAAAGAGCCTGGGCATCCGCATCCTGACCGGGGTGACTCTGGAAGATATCGCCGCAGACGATCGTGGCGTGCGCGGGCGGGCCGGCCAGGAAATGCTGGAAGCCGAACTCCTGCTCGTGGCCCTGGGCCGCAAACCGGTTACTCAATCTCTGAAGTTGGAAAACGCCGGGCTCGTGCCCAATGAGCGCGGCTTCCTCAGTGTTGACGCCTACGGCCGCACAAATGTCGCCACCATCTATGCCATTGGCGACGTCACCGGCGGCCCGCTCCTGGCTCACGTTGCCACGTCTCAGGGCCTGGTGGCGGCGGAGAACGCCTGCGGCCGCTACCTGCACAAGAACGAAACCGTAATTCCCAACTGCATCTTCACCACGCCCGAAATCGGCACCGTGGGCCTGGGGGAGCAGGAAGCCCAGCAGCAGGGCCGGAAGATAAAAACTGGGAAATACCTGTTTGGTGCGCTGGGAAAGGCCCTGGCGATTGGCGAGCCGTTCGGCTTCGTGAAGTGGGTGGCCGACGCGGAGACGAATCAACTGTTAGGCGCGCATGCCGTCGGCCCCCACGCCACCGATATCATTGCGGAAGCGGCGGTGGCCATTCGCGCGGAATTGACCGCCGCGGACATGGCCCACACCATCCATGCCCATCCTACCTTGGCCGAAGCCTGGATGGAGGCCGCCCACGCGTTGATCGGGGAACCCATCCACTCCGCCCCTCCGCGCAAGGCGTCGTAGCTCGGATGCGTAGAAAGCCGGCTGGCACTGCTATCATTGGGAGGACCCTGCATGCGATTGCGGCCCTTTGTCCTCATCCTGTCCCTCTTGCTACTGGGTGCCGATGTTCTCCCTCGAACCGGGCCGGAGGGGCCTGTTGTGCGCCTGTCCGGCGGCAGCATCCGCGGATCTTTCCAAGGACAATCTGCTGTTTTCAAAGGGATACCCTACGCCGCGCCGCCCGTTGGCGATTTGCGTTGGCGGGAGCCTCAGCCGGTCTCGGCGTGGACGGAAGTTCGCGACGCCACGCAGCCGGGGAACGCATGCGTGCAGGATGTGGCCGGTCTCGATGCCTATATTCAGCCTATCGCCGCCGCGTACGGTGCTTCTTATGAAATCCAGCCCGTGACTTCGTCGGAGGATTGCCTCTACCTCAACGTGTGGGCGCCGTCCTGGCCGCCCCGCGGATCTCTTCCGGTGATGGTCTGGTTGCACGGTGGCAGCAACCGGATCGGCAGCGGGTCCGAGACGACGTACGATGGAAGTTCTCTCGCCGCGCACGGCGTCATCATCGTATCGATCAATTACCGGCTGGGAATCCTGGGGTTCTTCAACCATCCCGACCTCGCCGCAGAGTCACCGCACCACAGTTCCGGCAACTATGGCCTGCTCGATCAGTTGGCCGCCCTTCGGTGGGTGAAGGACAATATCGGGCAATTCGGCGGCGATCCCGAAAATGTAACCCTTTTTGGCGAGTCAGCCGGTGCCGTGGACGCCGGGTTGCTGATGACCTCTCCCCTTTCTGTCCATCTTTTCCGGCGTGTAATCTCGGAGAGCGGGCCCCCTTTTGGCCTCGGACCGGTCCGGACTCGCGCCGAGGCGGAAGCAACCGGGGTGGCAATCGCCAAATTGGCCGTGGGAACCTCCCCTTCACCCCTGGTCAACCTGCGAAAGCTGCCTGCCACCGATCTTGTGAAGCTTGTTAATGAGCGATACAAGGGACCTAATCCGGCGGACTGGATGGTTGATGGCTGGGTATTCCCGCAACCTCCGGCGAAGATATATGCCTCCGGCGGCATCTCCACGGTGGATTTGATGGTCGGTTTGAATGGCCGGGAAATGAGTGCCTTCCGTGTGGTCACTGCGGCCAGGGTCAAAAACGCTCCGCGGCCCGTAGAAAATGAAGGCCCCGTTCAGGTCGTCCGGCGGTTCGCGGATGCAGCGTACCCGCTCTACGGCGGCTGGACCTACGCCGCCATCATCAAGTACCTTTTCCAGGCTTTATTTGACCACGATCGGGGAATCGATCAAGCCGCGAATGACATGCTGATTGCTTGCCCCCTGGGCGCGATGGCAACCCTTACCGCCGCCAGGACGGGAAGGGTCTATGTCTACAAGTTCGATCGTGCCGTTCCGGGAAAGGGCGAATCGGCTTTGGGAGCCTTCCATGGCTTGGAAATTCCGTATGTCTTCCATGCCTTCCAGGATCGCACCTGGCAATGGCTTCCCGTCACGGAAGTGGACAAGAGGCTCTCCGGCGAGATTCAGGCATACTGGACCAACTTTGCGAAAGCCGGCGACCCGAATTCTCCGAGCGCCGCAACTTGGCCCGCTTGGGACAAGGCCCCCGGCAGTTACATTGAGTTCTCTCCGGATGGGACGCCCGTGCCGCGCCAGGGTTTTGCTCCACCGTTTTGCGATCTTTCCCTCGACCGGCTGCGCGGGCAACTCTCGATTAACAAATAGGGACCATTTTGGTTTGGTCCCAACATGCCCACCCTTTCCCAGGAGCGCGTGGCGTGCCGCTTTATTGAAGGACGGGCAAAGCATCGACCGCCAGAGGTGACCAGGTCAGACCCCAACCACGCGGCTGCGGCGCTCCAGCAATAGCACGTCGCGCCACACGCGGTGCAGTTTCCCCAAGCGCTCGCGCCGGCCCACTTCACGAAAGCCACACTTCTTTAAGAGCGCCAGGCTGGCGTGATTCTCCGGAAAGACCCCGGCCTGGAGGGTCCAGATGCCGTTTGCCTCGGCGCGCTCGATGGTCGCTTCGAGGAGCGCGGTGCCGATTCCTTGCCCTCGATGTCGCCCGTCCACATAAAGGCTGGCTTCTGCCACTCCCGCGTAGCAACACCGATCGGAAACGGGGCTGAGCGCGCCCCACCCCAAAACCTCCTCAGCCGCGCGCGCTACCAACCGGGCGAACGGAAGGTGCGCGCCATCCCACCTTTCCCATGTAGGAGCCTGGGTCTCGAAAGTTGCGTTTCCGGTGGCAATTCCTTCCAGGTAAATGGCCCGGACCTGCCCCCAATCGGAGGGTCGCAAGTCGTCGATAAGGAAGTGCATATTGGTGTCTGGTAATGTTGACGAGGGCGCCTCTTTGCCCAGAGGCTGGGGGATCAAAACCAAACTCACGCCCTCGTATCACCAGCCGGCGCGGGCCGGCCGGTCAACTGCTGGAAGGTTCCCTCGAACACTTTGAGCGCGGCCTCGTCAAACAGCACGAAGTAGATCTTCTCCAGGCTCGTCCGCATCTTGATGTGATCCAGCGTGACCTTCAGCATGATCGCCGCGCAATCCGCTATCGGCAAGCCTGCCACGCCCGTGCCGAGGGCAGGAAAGGCGAGGCTGCGAATCGCTTTCTCCTCCGCCCGCATCAGGCTGGCGCGGGTGGCAAGGCGAATGGACTCCGTTGTGGCCTTCTCCCCGGGTCGCATGCCGGCGGCGTGAATCACGAAATGCGCCCGCAGATTCCCGCCCGTGGTTACCGCCGTCGCGCCCAGGCGAATGGGGGCGAGGCGCTCGCACTCCTCTAGCACGTGCTCCCCCGCCTTGCGCCGGATGGCGGCCGCCACGCCCGCCTCCATGGTAAGTTCGGTGTTCGCGGCGTTGACGATCGCATCCACCGCCATATCCGTGATGTCGCCTTGCGCAAATAGAACCTTGGTGGGCATGCTCTCTCGCTCCTGAGGCTTCGGACGACCGCCTAAGCATATCCGGGGGCTTCTCACTTCGCAATCTTGCGCAGGCCTTCCTCGTCATAACCCAGAACCATCTGCCCGCCGCGAATCACAATGGGTCGACGGATCAAGTTGGGCTCCTGCGCCATGAGATCCAGTGCTTCCTCCCGCGCCGGCGGTTGATCCTTCATCTTGCGCTGGCGGTACAGATCATTGCGGGGATTCAGGAAGTCCAGGTAGTTGCGCGCGCCGATCAGACCGTCAAGCTGTTCCGCCGTCAACCGCTCTTTTCCCAGGTCGTGTTCCTCCAGTTCCGCACCCTTCTCCAGCAAGAGACCTCTTGCTTTGCGGCAACTCGTTCAAGTGGGCTTGAGGTACATCTTCAGTTTCGCCATGGTTGATTCCTCTCTGCCGGGGTATTGGTGGCAAGTGGATGCCGCGCAACGACCAAATCCTACACTCCCCCTCATGTAGCCAGCCGCCGCCTGAGTCCGCCGCCGCGAAAGGGTGCCGTTGACGCTCAGGCCGCCAACTTCATCGCCAGCTTCGAGTGTTTCAGGGCCGCCTCGCTCTCGTATGCCTTCACCGTGAAGTAGATCGCCTTGTCGAAGAAATGGCCGACCAGGCGCCGGAGTTCCCTTTCCTGATGCAACTCCATCGCGGAATCCATCAGGCCGGTGGTCCGCACGTAAGTGTAAAGATGGTTCTTGATGGAGATCAGGGCAAAAACAACTTCCTCGAGCGGGACTCCCTCGGCATGACGGCGCACCGCCAAGTCCGTGTAATTGGCGACGATGGGCTCCTCCGTCCCTTGGCTGATCCAATGGCCGAGATTTCGATAAACGGTGTACGTACGATAGTGCAATTCTTCGTAGGTCAGGTGGTGGTAATGCGGGGTCCGGGGATTACTCTGTAGGTCTTTGATGACTCCCCGGGTCAACTCCTCCGCGTGGTCCTCAATCATTTGCACCAGGCGAACGGTAAGCATAGCGCACCTCCCGGTTAACCCGCTTCGGGCTTGATTTCGGAAACAGGCGTGGTCATGTCGGCGGCCCTCCCTGGGGCCCTCGATTGCGAGGTTCGGGCGGACTTACTGGATTCGAGATTAGTCCTCGTCTGAAGGATAGTCAAGCGCGCTGCGCCTCTGTTCAAACCGGCGGGTCACCGCCACGCATTCGGGCGAGGGGGCGGGCATCTGGCATCGCCACCGCGACCGCCATCCGCAGGGTCTGCCTAGAACCGCCCAAAACGCTGGTAGGCCTCCAGGGGAAGAACCCCCCTGAGAATGGCCGCCCGGACTTGATTCTCCGTCTGTACAACT
>DATJVT010000374.1:0-6927 GCA_035501695.1 Terriglobia bacterium | reverse complement strand
CGAAGCGCAAGCCTTCCCACGGATTCAAGTCGATGTATTGCTCCAGCGGCATCAGGCACAGTAGCACTCCCCAGGTGTAGTGAGTGTCGCCGCCGGCCGTGCCTCCCCAGGCGTAGTACTGCTCGTTGTCGTGTTGGTTGCTCCGCCAATCATCCATGAACAGGTCGTAATTCTTCTGCGCGTACTCCAGCGCCTCCTGGTCGAACCGGTAGCGATTGAGGCCTTCGTAGACCATGTAATTGGTCGGCCCCCAAATGTCCCCGCGCCAGTAAAACTGGTCCGGGAAGGCCGGGTCATTTCGGGCGATGGTTGGGGTGACATATTTTCCCCAGAACTCCCGTGGATTAAGCAGATGTTCCTTGACCATGCGTTCGGCCTGCTGCGGGGTGGCGATGCCGGCGAACAGGGGATAGAAATTCGTGGGGGAAAGGCGCGGGGAAAAGCGCCCGTCCCAGAAGCGGTTCTCGTAGATTCCGTCCTGTCCGTTCCACAGCTTTTCTCGCACCAGCTCGCTCATACGCTCATACTCGGTGGCGAACTTTCGGCTGTCATCTTCCTTGCCCAGAATGGCCGCAATCTTCGCCAGACACTCAGCATCCAGCGCGTAGAGCGAATTCAACCCTACATCGTCGAGGTTCATCGTGTAGGTGTGCGGATCGTAGGTGGCTTCGTCGAACATGGGACTGTCGTCCATGCCGCTTTCCCATTTGGCGGCCTGGAGGTTCCCTCGCCCGCCCGACGAGGGGGTTGTTCCACGGTCGCTTCCCCACTCCAGCAACCCGTCACGATTTCCATCGCGCCAGGGTTGCCCGTCCCCGCGGTCGCTGAGCCACCACTCGTGCCACTTCTTCAGGCGGGGATAGGCCCACTCCAACAAATCTCGATCCTGCCGCCGTTGGTAGACCTTCCAGACCACGTACGAACCCACGGGCGGCTGCGAGCGGTCAGGGCTGTTCCCGGAACCTCCCAGAATATTGGGCACAACCCCGGTGCTCGTCTGGGCCGAGAGGATGGCGTGAACGCCGGCGCTGGTTTGTGCCTCATCTTCCAAGCTGGTCAGAAGCGCGCCGAAAAAGCAGTCCCACTCACCCACCACCCAGCCACCCCAACCCGTTGCCCACATGCGGCTTATGCTGGGAAAAATGAGATCCGTTTGGGGGGCATACAAGGTGTTCCAGAACATGGAGTTGCCAATGGCCTCGGGAGCGCCCTCGAACAATCCTCGCACGGTCGGCCGCTGCGCCGCATAGGCCTCCGCCTTTTCCTTGAGAATCGCGTCGATCTTACCGGGAAAGAGCAGGGCTTTGGCTTGATTCAGCAAGGTCTCCTTGTCCCAGCCCAGGATGGCCACAAAATGCGCGGGGGCGGAGTCGTCAAACTCCAGCCCCGCCGCTCCTTGAAGAGCGTCATTGGGAACCGACGCTGCCAGTCGCCCCGGGCCCGCCATTGCCGCCCGCAGCTCGGTGAGAGAGGGATAAGCTCCACTACCCATCAGCGGCCGGTCCGTCACCAGCACCAGCCGAGCCACGTGGTCAAAAACACGGTCAAAGTACTTCTCACCCACTATGGCCTTGCGGCCTTCATCCACCGAGTAGTTTCCGGAGGTCCCGAGGGCGGAATTGGGAAAATATGTCTCCAGCACTAGTTGCAGGCCTTGCTTGGAAACGAGACGGCCGATCACCGTCGTTTCATTGAGGCGCGACCATTCCAGCGTCACCGGAGCCTGCCGCGCCGGATGCCTCCAACTTAAGCGGCAATAGGATGCGTCAGGGGCATGGGGACCCACCTCGTTCACCGCCGTGTAGATCTTCTCCCCGTCCAGAAAATCCTCCCGGCGCGAGCCCACGCGCAGGCCAAAAGAGATATCCTGCTGAAAGGCCTTCGCCATGAAAACCACGCCGTTCCAGGCATGAGGGTCGATAGACTCAATCACCACGCGGTCAAAACGCGGCCCTCCTTGTGTGCCCTGAGGGTCTTGGGCGAACAGGGCGGACGGGAGGGAGAGAATTCCAAGCAGGGAAAGAACAGAAAGCCATCGGCATAAAGGTGCCTGGGTGGATTTTAGAGCTTCCATGCGTATTCCCTCATGATCGATTTATAAAGGCCGGAGCATGCCGCCACAGCACAGGCGCCAGAGCTGCCTTTTTCTCCCTGCGCGTCTTCGGAGCGCCAAGATCAGCCTGGAAATAGACAGGTGTACGCAGTGATGGAACGGCGATGCCGTCCTGCGGGCGGTGGGAGGGCCCCCGATTCCGGCGGTTCCTCACCCGTGCAGCTTGCGGAACAAGGCAAGGCAGCGTTGCGCGGTTTCCATTTCGGAGTAATCACTGCCTTCCTGCTCGATCAGGTAGTATTCAACTCCGCCCACCGTTTCAGCGGCAGCAAAGAGCTGTTTCCATGGGGTGCTTCCCTCGCCGGTCAGCACACGGTACTCTTTCTGGGGAGACCAATCCTTCACATGGATCGAGCGGATGCGTCCGGGATTGCTTTTGATCCACGCTACCGGATCGGCGCCGGCCGCCATACAGGTTCCCACATCCAGTTGCAGCATGATGTTCTTGTCCGTTGCTGCGGCCAGGATCTCCATCGGCCTCTTGCCGTCGATGGGTTTCCATTCGGCGTCGTGGTTGTGGTACCCGGCGCGGAGTCCCTGCCCCTTCATGGTTTCATTGGCCTTGTTCAGAATCTCGGCCACGCGCTTCCAGCCATCCAATCCGGTCACTTCGCCGGGATGAGCGCACACCACGTAGCGGGCTCCGAGGATTTTGTTCAACTCTATCGATTTGCCGATTCCCTCGGAGATAAAAGACTCTAACCCGTTGTGGGTTGAATAGCAGTGGATGCCGAGTCTATCCAGTTCGGCGCGTACTTGATGGGCGTAATCCGCGGTCCAATCGTGGTAGGGGGAGTAGAATTCCACGCACTGGTAACCCATCTTGGCCACGCCCCGCACAGTCCCCATGAGGTCCTTGGTCAGGGCTTCACGCACTGAGTAGAGCTCCAGCCCGACCGGGATTGATTTTGAAGGCGCGACGGCCGCTGCCAACGGGGCCGCCGCCATAATTCCCATAAAAGAACGGCGTGTCATGATTGTGTTCATAGCGCGCCTACCATATCACAAAATGGCTAGACCGGCGGCTTCGCCGGAGTTTCGGGCCAGGGAATAGGTTCACCCCGAGTGGACCCGAGCGGACGTCCTCAAGGCAGGTCTGTCTTTAGCCGATAAGAAACGATGAGGATGGTGGATGTTGGATCTTCAAAATCCAGATATCTGGCGCGCCGCCCTGGAATCTCTTCAGACGGGCGTATGTCTGATGGATCTGGACCGCAAAATCCATTTCTGGAATGACGGCGCGGAGAGGCTTACCGGCTACTTGCGCCAGGACGTCCTGGGCCGGTCCTGCCGCGACATCGGTTTGATCAAGTTTCATGAGAACAAAGTCGCGGTATGCGATGAAACCTGCCCGGTGCTTGCCGCCATGCGCGATGGGAAACCGCGCGAGTCGCGTGCCTATATCCATCATAAATCGGGATACGCCGTCCCGGTCAGCTTGCGCGCCGTTCCCATCCGGGATGCCCATGGGCACGTGGTCGGAGCGGTGGAAAGCTTCTCCGAGCGGCCTTGGGTTTCCAAGCGCCGGCGCCCAGGCTCCGACCTGCTGGTGGGACACGGGCTGGATGCCGTCACCCACCTCCCGGATTGTCCCTTTACCGGGTCACACCTGGGGGACCGCCTCAAGTATGCTGCCGAGCACAATATTCCCTTCGGTCTGCTCTGCATTCAGTTGGATCATTTCGATACACTGAAGGCGACGCATGGCCTGGACGCTGCCGAGACCATCCTCAATGTGGTCGCGCACACGCTTCGCAACGGTCTCGACCCGCAGGACTTCGTGGGACGCTGGTCGGAGGACCAATTTCTCGCCATCCTCGGCAATTGCACCAACCATGACGTGTTGACCACCGCGGAGCGCCTGAAGCGCCTGTCCCAGTCCTCTGAGGTCGCCTGGTGGGGCGATCAATTGTCGGTAACCGTGTCGGTGGGAGGGACAATTTCACACCCTGGCGAACCCATGGAGTCGCTCTTACAACGCACCGGAGCCGCGCTCAGCCAAGCCGTTGCCAATGGCGGCAACTGCGCCAGCGTTTTGTACGCTGCGGAAATGCCCGGGCCAAAGGAGAGGTAACTGACGTGTTCGCGATCATCGGAATCGTGGTGGTTTTCGGGGCCGTGGCCGGCGGCTACTTGATGGAGCACGGAAATCTCAAGGTGCTGGTGCAACCCGCCGAACTCCTCATCATTGGCGGTGCGGGCATAGGGACGCTCCTGATCGCGAACCCCATCCACATCCTCAAGAACATCGCGGCCGGCCTTCCGGGGGTTTTCAAAGGAAGTAAGTACAATAAACCCTGGTACCTCGAGTCGTTAAAGATGATGTACGACCTGTTCGGCCGCGCCCGCCGCGATGGGTTGGTGGCGCTGGAAAGCGACACGGACGATCCGGAGAAGAGCGCCGTCTTCTCCAAGTACCCGGCGTTTCTCAAGGACCATCACCTTCTGCATTTCATCTGTGACACCATGCGCCTGGTGGCGAGCAATGCCGTGGAAGCCTTCGAGCTCGATCAGATGGTGGAGTTGGATATGGACGTCCACCACCATGATTCCACCCAACCCGTGTCGGCGCTCAGTACCATGGCGGATTCCCTTCCCGGCCTCGGTATTGTGGCGGCCGTGCTGGGGGTTGTCATCACCATGGGCGCCCTGGGTGGCCCGCCGGAGGAGATTGGACACAAAGTTGCCGCCGCCTTGGTGGGCACCTTTCTGGGAATCCTGCTCTGCTATGGATTGGTCGGCCCCCTCGCCGCCAACATGGCCAAGACTGCGGATGATGAGCACGCCTATCTCCATGTGCTGAGGGTGGCGATGGCTTCATTCATCAAGGGCACCGCGCCGATCATGGCCGTGGAAGTGGCTCGCCGGGCCATTCCCCACCACGTGCGCCCCACCTTCCAGGAGCTGGAGGGCTATTGCCGTACCCGGGGCGACGCGGCAGCTCCCAAGGAGGCAGCGGCGGCGTAATATCGGCCGTTCGAGACTTGAAAATCGAAACTGGAAACTCGAGAACCGTGAGGCACCCAGCGATTTCCGAGTTCCGAATTTCGAGTTTCTCATCTAACTTGGCGTTCAAGTTCGTACACTCCAATGGCTGCACCTCAACCCATTATCGTCATCAAGAAGAAAGGTGGTCACGGCGGGCACCACGGCGGTGCCTGGAAAGTCGCCTACGCCGATTTTGTGACTGCCATGATGTCCCTTTTCATCGTCCTCTGGCTGATGAACAGCAGCAAACCCATCAAGGAAGCTGTGGCTGGATATTTTCGAGATCCTGCCGGGACCACCAAGCTGACCGGGGGCAATGGAAAGGGTCCAGGTCAAACTCCAGGAGAAGGACCGGAAAACACCCTGACGGTCTCCAAGGACAATATGTCAAAGCTGAAGGAGAACCTTCAGACCGCCATCCACCGCGTTGAAAACCTCAATAAGTTGAAGAACCAGATTGAGATGACCGTCACCTCGGAAGGCCTCCGCATTGAGCTTCTCGAGTCGGCCAAGGGGACTTTCTTCGACAGTGGCAGTCCAGAACTGAATGACAGCGGCCGGGAAACTCTGGTCGCCCTGGCGAATGAATTGGGTGGAGTTCCCAACAAGATATCGATTGAAGGGCATACGGATTCCAAGCCGCTGGCCCGGCATGGCGGTGAGTACGGCAACTGGGAGCTTTCCGTGGACCGGGCGAACAATGCCCGGCGCCTGATGCAGGAGAGCGGGTTGCGCGCGGACCAAGTGACCCAGGTCAGGGGTTATGCTGATCAGCACCTGCGCAAGCCTGACGCCCCCGAGGATCCGTCCAACCGGCGTATTTCACTTGTGGTGCAATACGTTGACGAAGGTCCCGAAAAAAGTTCCGACCAGGTCTCCGCGCGGGATCTTGGCAGAGGGGAAGCCAGAAAGCAGTAGTCAGTTGGCAGTTATCAGTTTTCAGTCTTCAGGTCTCGCAGAGGGTGGCGGCTGGTGACTAAAGGCTGAAAACTGAATACCAGGAACTCGCGACTGACCCCTGATAACTGATTACTGAAAACTGCCTTTCCTACTTCACCGAGAACTTCCAGACCGTCGTCGAGTGGTACGTTTTGCCGGGTCGCAGGATCGTAGACGGAAAATCCGGTTTATTGGGCGAATCGGGGTAGTGCTGTGTCTCCAGGCAGAAGGCGGCGCGCTTGTTGTAGATGTGCCCGTGCTTGCCGGCCACGCCGTCCAGGAAATTACCCGTGTAGAACTGCACGCCAGGCTCGGTGGTGTCAACTTCCAGAACCCGTCCGCTGGCAGGGTCGTAAACGCGCGCTGCCAAGGCCAGTCCCGGGCCTTGCCGATTGATCACGAAATTGTGGTCGTAGCCGCCGCCGATGACCAACTGCTCATACTTGTCGTTGATTCGAGCTCCGATGGCAGTGGGCTTGGTGAAGTCCAGGGGTGTTCCCTTCACGCTGGCAATCTTGCCGGTGGGGATCAGAGTGGAATCCACCGGGGTGAAGTGGTCGGCATTGAGCATCAGTTCTTCGCCGAGAATGTTCCCGGTTCCTTCCCCCGAAAGGTTGAAGTAGGTGTGATTGGTAAGGTTGACCGGAGTGGCCTTGTCCGCCGTCGCCTGATAATCGATGCTGAACTCGTTCTTGTCGTTGAGGGTGTACGTGACCGTGGCGTGCAGGGTTCCCGGGTAGCCTTCTTCGCCGTCGCGACTGGTGTATTTGAGGACTACCCCTGCTTCCGCATCCTTCTGGAAGGACTGCCCCTCCCAAACCACCTTGTCAAAACCCTTCAGCCCTCCGTGCAGGGAGTTGGGGCCGTTGTTTTTTGCCAGCGTATAA
>DATJVT010000373.1:0-4032 GCA_035501695.1 Terriglobia bacterium | reverse complement strand
TCAACATCTCCCTGCTGGATCCGCGCTACCTGGCGGGCGACCGCGAGCTTTATGCGCGCCTCCGAGGTGCCACAGTTCCTCACCTGGTGGCGCGAGATCGGCAGGACTTGGTGCGCAATTTGGCGGAGCTGACCGGCCAACGCCACGCCCAGCACGGCCACACGATTTTCCACCTCGAGCCCAACCTGAAAGATGCGCCCGGCTGCCTGCGCGATTTCCACGTTTGCCGCTGGCTGGCGCGCATTGAGGAACTGGAAAAAAACGGAGGCTGGACCCCGCCGGAACAGCTCTGGCCGGAGCGCGACCGTCCCGCGGCAGAGGCGGCCTTTGGCTTCCTCGCGGATGCCCGTTGCTTCCTTCATTACCATTATGGAAGAGATGACAACCAGTTGAGTTACGACACCCAGACGCAGGCCGCGGCGCGTGGCGTGGGCCTAAGGGACGGGCAAGGGGTGGCCCCGGCGGACTGGATGCGCACCTACTTCCGGCAGGCACGGATCGTCGAACAGTTGACCGCACAACTGATGGATGAATCCCTCCCGGCTCATTCGGGTCTATATGCGCTCTACCGGGATTGGCGCTCCCGCCTTTCGAATGCCGACTTCTCTGTCGTCCGGGGCCGCGTCTTCGTCCGTCACCCTACGGCTTTCGCGGGTGACCCTCTCCTGCTCTTGCGCCTGTTTGAAATGGTGGCCCGGCATGGCCTCCCGCTAGGCCGCGAAACCGAAAAATTGGTGGAGTCGGAACTGGAGCGCACACGTGGCGAACCTTTCCCCCCCGGGGAACTATGGCATCACTTCCGGCGCATTCTGATTCAGCCTTACGCCGCCGAGGCCTTGCGGATCATGCATCGCCTGGGCCTGCTCGCCCGGCTGTTTCCCGAATTCCAGGCCATCGATTCCCTGGTGATCCGGGACTTCTACCATCGCTACACCGTGGATGAGCACTCGTTTCTGACGGTGGAGAACCTCCATCGCCTGCTTCGGGAAAGATCGAAGGTGGCCGAGAGCCTGCCCCCGGGACGGGCGGCACTGCAAGCTGGAAGGAAGAAATTTGCGGAAATCCTTTCGGAAATCGAACAGCCCGAACTGCTCTATCTGACCCTCCTATTTCACGATATCGGCAAAGGATTCCCCGAAGTGGAGAATCATGTTCAGGGGAGCTTGCAGGCACTGAAGACCATCCACGAGCGCCTGGAGCTTCCGGTGGAAGGTTGGCAAACTGTTCAATTCCTTATCGCCAGTCACCTGGAGATGTCGTCCGCCTCCCAGCGTCGAGACGTTTTCGATCCCGAAACGGTGCGGGGGTTTGCCAAGGTTGTGGGGACGACGGAACGCCTGAAGATGCTTTGTCTCCTGACCTACGCCGATATCTGCGCCGTTAATCCCGAAGCCATGACCCCCTGGAAGGCGGAACTCCTGTGGCAGCTTTACGCGGCGACCGCCAATTACCTGGCGCGGAGCGTGGATGATGAACGATTGCGCATGGCCGCCGCATCAGCGGGGGAGACGGAACAGATACTGGCCGCGCTGGGCGCTTCCGCCAACCAGGAGGATGCGCACCGGTTCTTGGATGGCTTCCCCCGGCGCTATACGGCCACCCACACGCCGACGCAAATCGCCGCGCATTTTGAACTGGCGCGCCGGCTGGCCAGCGAACCCATCGCGGTGGACCTTGAGGCGCGCGACGATCATTTTGAGCTGACCGTCGTTACCGCCGACCGGCCCTATTTGTTTGCCTCCATCACCGGAACCCTCGCGGCCTGGGGAATGAGCATTGTCAAAGCGGATGCCTTTGCCAATGCCCGCAGCATGATTCTGGACACCTTCACTTTTGTCGACCTCCACCACACTCTCGAACTGAACCCTTCGGAGCGGGATCGCTTCCAGCAGACTTTGATCGGCGTTCTGAACGGAACGCTCAATCTGGAAAACCTCCTGAGCAGCAGGACGCGGGCGGAAGCCGCATCGCCCCCCAAGGTCGAGGTGACGCCGCGCGTGCGCTTCGACAACCTGAGCTCGTCGCACAGCACGCTGCTGGAACTCGTCGCTCGCGACCGGCCAGGCCTGCTATATGACGTCAGCACCGCGCTTGCCCGCCAAGGCTGCAATATTGAAGTCGCCCTGATCGACACGGAAGGCCAGCGCGCCATCGACGTGTTCTATTTAACTTGCCGCGGCGCCAAGCTTGACGCTGCCATGCAGGAAAATCTCGGCGAGGTCTTGCGACGCCTGCTCTGACCTTCACGGGAAGAGCCCCCTCACCCTATCACCCGGGCAGAGCCGGGGGGCTCTTCCCGCGGTTCAGGCATTAGGGCGCTTGCCGAATTCGTTGTCGGCTATCGATAACCCGCACCGGGGTACAAGACACTCAGCGCTATCAGGAAGAGGGGGGAGTAAAGGTATCCGAAGACCTTCCAACTGGCAATCAAACCCACTATGGCCAGAGTGGGATTGCGGGTTGCCTGTAGGAACCGGCGTGCGAAATCTTCTGTGAAGAACAAACAAATGGCTCCGTGGCCGTCCAGGGGGGGAATGGGGAGAAGGTTGAAGATCGCGAGCAGGAGATTGAGAGAAAAGACGATGCTGAGCAGCGTGGCCACGCCCTCCATGAACCCGGGATGAGCTGCAACCACCACCCGGGTGAATTGAGCTGAGCGCGGCGGTTCCAGTGCGCCGGTGAAGATCCCTATTCGAATTGCCAGGAAGGCGATCAGCGTAAGTGTAAGGTTTGCCACCGGACCGGCCAGGGCCATCCACGCGGCGCGGCGGGGGTGTCGGTAGCGCCAATGCGAGTCGTAGGGAGCGCTGCCCCAGCCAATCATCCATCCGCCCAAAGCGTAGGATAGTATGGGGACAATTGTGGTCCCGAAAATCTCCCGGCGAATATGGGGCAGCGGATTCAACGTCACCTGCCCGCCCGCCGCCGCCGTGGGATCTCCACCCCACTTGGCAACAAGGGCGTGCGAGGCTTCGTGACAGGTTAGGGAAAAGAGGAAGGCCACATACCAGAGAAGCCCCAGAGCGACAAATTCAGGATTCACGGCCGGATTCATGGCGGTCAACCTTTAATGGCCTGAGGTAAGAGCCTTTAAGTAGCGGTAGTAGAAATCGACCCCCTGGTAGAAAGACTCCACCCTCACCCGTTCGTCGCGGCCATGGGCGCGGACGTCATCCATGTCGATGGCCACACCGGAAATCCCATAGGTGGGCAAACCGGCCGCGTTGGTATAGACGCCGTCGGACGCCCCCGTCGACATGGTGGGAATGACGGGTACCCCCGGCCACATTTGGCCGGCAACCTTGTCGAGTGTATCCATCACCTCGGGGCGCAGTTTGACGGGGGGAAGCGCCATGGCGTCGGGAGCGCTATCCAGTACCCGGCCGCTATGCTCCACGTAGCCAACCTCGACCTTGGGATCGGCGAAGACGCCGACCAGGGCCTGCCGCACCTCCTCGCGCGTGTGGCCGGGCAGGATGCGGCAATTGACATTGGCGCGGGCGGTTTGGGGCAGAGCGTTGTTGGCGTGCCCCGCCTCCAGCCGGGTGGCGACGCAGGTGGTGCGCAACGTGGCGTTCTCCAGGGGATCCCGCGCGAGACGCGATGACGCCGAGGCATCCGGGGGGTTACGCAAAATAGCCCGCATGTCCGCCGCCTCCTGTCCGCTCGCCACCGATGCCATGCGCTGAAAATAAGTGCGTGTGACCTCGTTCAACTCCAGGGGAAATTGAAAATGCTCCAGGCGAACCAACGCATTGGCAAGATGGTAGATGGCGTTGTCCGGCACCGGCAGGGAACTGTGTCCTCCGGGATTGGTTACCGTCAACTGGAAATCCGCGTAGAGCTTCTCGGAGGCGTCCATGGAAACCATCACGGGCTTGCCGTTCTCGGTGTTCACACCCCCGCCGTCGGAATTGAGCACAAACTCGGCGTCGATAAGGTCGCGATGGTTCTTGAGCAGCCAGTCCACACCGTTTGAGAGTCCACCCTCCTCGTCAGCAGTCAGCGCGAGGATGAGGTCGCGGTCCGGTG
>DATJVT010000372.1:0-4567 GCA_035501695.1 Terriglobia bacterium | reverse complement strand
AACTGGAAGAGGACCCCTGGCAGAAATACTTTGCCCGCATCCATGTGGGTGATGCGGTACGCGGCAAGATTTCACGATTGGTTTCGTTTGGCGCCTTTGTGGAACTGGAAGAGGGGATCGAAGGCCTCTGCCACATTTCGGAAATGGAAAAACCGCATGGGAGCGCGAATGCCAAACTCGAAGTCGGAAGCGAACACGAGTTCCGCGTCCTTCGCCTGAGTCCCGGGGACCGGAAAATTGCCCTGAGCATGAAGGAAGCCGCCCCTCCTCCACCGCCCGAACCGGCGGTTCCCAAGGCGAAGGAGCCCGAGAGACTCTCGACCATGGCGGAGGCCTTGTCTTCCGCCGGAATTACTCCCTAGAAGTTGTTGCCGGTGGGCGTCGACGGGGCGACCATCCAGTAGTCGCCGGGAGGGCAGGCGGAATGTCGATGTGGCCGCTGCCCGTCAAGGTTTCCGCAAGAATACGGGAACAGTCCTATAATTACCGGACATAGCAGCGAAGTATACGTAGTCAACTCGCGGCAGGAGAACATTATGACCAAAGCAGAATTGATCGAAGATGTTTCGCGCGTTGTGGAAATGAGCCGCAAAGACTCTGAGGTCATTGTTGAGACCATTTTTGACAGTATTGTAAAATCGCTCAAAGCCGGCGATAAGATCGAGATCCGAGGCTTCGGAAGCTTCCGGACCCGCCAGCGCAAGCCCCGCATCGGGCGGAATCCGAAAACCGGCGCGCGCGTGGACGTTCCGGCCAAGAAGATTCCCTATTTCAAGCCCAGCAAGGAATTGAAAGATCTGGTGAACACGTCTCATCCCGCGGAGAGTCCTGCGACTCCACCCTCTCCCCCGCCTGACACGCCTAGTCCGGCGACTCCCTAGGGGTTCCTCCCCCGTGCGGGGCACTCGGAAATTATGGACTACCTCTGGAGTCCGTGGAGATACCGATACGTCAGCCAGGCAGGGAAGGGCGCAGGATGCCCCTTCTGCCAGAAGGTGGCGGCGGACCCTTCCCACGACCGCGAGAACCTTGTTCTCTTTCGAGGCCGGGACAACTTTATCCTGCTCAATCTTTATCCCTATACCACGGGTCACGTGCTGGTGACCCCCTTTGCGCACGTTGCCAACCTCGATGATGTCGCCCCGGAGACCCTGGTGGAGATGATGGAACTGGCTCAGCGCCTCCAGGCGGCATTGAAAGAATGCTATCATCCTGAGGGATATAATCTCGGAATGAATCTGGGAAAGTGTGCCGGGGCCGGCGTTGCGGATCACCTGCACCTGCACCTGTTGCCGCGCTGGGGCGGGGATACCAACTTCATGACGGTGGTGGGCGAAACCCGCGTCCAGCCGGAAGACTTGCTGGCCACCTACGATAAACTCGCTGCTTTCTTCCCTCGTTCCGCTTGACCTCTCCCTGGCGCCTCCAGGAGGTAGTTGCCGGAGCCCCCGTCTTCCTGGGTATACTTGAGGAGTATGGACCTGCGTTTTGCCACTCCCTTCGCCGCAGGCGAGGAGGCGGACGCCTTCCTGGAGGGGTTGCCTGCCTGCTCCGCTGTCTTCGCCCTGATCCCACCGCCTCGCGAAGGGGTCCCCGCCGCGCCCTACCTTGGCCGAACCGTCGACCTGCGGAGGCGCTTGAAACGGTTACTCTCCTCCCGCCGGCCGGCTTCAAGGATGCTGAACCTGCGCGACCTGACCGCACGCATTGAGTATGAGAGGGTGGGTTCGGCATTTGAAGCGACGTGGCTCCTTTACCTGTTGAACCGCCATTACTTTCCGCGACAGTACCGCGAGCGCCTGCGATTGAAGCCGCCGGCCCTTTTGAAGTTGAAAATGAACAACCCCTTCCCGCGCTGCTACCCGACTCGGCGCATGACGAAAGACGGCTCGCTCTATTACGGTCCATTTCCCTCGATTGCCGTGGCGGAGCGCTTTGCCGGGGAGTTTCTTGACTTCTTCAAAATCCGCCGCTGTTCGGAGGATCTGAATCCTGACCCGTCTCATCCGGGGTGCATCTACTCGCAGCTTAAGATGTGCCTGGCACCCTGCTATGCCGGTTGCACGGACGCGGAGTATCAGGACGAAGTCGGGCGAGTGGTGGAGTTCCTGGATTCTCAGGGCAAGTCCCTGTTGCGCTCGCTCGAGGCAGAGCGGGCCCGGCATTCCGAGTCGCTGGAGTTCGAGCAAGCTTCCAAGACGCACCACCGGGTTGAAAAATTAGAGGAAGTGTTGCGCCAGAGGTCCGACCTGATGAAGAATCTGCGCGACCTGCATGGCGTAATGGTGCTGCCGGGCGCGGAGGAGAAATCGGTGGTGTTCTTCCGGCTCAGGGGTGGCGAAATTCGCGGCCCGGCGACGCTGTCACTCGATGAAAACGTACCCAATCCCACCCCCCTCGACCGCCAACTCCATGATCTCCTGGCCTCGCTGGGCGGGGAGGAGGTGGCGCCGGCCGCCGCGCCGTTGCCCCCGTGGGAGCACCTCAGCCTGCTGGCACGCTGGTACTACAGCAGCTTCCGTCAGGGGGAGTTGCTCATGCTGGGTCCGGACCAAGCTATACCCCACACGCGGTTGATCCGCGTCTGCCGGAAGGTTCTCACGCGGGACAGCGAAGCCAGGCCGTAAGGCGGCGGCGTGAGCACACGCTTTACTTGGAACGATCAGGCGGAGAGGCAGTGAACACCCAAACTTACAAGGCAATTTTGTACTGCCAGGGAGACGGCGCGTGGGTGGCGGAAATTTCGGCCATCGCGGATTGTGACGCTCTGATGTCGACCCGCGGGGAGGTCCTGGCGGAACTTTCCAAGGTCTTCGAGATGATCGCGCAAGAGTACCGCGAGAAGGGCTTGCCACTTCCCACCGACGCCACCGAGTGAGATCATTCATGTATAGCGCAACGCCGCGGGAGTTCCAAGAAGCAGCGCGGCGGCTCGGTTTTTCCAAGACAAGAGAAAAGGGGGGCCATGAGCGCTGGAACCATCCCGACGGCCGCGCCGTGATCATTCCTTTGTATGGCGGTTGCGAGATCGGCCCCCCACTATTCTCCAAAATTCTGCGTCAACTCGGGAGCAGCCTGGGGGATTTTCGGAACCTGGCATAATCCTATCGTCCGTGGCGCCTCACGCCTATATCCCGTTGAGTGTTTCAAATCGCGCTTGGAAGAACCGCAGGTATTTCGGTTCATAGATCATTTTCAGCCCCCGGGCGTGCTCGCGCTGCTCGAACACTTCCAGCACCGACTCCGCCACCACGTCCATGTGGGCCTGGGTGTAAACGCGGCGGGGAAGCGTTAGGCGCACCAGTTCCAGTTTCGGGAAGTGCTCTTCGCCGGTTTTGGGATCGCGGCCGGCAGAGACGGCGCCGCGTTCCATGGTGCGCACGCCGGAGTCAACGTAGATGTTGCAGGCCAGTGTCTGCGCCGGGTATTGCGCTTGCGGGATGTGCGGGTAGAACCCCTTGGCGTCCAGGAAAACGGCGTGCCCGCCGATGGGCTTAACGATGGGAATGCCCCAGTCGAGCAGGTGATTGCCCAGGTATTCCACCTGGCCGATGCGGGTGCGGATGTGGTCATCCTCAACGCTTTCCACGATGCCGCGTGCCATCGCTTCCATGTCGCGTCCTGCCAGGCCGCCGTAAGTGTGCAGGCCTTCGTAGACCACCACCAGGTTGCGGGCTTCCTCGTACAAGCCCAGCAGGTTGGTGGCCAGCCACCCCCCGATGTTTACCAGCGCGTCCTTTTTCGCGCTCATCGTGCACCCGTCAGTGTGGGAGCAGTATTCCCTTAGAATCTCGGCGATCTTTTTGGATTCGTACCCCGGCTCGCGCTGCTGGATGAAATAACAATTCTCCACGGCGCGTGTGGCATCCAGCACAACGGGAATGTTGTGTTGCCGGCACAACTCACGCACCGCCCGCATGTTTTCCATGGATTGCGGCTGCCCGCCTGCCATGTTCACCGTGCCGGCGATGCACACGTAGGGAATTTTTCCGGGGCCGGTGCTCTGGATTACGCGCTGGAGCTTGGCGAGGTCCACGTTGCCTTTGAAGGGATGCGGGTTGGCGGGGTCGTGTGCCGCATCGATAATCACGTCCACGAACGTCCCCCCGGCCAGTTCCTGGTGCAATCGCGTGGTGGTGAAATACATGTTGCCGGGGATGACGTCGCCGGGATGAATCATGACCTGCGAGAGGATGTGTTCCGCTCCTCGTCCCTGATGTGTGGGTACGAGGTATTTATACCCATAATACTGACTTACAGCCTCACACAAATTATAAAAGTTCTTGCTGCCGGCATAGGCCTCGTCGCCCAGCATTAAGCCTGACCACTGGCGATCGCTCATGGCGTTGGTGCCGCTGTCGGTCAGCAGATCGATGTAAACGTCCGCGGAGCGCAGCAGAAAGGTGTTGTACCCCGCCTCCGCGATGAAGGCAACACGCTCGGACGGCGTGGTCATGCGAATGGGCTCGACCATCTTGATCTTCCACGGCTCTGCCCAGGAACGCCGGCTGGGTCTTGGATAAGGCATGAGTTTTCCCCTCTAAGGTTCTCTATGATGCGAGAGGAT
>DATJVT010000371.1:0-11690 GCA_035501695.1 Terriglobia bacterium | reverse complement strand
CATGCACCCAGTATACCTCACCTCTCCTGGCCAGGGGGGCAGGGGATTGGGTGTCAGGGATTGGGGACTCGGGACACGGGGCCCTTGCTTGTCACTCGTCACTGATCTTAGGACATGCGGTCAATCTGCGCGTGATGCCGCGCGGAGGCAAGAGCCAAACGGGTTGATATTGCTGGAGGGCACAGACAGCGACCCAACCCCACCCGCTTACTTATCCAGAGCGACATAAATGCTTGCGCATTCGGTTGTAGCGGCGGTCTCAGACCGCCGCCTGGCCTTTGGCCCTTTGGGGTGTCAGGCATTTGCGTAGCAAACGGCGGAGGCGAGGGGGAAGGAGCATTTCTGGGGCTTCGTGGTAGGGGTTGGGGCGGGCACGAAGCCGGAGAAATGCTCAAGTCCGAGTCCGCGGCTCCAGACTTCGGCGCGGAGTTGCTGCAAGGCCTGTTGGGTGGAGAGGTGGCTGGGGGAAGAAGGTTGACTCCACTTGGGGCGAGGCAGGAGGCCGAGCGACGGGTCGCGGCCGGCGCGCGGGGTGGCGAGGAGGAGGAAGGCGTAGGCAGCGACGCTGAAGGCGGGGGCGGATTCCACTGAGGCGGCACTGCGGACCTGCGCCTGGCCGACGCCCAGAAGGGTTTTCTCTTCGCGAAAGTTAACTTCGATGCCCCAGCGCTGCAGGTAGGTTTCGATGAGGCGTTGGGGGTCGAGGTAGGGATCGGTGCAGAGCAGAAAGGCGGGCTGGTGGTAAAGGAGCTTGGAGCCTTTGCGCAGGCGATAGCCGAGGGGAGCGATGACGACCAGTTGCAGGATTTGGCTTACCCCGGCGGCGCGCCACATGAGGCCGGTGCGACGCTTGAAGCGCAGTTGGTGGGTGGCGCCGCCATGGAGGAAGGTAAAGGTTTGCCAGGGGGAATCGTCGGTGCGGACCTGTTCGGGGGTGGGAGCCGGAGAGCCGTAGCGGAGGCGGCGGCCGCGCGCTTTGCGGGTGGCAGGATCGGGCAGGAACAGCAACTTGGCATCTTGGCGGATGCGGCCGATGGCGGTGGTGTGGTGGGGCAGGTGTTTCAGCACGGTCTGATTCGTGTAGCCGCCGTCGAAAGCGACGAGGAGCCCACGGGTGGCGGAGGCGGGGTCGGCATCGAGAGCGGTGCGCAGCTCGCGGATCTGCTCGACGGCCCGCTGGCCGAGGCGGGCGGTGCGCACGGCGACGCGGTATTTCGCCTGCTCGGCGGCGGGGGCCTTCTTCCCCGGCTTGGGGGGAGTGGGAGCGTGGCGAAAGGCGATGGGAACGACGCGGCGGTCGCCGCGGCTGGAGGGAAGAACCAGAGAAGTCTGGAGAAACCGCTGGGCGCGCACGAAGTTGGTTTGAAAATGCGGTCCGAGCGGGTCGCGGCGCCAAGCCACGCCGGGGGTGCGCAGGCCGGCGCGTCGTACCAGCGTGTCATCGAGCACGGCGCAGACGGGAGCGTCGGGCGGCAACTCGCTCACCACCGCGCGCCGCACCACGGCAAAGAGATGGGCGAGGGGCAGACGCGATTGAGAAAAGAGCCGGTAACTGGACGTCCAGTCACGAAACTGCCAGCCGCAAGTGGTGAGCAAACCGGTCACGGTATGGCGTCCCAGACAAAGCAAGGTGCTCAGCGCGAGGGCTTGGGCGTGCGCGGCGACGCGGCGCTGACGGAAGTCGGAGAAGCATGGGCGCCAGAGTTGTTCAAGTTCGGGGAGGATGCCGGCAGAGTTTTTTTTAGTACCGAAGCCGGCGGTGCGGCGCGGCGCAAGGCCAACAGGCCCTTGTCTTCGACGAACCACTCGACCATCTCGCCGCGCGAAAACTCCATGGCCTGGGCGAGGGCAGAAGGAAAATTGATGTACCACTGCTCACTGGCTTGGCGCTTGATCAGTTGCACTTTGGTGGGGAATCCCATAGGAAAAGCCTCCTTTCGGTATCTAGTCAAACAACTAGATATCAAAAGTGCGCCTTTTCTGCAAGCTAATTCTCTCCAGGAGTTTTTGTCTAGTTAAAGGCCAAAGACCAGGCACGGGCATCCTGCCCGTGAAGGGGTGATGGCCGAAACGGCCATCGCAAAGGCCTGCGGCGGGCGCGCTTGCCCGCACTCGTTCATGGCCAGGATGCCCATGCCACAAAGGGTCGAAATGTGAGGCGACAAAAGACCATTCCGGTTCTGGCCGGGCTTGCGGCGTGCGGGATGCTGGGTGGACTGGGCAGCACATCATTCCCGCAGTCGGCCCGGCAGGATCGCATCGCGGGGCCGATTGCCAACTCCCCGGTGGTTTGGCTGGAGGGCAACCGGCGGGCCATATTCCGGGATGAGAACGATCTGGGTCCCGCGCCGGATTCCCTCAAGCTGGACAACATCACCCTGACCTTCAAGGCCACGGAAGAGCAGGAAACGAATCTCGCGGCTCTGCTCCAGCAGCAACAGGACCGCTCTTCGCCCGGGTATCACCACTGGCTCACGCCGGAACAATTCGCCGACCAGTTCGGATTGAGCCCCCACGACGTGTCCCAGGTGGAGGCCTGGTTGCAGTCGCAGGGATTCACGGTTACGCAGCAGGCCCGCAGCCGCCGCTGGGTCAGCTTCGCCGGCAGCGCCGCGCAGGTGCAATCCGCATTTCACACGGAAGTTCACAATTACTCCGTGCGAGGCAAAACCTATTACGGCATCGCGTCCGAACCTGCCGTTCCCGCCGCCCTCGCCGACCTCGTGCAGGGCTTAACGGGGCTGGATAATTACCGCCGCAAGCCTCATGGCGTTTTTCACCAAGTGCCTGATGTAGCGCCGGGCTTGAGCCCGGCACGAATGTCTCCCCCGGGCGAGAGCGCGGCAGGTGCCGCCCTAAAGGGCGGCGCTACACCCGAGTCCGGGGTCACGCGTCCCCAGCCGAATCTCACCTCCTACCTCAGCAGCAAGAATTTTCTAGCCCCCCGCGACTTCGCCGTAATTTATGACTTGAATCCGCTCTACGCCGCGGGCATCGATGGAACCGGGCAGTCGATCGCGGTGATGGGCGAGACGGATATATCCCAAGCCGACATCGATACGTTCCGCAGCCTCTCGGGTTTGCCGGCTACCAAGCTGACGGTTGTCACGGCGGGCGCCGATCCGGGGGTCAGCAGTGACTCCGGGGTCATCGCCGAGGCGGCTCTGGACATTGAATGGTCGGGTGGGGTGGCGCCCAACGCGACGATTTATTATGTGAACTCGACGGACGCCATCATGGGCTCGCTCAAGTATGCGATTGATCAAAACACTGCGCCGGTGCTGAGCGCCAGCTATGGCGCATGCGAGCAGGCTGGGTGGACCAATTCGGAGCGGCAAACCCTGGTCACGCTGGGCGGCCAGGCGAGCGCGCAAGGACAGACCATAGTAGCTGCGGCGGGAGACTCCGGCGCCGCGGATTGTGACTACTCCACCAATCCCTCCGCTCCCGTCACCTCTGCCACCCAGGGTCCGGCCGTGGATTTGCCCGCTGCCTTCCCTTTTGTGACGGGCATGGGGGGGACGGAATTTAACGAGGGCGCGGGGTTCTACTGGGGCACTGCCGCCCAGGGCATGGATGTTTCCCCTTCGGCTCTCTTTTATATTCCCGAGACGGTATGGAACGATACGGCTTCCCCACAAAACATCGGGGGAGGCCTGATGGCAGGGGGTGGAGGAGAAAGCATTTACTACGCCCAACCCTCGTGGCAGACGGCGATTGGGGCGCCCGGGACCACCCGCGACGTCCCGGACCTGTCGCTGAACGCCTCTCCCCTTCATGACGGTTACTTGATCTGCGCCCAGGGGAGGTGTTTGAACGGTTATCGCGCCGCGGACCTGACCTTTACGATTGCGGGGGGAACTTCGGCAGCGGCGCCCACCTTTGCCGGCATCGTTGCCCTTATTAACCAGTATACGAAAGCCACCTGGGGCCTCATTAATCCAATTCTTTATTCCATGGCGTCAACCTCCCCCGCCGCCTTTCACGACATCACCACGGGCAACAACATCGTGCCCTGTACCGCCGGCTCTACGGGCTGCCCGGCCAGCGGGCAGTTCGGCTATTCGGCGGGGCCGGGATACGACCTGGCCAGCGGGCTCGGGTCAGTGGATGCCTACAACCTGGTCATGGCGTGGAATTCCGCGGGCACGGGCAACCTGCCGGCGCCTACGCTCACGGGTCCGGCAAACGGGACCACCGGAGTTTCCCTCGTGCCCACTTTCACCTGGACGCCGCTGAGTGGCGCCGCCGGCTACCAAATCCTGGTGGCCACCAGCCCGCTGGGATTGACATCCAATCCCGCCAGCGCCAACTGCGGCAGCTACTGCGCATTCGTTCAAACGACCACCGGGAGCGGCGCGACCTCCTACACACCGGGGACAGGCGTCCTCAACGCCAACACCCTTTATTACTGGCAGGTCCAGGCGACTACGGCGGGCAGCGGGACGGGGGCGTGGTCCAA
Source organism: Terriglobia bacterium (assembly GCA_035501695.1). GTDB lineage: Bacteria > Acidobacteriota > Terriglobia > UBA7540 > UBA7540 > Bog-366. The sequence goes on along the minus strand of DATJVT010000371.1, from coordinate 7,228 downwards.
CGTGTTCGTCTTCAACACCGGCACGCCGGATTTCAGCCTGGGAATTTCCCCCGGCACGCTTTCGGTGACTCCCGGAAGCAACAGCACCTCCACTCTAACCCTGACTCCGGTGAACAGTTTTCAACCTTTGAGCGTCACCTTTACGTGCAACGTGCCCCCCGCCCTGACGGGAATCACCTGCGCGGTGGGGAGTCTGGGTGGCAACAACACCGCCAGCGTCACTATTAGCGCTTCCTCCACCGCCGCTTCTTACCCACCGCCGTTGCGGCCCCCGCGTTTCGGCGGAGGCTGGATGGCCGCCGCGCTCCTTGCTCTCTTGCTGACGGCCCTGCCCCGATTGCGCCGTCTTGGCACGCCACCTGCCTTGTGGAGTTGGAAGCGAGTCGCGCTGGGAGGAGGCCTCACCGTCCTGCTGGTGGCCAGTCTGACCTGCGGCGGGGGGAGCGGTTCGGCGCCTTCCACGCCCAGCGTGTTGCCTCCCACTGCTATTACCAGCACCGCCGCATCCATCACCGGCGCCGGCGCCACGCTCAACGGCCTCGTCAATCCCGAAGGGACAGACACGCATGCGTGGTTTCAATACAGCACTAACGCCGCCTTGACCGGCGCCCAAACCACTCCTCAGCAGGACATCGGCGCGGGGACCAGCGCCGTCAACGTCAGCGCCAGCCTCACCGGGCTCAGCGCCGGCACCGTCTATTACTTCCAAGCGGTGGCCTCGAACGGCACGGGGGCGATCTACGGCAACACCTCAAACTTCACCACCTCGGAAGCGGGAACCGTTACCATCACCGGCACTGCGGGAAGCCTGGTGCGCACGGCCCAGATTTCAGTTTCGGTGAATTGAGCCGCGCCGGGGATTCCGGCGGCTCACCTGTCTAGGGTGTGGTTTGGGCCGTCGCCTGCAACTCCTTCGCGCGAGCGATCTGTTTTTTCAGTTTCCCTTCGATGGCAGCGTCCCCGATATGCTCGTCCTGGAGCACCCCATCAGCGTCGATGGTGAAGGTGTGGGGAATGGCGTGCACGTCAAACAGCCTCGCCAGTTCCCCGTCAAACCTGCCGTCGCGGCAATTCAGCCAAGTCATGTTGTTCTTGGCGACAAATTCCTTCCACTTGTTCTCTTCGGTATCCAGGCTGACGCTGAGGATCACAAGGGGCTGCCCCTGGAACTTCCGCGCAATCTCCTGTATATGCGGCAGGGCCTCGCGGCAGGGACCGCACCAGGTGGCCCAGAAATCGATCAGCACCACTTTCCCCCTCAGATCGTCGAGCGAAACATGCCGGCCATCGAGCATGGTCACGGCAAAGGGCGGAGCCATCCGGGCCCGCGCCATCTCCGGACGGCTGATGAGAAGCAACGCCCGCTGCCGGTTAGGATCGCCCGCTGGGATCATCCCAACATACCGCTCGAACTGGGCCTTCGCCCCGGCATCATCATTCAGATGGGCCAGCGCCATCCCGTCGTAAAAGACCGCGAGTGGGAAATTGGCAAAGGCCGCGAGAGCTTTGCTCATCTCTTCGTGGGCGCGCTGAAAGCTCTCTTCCTTGTGCCGGGCATTACCCTCATTCATCAGTAGAATGCCGAATTCGTAGTGCGCGAGGGCGAGGTTCTTGGCGCCTTGAACCTCTTCGACGCCCTCCGCCGCTGCCACTTCCGCGGCCTTCCAGTCTCCCACGCTGATCCCATACTTGATGATCTGCTTCTGGCAGGCCACGCATCGCCCGCCGTCCTGCTTGTCGGCTTTCTTGAAACTGTCGAAAGCCGCCAGAGTATTTCGTTGTTGCAGATAATTCATGGCCTGTTGGTAGGATTTTCTGGCCTTCTCGTTGCTGGGTCCCGGCACCGCATCTTGAGCACGGAGCGGCGCGAGGGAGAAGATGAGGATCAGTAGCAATGCGCAAGGTCGCACGGGAACCCTCCCTGCTGCTCGATGAATGCGCGTCATTATAACCCCGGAGGATGCTGCGCGCTGGCTTTCAACGTGACTTTAAACGTAGCCTTAAACGTGGCATGGCCATCCTGGCCATGCCGGTGCGCGGGCACGCAGGCCCGCCAAGCTTTTGCCATGGCCTTCCGGCCATCTCTCCTTCACGGGCAGGATGCCCGTGCCACGAGATCTGCGCCAGCTTACCGAACCGGATCGCGCCAAGACAAGGCAGGGTGTGGTATGTTTTGGCCGTCAGGAATGCCAAGAGTAATTTCCGGTTACGGAGCCATATGCCACCTAAGAAACAGGTTGACTCATCATTTATGGTTTTAACGATCCTCCTCCCTGCGATGGCGGGGTTCTTCACTGGCAATGCCGCAGGGCAGGAACCTAAAATGCTCCTGCGAGAGAATTGGGCGCTGGAATCCGCCGATCGGATCAAAGCGACGGGCGAGGAGATCTCGAAGGTGGGCTTCGCAACTCCCGAGTGGCATAAGACCCAGGTGCCCGCGACGGTGGTGGGAGCGCTGGTCACCGATAAGACTTATCCGGACCCTTACTTCGGGATGAACCTCCGCTCTTTCCCCGGCATGAACTATCCCACCCGTCATCTCTTCGTCGACCAGCCCATGCCGGACGACAGCCCCTTCCGCTGCGGGTGGTGGTACCGCACAGAATTCACCGTACCCCAGAGTTATCAACAACGGACGGTGTGGTTGCACTTTGACGGCATCAACTATCGCGCCAATGTGTGGCTGAACGGGGTCAAAATCGCCGATGCCGCCGAGATGAAGGGGGCGTTTCGAATTTTCGAGGTCAACATCACCCCCTGGGCACAAGCCGGGAAACCCAACGCGCTGGCGGTGGAAGTTTTCGCTCCCGAAAAAGACGACCTCACCCTCAACTGGGTGGACTGGAATCCGATGCCGCCGGATAAGAACATGGGTTTGTGGAAGGACGTCTTCCTCACACCCAGCGGCGAGGTTTCCCTGCGGCATCCTTTTGTGAATACGAAGCTGGGTGCGGATAGCCGGTCGGCGGCACTTGACATCAGCGCCGATCTCCGGAACGTCGCCGATCATCCGGTGAAGGGTGTGCTTCGGGTGGAGATTGAGAATCTGCGGGTGGATCAACGGGTGGAACTCGGGCCCGGCGAAACGAAGACGCTCCGCTTTACGCCGGAGCTGTTTCCCCAGCTCAAGCTCGCGCAACCGCGGCTGTGGTGGCCCTACCAGATGGGCAAGCCCGAACTATACCAGGCCAGCATGGCGGTGGAAGTTGACGGGAAACTATCCGACTCGGCCACGGTACAATTCGGCGTGCGCGAGGTCACATCGGAACTCACGGAGCGGGGCTATCGGCTCTTCAAGATCAATGGACGGAAGATTCTGGTGCGCGGCGCCGCGTGGTCGTCCGACATGCTTCAGCGCGTCTCGCCGGAACGCATGGACGCCGGGCTGCGGTATGTCCAAGACATGGGCCTCAATACGATTCGCCTGGAAGGCCAGTTGGAGCGCGACGAATTCTTTGACGCGACGGACCGCATGGGAATCCTGGTGATGCCGGGCTGGTGTTGTTGCAGCATCTGGGAACATTGGAAAGACTGGACGCCGGAGCACTACAAGGTGGCCGGTGCTTCCCTCACCGACCAGGCGACCCGCCTTCGCAAGCACCCCAGCGTCTTTGTTTGGCTGTATGGCAGCGACGGGCCGCCGCCCGCCGAGGCCGAGAAGATGTACCTCGGGGTATTGCGGGACACACGCTGGCCGAATCCTTCCCTTTCTTCCGCCGCGGCCGACCCCACCACGGTTACCGGACCCTCGGGCGTGAAGATGACCGGGCCTTACGATTATGAGCCGCCCAATTACTGGCTGGTCGATACGCAAGCGGGCGGCGCCTACGGCTACAACACGGAGACCGGCCCGGGGCCCGCCATCCCCACGCTCGAAAGCCTGAAGCGTTTCCTGCCCGCCGATCACTTGTGGCCCATCGATGAGTACTGGGATTTCCACGCCGGGGGCGGGCGATTCCGGAATGTCAACCTTTTTACGAACGGGATGGACCAACGCTACGGCAAAGCTCACGATTTGGAAGACTACCTGCGGAAAGCGCAGGCCATGGCTTACGAGGGGCAGCGGGCCATGTTTGAGGCCTATGGGCGCAACAAGTACACCTCGACGGGAGTGATCCAGTGGATGCTCAACAACTCCTGGCCGTCGCTCATCTGGCACCTTTACGACTACTACCTCGTGCCGGGGGGCGGGTACTTTGGCACCAAGCGCGCCTGTGAAATGGTCCACGTGCAGTATTCGTACGACGACGACTCCGTGGCCGTCGTTAACGGGTTTGACCACGCCCTTCCGGGAATGAAAGTCACCGCCAAAATCTACAACCTGGACGCTGGTGAAAAGGCATCCCACGACGCGACGGTGGACCTCCCTCCGGACAGCAGCGTCAAAGCCTTCAACTTGCCGAAGGTGAGCGACCTCACCACGGCCTATTTCCTGCGGCTGTGGCTGCATGACGCCTCGGGCAAACTGGTAAGCGACAACTTCTATTGGCTATCGACGAAACCCGATGTGATGGATTGGGCGAAACGTCGCGGCACAGCTTACACGCCGCAAGCGTCCTTCGGCGATTTGACCGGCTTGAATGACCTGTCGCCCGTGCAGTTGGTTGCCAACGCCAAACTGGAAAGCCAGGGAGAGACCGGCATTATTCACGCCACGGTAGAGAACCCCGGCAAATCCCTGGCGTTCATGGTCAGGTTGCGGCTCACCAACGGAAAAGAGGGAGAAGACGTTACGCCCGTATTTTGGGACGACAACTACTTCTCATTGTTGCCCGGCGAAAGCCGGCGGATCACCGGCAGATATGATCTTTCCACCCTCGCGGGGAAGGAAGTTGGACTGGAAATCTCGGGGTGGAACGCAGCCGTAAATACCATTTCGAGTATACCGGCACTATAGCGCCCCCGTGGTCACTGATAGAGTCCAGGCACGGCGAGGTATCGAGAGAGCCGCCGAAAAACGGACGCGATGAAATCCTTTCCCTACTGACCCAGCGCGTAAAGCGAGCGGCCGTGGAGTTGTAACAAGGAGTGGACGCTTGCGCGTATTTCTGTATAGTGGCGGGCGGCAGGATGACTGGACATACCACCTGACTTGCCGGATGAAAGGATTCCCCTCGTCGCAGGCCAATTGGCAGCAGTTGCCCAAGTGAAGAAACGGTCCGGCCTTCGTGGTTATGAGAAGGTTGTGCTGGTTTACTGTTTTTATCTTGGCTGCCTCGGGATGATGTGGCAGTTGAGGCCGGCTCGCCTGCTTATTCTAGTATGTGCCCCGGTGATCTTCTGGGGGGTGTGCCAGGTGCGAGCGATATCGGACCCTGGTATTCGCCGGCACCTTCACCGTCTACGCCCTGCTGCCCTACTTTCCCGTTGCCTCACGGCGGGTGGCCTTCCAAAGCGAGGATTTGCCTCGCTACAGCGGAATCGTTCGCCGCGCGAACCTCTCCGGCTGCTGGGCCACTGGGATATCTCCACCAGCCTTCTACCCAACTGAGGAACACCCCATGGTTTCGTTTGCCCGGCCGGTGCCCAGACTTTGGTTGCGATTCGCGAGCGGAATAGGGTTGGTGTTGCTCGCCTCATCACTCATGGCAGCGGGCCTTGGAACGTCGAATGGGCACGTCCACTCCATGGTGATCCGTCTGCTGACTCCTCTTGCCAGTTTCTCGCCCCCTGGCACTCGCTTCGACACCCGTGTGATTGGCCCGGAATTGCGCGAGAAAGGCTTTTTCCTGCCCAGCGGAACCCTGGTCAGCGGTAAGGTGGAAAATTCCGCGTCGGTTCGACTCGGCATTCTCCGCGAGCGCGCCATGCTGCAACTGCAATTTGACGCCTGCCATTTGCCGGATGGCAGCCCCTTCGACTGCAAAGTGGTCCTCGTCGATGTGGACAATGCGCGTGAGCAAGTCAGCGAGAATCGGATCCAGGGGGTGCTGGCCGCCGGTCACGCGTCGAGCTGGCTGGGCGGGATCTGGTATCGTCCGAATACGTTCCTGCTTCCGCGCTCGGCTATGGGTTTGACGGGCGCGGTGGGAACCGTCTATACCCATTTCGTGCCATCCCCCGTAGGAGCCGCAGCGATGCTGGGTTCCCGGTTGCTGTTTGACCGGCTGCCGGACCCGGAGATCGAATTCCCTGCCGGCACCGACTTGCTGGTGCAGATGGAGTTGCCTGCCGGCTTCATATCCTCATTTCAACCGCCTGCCCCCATCTCCCCACAGTTATCCCAATGGGTGGCCGCCCAGCCGGATGAGGTCCGCCATCCGGATACGCAGCTCGCCGGGGATATGATCGATCTGGTCTTGGTCGGTTCGCGCCCGCAGGTGGAGGGTGCGTTTCTGGCGGCCGGGTGGGAAACCTGTGACCTGCTCACCAGCCGCTCGTTCGCCCGGATGTATGCCGCATTTTCATCCATGCGAGCCGACCCCGTCGCCCCCGTGGCCCCGCTGAGGTATGGCGGGAACACCTCCACTCTGTCATTTCAAAAGACCCTCAACACCGTGGCCAAGCGCCACCATATTCGCATTTGGCCGGGAACTTTTCCGGGAACTCCGGTCTGGCTGGCGGCCGCCACCCACGATACCAACATCATCTTGGACCAGAGGCGCATGAGCATTACGCATCGCATCGATCCTTTAATCGACCGCGAGCGCAGCACCGTGGTGAATGACCTGGTCGCCGCCGGCTGTGTCGCGGGGATTGGGACGGTCGACCGGCCGGGGGCCGTCCGGACTCCCGGCAGCGGCATGCCCAGCATAACCGACGGCAAAGCCGTTTTGTTGTATTTGCAGGACTGCTCCGCCCATAACCCGGCCAGCCGGGACCTGGAAGAACCCCGGCATAACCGCCTCACTCTCGCCAGCCGGTGGCTTTTCCTGGAGGACCGCGAATACCTCTTTCGCGGCAACGTCTATTATTTGGCCTATCGAGCGGCCACTTCCCTCCTGAAAAGAAAATCTGAGCCTTTATCCCCGGAGGATTAAATCCCGGCGGGGTCCTCCCCCCGTATATCTTCACAAAAGCACACTTTCAATCTGTTCTCCTCCATCCCCGGCCTACGAGGCTGCACGCGTGCCGGCCCCTGCACGTTTTTGGCATACAATGGATCCGGGCTTCACAGGCTGCGGAAAAACCCGGGGTTGCCGGCTTTCGTAGCGCCGGCATCTTGCCGGCTCGTTTGTAATCAAAAGGGTTGTCGGCTTTCGTAGCGCCGGCATCTTGCCGGCTCTTT